>AP026798.1:326898-653797 GCA_033127725.1 Bombiscardovia nodaiensis | reverse complement strand
TAGGGATCGTCCAACCATTGCTGAGTATTTGCATCCCAGCGCACCCTAGGAAGCAAGGTCTCGTTGAGTCGATTATGCTTCTCCGCAAGCCACTGAATCGGCTGCACGACAGGAGCAAAATCTGTTTCCTGACAGTGCCACGCAGTCGTAATTTGGCGCTGTTCGACTGCGTCTTTCATACGAATACCGCCACGATAACAAACTGTAATGTTCTCCAAACGGATATTTTCCAGTCGGCCATCCACTGTTCCCGCCAAAATCATTGGGTACCTAGGATCAACATCAGTGGCGCGAATGTCTTTCACCACGATATTGAGCGCCTGAGCAATATGCCCTACCCCCACACCGTTGCCCATTTTTGCCCTATCTGCCGGCGAAAGTGATATCTGATAATTGGGAAGATATTTTTGCTCTGCCAGGTCATATAGATAGGGGTGACAAATTCCATCGCCTTTGTCAAACCAGTTGGCAGAATTCAGCTGGATAGGATCGCTTTGATCGACTAATTGCACTATCGTCCCGTCGCTGAGCTCATAGTTAGCTTTTCGATAGGAAGGGGTATAGCGCTGAATTGGGAATTTCTCATACGAAGGATCGTTAGGCACAATCCATTGTCTATTGTCCAAACGCACCTCATTGTCGGAGCGAACATGCTGATCTGTGCCGTGGGCCGTCACCGGATAGCGCCCCCTATCTCCAGTGCGAATAAAAACCGGGCAGGAAACGTCGTTCATGTCCAAATGCTCAACGACAACATTGAACACATCAGCCCCGTCATTTGCTTCGATTGCTAGGCCAAAGCAATGGCGAAAACTCACATTCCTAATGGTCACTAAATCGTAGCCACCAGTGGCTTCAGTGCCTAACTTCACGCGGCCGATAGGACTTATTCCAGGATGACAGACCAGACGATCCGTACTAGGAGCACCCTTGTACACCGAACCCAAATCATAACCAGAGACCTCGCAATCTTCAATGAGAATATTGTGAGATGTTTTGAGCTCTTGCGCGCCGAGGGACGATTTCACCACAATCCCGTCATCGTGTGGGCTGTTTACCGCGCAATGACGGACTGTAGCGTCTTGTACACAGTCCAAGTCAATGCCATCCCTGTTAGTGTCTATTAGCAATCCTTCGAGCAAGATATCGCTGACACCGGTGGCGATACACGCAAAGTGGCCGCCACATCGTATGGCAATGCCACATACGGCCAAGCGAGAGGACTGAGAAAATGCGATTCCCTTATTTCCAAACCATTCACCATCGTGGCCAGGCATATTTCTGAACTCTGGTTCTTGGGGATCCGAATAGCAGAGAGCATCCCTACGGTATCCATCAGTATCGAGGTAGCTGCCGTCTATGCAGCCCGAACCGTAAATCATCACATCCTGGATGTGATCACCCCATATCAGAGAGTTTCGCAAATATGAGTGGGCGTGATCTTGAATGCCAACGTATCGGTTTACTTCCGGTTCTAAATAATTGCCCCCCTGACCGGTTTGGGTGAAAAGTTCACCTTGTACATCGCAAATGCCGTGTCGGACATCGGTTCGGGCTGCAGCTAGAATAGCTCCGTTCTCTAAAAAAATGTTAACTTGGCTGCACAACACTACTGTGTAGACTTCAAAACGTCCTTTTGGAATAACAACAGTACCTCCGCCTTCTTGAGCCATGGCACGTATAGCAGCGTTAATAGCCGCTGTATTGCGCATAGGATTAGCCTCCGATGATGCCCCATAGTCGACTATCGAGCACGAGCGCTCCTGCCCAAGAGTTGATTGCTGAATACTACAACCGGTCGCTCGTGGGATGTCTACTGCTCCATCTGGAATTCGCACGGTACTCAACGGTTACTCCTCTTCACTGAGCTCAATGGTGGGCCACTAAGCCCGCTTCGCACCCAACACACTGGATGAGGCGAGCGCGGGCTAGGGAACCTATCAATCACTAAAAGGCACTGTCAGAGACTACCTGGCATTTGCCAAGGATTGGTTAGCCTGATCAAAGAACTGTTGTGCAGCCTCTTTCACACTTATTTTGCCGTAGCAGAGGTTTTCCTCCACGCTGGGCAAAACCTTAGAATCAACCTCACTGGCGCCAGAGGGAGAAGGTGGGTTGATGGCGGTAGAATGAGGCGTTACAACCTTTTGGATATAGTCCACAGCATCTTTATCTGGTTGAGTCAAGTTTGGCTTAATAGCTTCCAACACTTTTGTACTAACGGGTAGGCCACGATCTGTGAGCAAAATTTTATTGGCTTCCACATTGTTGGTATAGAAGTTAATCCACTTCGCTGCCAGGTCAGGATTCTTGCAATTCTTTGATATGACCCAATACTGGCTCGGCTTTAAATAATCCGATTTTGCAACGTT
This sequence comes from Bombiscardovia nodaiensis, assembly GCA_033127725.1. Taxonomy (NCBI): domain Bacteria; kingdom Bacillati; phylum Actinomycetota; class Actinomycetes; order Bifidobacteriales; family Bifidobacteriaceae; genus Bombiscardovia; species Bombiscardovia nodaiensis. The sequence goes on along the minus strand of AP026798.1, from coordinate 651,425 downwards.
TGCCGAAGGCCATGGAACCATAGCTAAATGATCACCATGCTGAGCGACAGCCTGGTAGGCCACCAACTGAGAGGAGTAACGGAAACTGCACCAGGACATCCGGGCCGGATCCGTACCATACACTAGAGGATCTTGCTCGACTGAGCTGATTTTCAACTCGGTGAAGACTTTGGGATCCATATGCCAGCCCTGTTTGATGCCATCGGCATACACTTGGAAGAAGGGTTCTAACTCTGAAGCTGACTTAACGCCCAGCTTGCCATCCTGGTAGAGCACTTTGCCATTAGCTCGCAACATATATGCTAATTGATCACTAGGCTCATAATATCTAAAATTAGTTTTATAGCCAGACTTCTCCTGGACCTGACGACTAATGTCCTCGAACTGGGCAATAGTCATATTCTCAGGAACTGTGATACCCAGTTTATCAAGCAAGGTCTTGTTGTAAATGAGCGCTGGGGCATTCGTCGCGTTCGTGAGGCCATACAAGCCACCATCAATCTTGCCTTGATCTACAACCTTTTTATCCACCTGAGAAACATCTATCGTTTTATTATCAATATATTTCTGTATCTCAAGCAAAAGCCCATTATTTTTGAATTGCGCAAAGTGCGCAGTCTCAATCTGCATAATGTCGGGCATGTTCTTGCCTGCAGCGCCGACTGACAGCTTTTGATAGTAATCGGCAAATTCGGAGAACTGACCGTCGATAGTGACACCCTTGTTCTCCTTGATGAACATATCGTTTATTTTCTTTGTACGCTCATTGCGCTCCTGGTTCCCCCACCAGGAAATAGTAAGATGCTGAGAAGACTCAGACTTCTTACCTCCCCCATTTCCACACGCACCAACAAACATCAATGAAGTAACAGCCAGGGAAGCTAAAACCGCTTTAGAAAAACGCTTCACCATTGAATCCTTTCTCTTCCTACGAGTCTTCAACAGCTCCGGACTATGGCTCGGCTCACATAATATCCATCCGGGGCAGTTCAACAGCGGTAGGCCACAACGCCTAAACTGCAAACTCTTTGTATAGTACGTCACATTTAGCGCGGTCTATATGATTTGTTGCCAGAGTTTGTTTTATGACAATACTAAATAAGAAAACTGTTCATAACCTCGCGCCAGTAGGATATGGGGTTATCAGCTCAAACCAGCACAGAAGGGAAACCACCATGGAATTCAGTCAAGCACCCACCCCGGAAGGCAATCAGACACAAACACAGGTCTCAAACAGTCAGCAGCAGGGCGAAAAATTGCCAGAACAGCAGGAGCACAGGACGCAGCACAGCGTTATTATTGGCGGGCGGAACTGGGAGTATGAAGCTACGGTTGGCACCATCAATATTGACACCAAGGAAGTCAAACCTGCTGCATCCATCTTTTTCTCGGCTTTTACTGTGGTCGATGCCGAGGGCAATATAGACCCAACCCGTCCGGTGACGTTCATTTACAACGGCGGCCCGGGTTCCTCCTCGACCTTCCTGATGATGGGCTCGGTGGGCCCCAAGCGCATCAACGTGCCAGATGCTGCGCCAGTTCCCGGTGCCCCCTACCAGCTTGTCGACAACGACTACTCCCTGCTGCCATACTCAGACCTTGTATTCATCGATGCAGCAGGAGCCGGCTTCTCCCAGATTCTTGAGAAAGCCAAGAAGGAACTGTGGTCGGTGGACGGCGACGTGAAAGGCTTCTCCGCCTTCATTCGCGCCTACCTGACCCGCTACCACCGCTGGAACTCCCCCAAGTACCTGCTAGGTGAATCCTACGGCACCACTCGCAGTGCTGCCCTGTCCTACCGCCTCCTGCAAGACGGGGTCGCCTTGAACGGCATCACCCTGCTCTCCAACATCCTCAACTACGCTTTCACCTTCGCTACTTCCGACCAGTTTTACATCGGTTACTTCCCCACCTACGCCGCCATCGCCAAATACCAGGGCAAAGCTGGTACCAGCGTCTCCATGGCCGAGCACTTGCAGGCCGCCCGCGCCTTCGCCAACGGTCCCCTCCGCCAGGCCTTAACCCAGGGCGATCGCCTGGACCCCATCACGAAAGATCAAGTGGCGCAACGCTACGCTGAGCTGACAGGGCTGAGCAAGGAATACGTGGTGGCCTCCGACTTGCGGGTGGTTGATTTCCGCTTCCGCAAGGAGCTCCTGCGCTCTGAGGGCAAGATTGTGGGCCGGTACGACGCACGCACCGTGGGCTACGACATGGACCAGACCAGCGACGACGAAACCTTTGTGGTCGACGATTCCTTCCTGGATCCGGCATACTCCTCCCTGGCATCCGCCTACCTGCGCGACGAGCTGGGCTGGGAGGGCAAGGCCGAGCGCGTGGGCTTCGCTGACTTTGACTGGAATTCAATGGAGCCCGGCAAAGGCTGGACTTGGTGGCATCAGCTGCCTGAGCACGCGCTCTCCTCTTGGGGAGAGAAAGTGCCCTTCCCGCTGGTCACCCCCGACCTGGCAGCCGCGCTCGTTCGGCAGCCGACCTTAAAAGTTCTGGTCTGCAATGGCTATTTTGACCTGGCCACGCCCTTCGGCCAGACCGAGTACGACTTTGACCACATGGGACTGCCCCAGGCGCTCCGCTCCAACATCGCCTTCAGCTACTATCCGGCAGGCCACATGGTCTACACCAACCCGGAGAGTCTAGAAAAATTCGCCGCCGACCTGCAGCGTTTCTATGCCGCAGATGCCGCCTCCATGCCCCTCCTCAACGAGCGGCCAGCCGTTCGTGAAGCCTGAATCTTAGGCACCGTTTATACCGTGCAAGGGCTATAGAGCTGGACAGTTGGCCAGCTCTATAGCCCTGTAACTCGGCATGTTTTACAACTGTTCAACCGGCAGCCTCAACTGCTGCCAAGCTGCAATACCACCCGACAGCTCTTTCACCTCGAAGCCGTTGTTGAGCAAGATAAGACTTGCTTTTTTCGCCATATTGCACCACACATCCCAGCAATACACGAGAATGGTCTGGCCCTTCGGCAACTCCCCGATGCGCTGCTCAAGCTCTTGCAGCGGTATGTCATGAGCGCCTTCGATTTTCACTTGTTTCTTCTCCGCTGGAGCATTGCGCACATCGACAAGAAAATATTTTCCCGGCGTCGCTCGTTGCGATTGCAGATAATCCATAGGACTTATAGAGGACGCTAAAACAGCCTCCAAATAATCTTTCTGTATAAATTGTTGCGGACTTCCCATCATGACTGCTTCCCTTGCTGTAGGTGCGCTGCAATTCCAAGCAGCACAGATTGAACCTCCTGTGGCAACGCCTCTAAGGCCTCATCCTCGCACTGGCGCATTACCGTCCACAGGTCTTTTACCAATCTCCTCCCCGATTGCGTGAGGTTGATAGCGTACGAGCGTCTGTCTGCAAGGCTGCGAACACGCTTGCAATATTTGTGACGCTCAAGATGGTCGATGATGGTCACCATCGTGGTTCGATCCACGCGCATCATCTGGCCTATATCCGCCTGCGAAATTCCAGGATTGCGCCCTATGAAACACAGCACGCCGAACTCTCTCGAATCCAGGCCATACGGTTCCAAGCTCGGCGCAAAACGCTCTCCCATGGCCTGGGAGGCTTTACCTAACGAGTAGCCATACGAGTCGAACAGATTGCGCATACCAACTCCAAATAATCAATAATATAGATAATCAGTTTTACTGACTATTTAATACTAGCACACTTTACACTCATGCGTCTTGGTTGATGCCTCAGTCCCGCAGGTAAGGGCCGCCGGGGAGGTGCATGAAGGCGGGGACGCGGTTCCACTTGACTGGGTAGCCGGCTCCGTGGGCGCAGAAGACGGAGTCGGGGGTGTTTTCTAGGTCAGATTCGGGGTCGTAGTGGGCGGCAGCTATGACTTCTTCGGCGTTGTGGCAGGGCTGGTAGCCCGCGGAGGTGCAGGTCAGGGTGCCTTGCCCGTGCGTGTAAGCCTTCACTTCGAGCGCATAGTCGCGCATCTGCGAGACCGGTGCCTGCCCCTCAAGGATAGCAAATTCGCCCTCGGTGCTCGGCGGGTCAAAAGAGCCACTCATCCGCTGCAGGTCGGCCATGGCGTGCCCCAGCTGCTCCTGAGGCAGTTCCAGGTGGAAGTTGTACCAGGGCTCCAGCAGGGCGCTGTGGGCACTCATCAGGCCCTGGCGGACGGCCCGGTAGGTGGCCTGGCGGAAGTCGCCGCCCTCAGTGTGCTTCTCGTGGGCCCGGCCTGCAATCAGTGTCAGGCGCATGTCGGTAATGGGCGAACCGGTGAGCACGCCCAAGTGCTCTTTTTGCTTGAGGTGGCTCAACACCAGCCGCTGCCAATTGCCAGCGAGCTCGTCCTGGCTGAGCTGGGAGGCAAAACTGAGTCCAGAACCCGGCCCGGTGGGCTCCAGCAGCAGGTGAACCTCCGCATAGTGGCGCAGGGGCTCAAAATGGCCGACACCCTCAACCGGCCCAGTGATGGTCTCCTTGTAGAGGATGGAACCTGGGCCGAAGGCAATATCTAAGCCAAAACGCTCCTGCAGGCTCTCCTGGATGACTTCGAGCTGGACCGTGCCCATGAGCTGCAGGTGAATCTCCTCCAGCTGTGGCACCCAGCGCACCCGCAGCAGCGGATCCTCGTCCTCCAGGAGCCGTAAGGCCTGCAAAACCCGGTGGAGGTCAGCCTCGCCCGGCAGCACCGTGTAGGTGAGCACCGGTTCAAGCATGGGCTGCCCAAGATCCTTCTCGAAGCCTAAGCCCTGGCCCGGGAAGCTTGAGTTCAGGCCCGTTGCAGCACAAATCATGCCAGCTGGTGCCCGAATGACCGTTTCAAATTTGGCACCCGAATACTGGCGCAGCTGGTCGACTTTCTCACCCTCTTCGCCGCTGACGTGCTCCAGCCGCGACTTAACCAGCAAACTCGCCCCAGTGACCTTGAGCCAGGTCAGACGGTTGCCCTCGGGGTCGTGGGAGATTTTGAAGACGCGAGCGCCAAAATCGTCACCATATTGGGGCTGGCGGCTCAGCTCTCTCAGGCCCTGGAGGAGGTCGTCTACTCCTTCCAGGCGAAGGGCTGAACCAAAGTAAGTGGGAAAGAGGAGACGACGTGCAACTAGCTCTTGCAGGCAGCTGGCGCTCAGGGCACCGGTGCTCAAATATTCTTCCATGGCCTCTTCACTCAGGAGCGCTACGGCCTCCCTCGCGCCTGTATCGTCTGCCAATGGACAGGCCATGCACCCCGGGCTCAATCGCTCTTGCAAGAGGCGCAGGAGGGCCATTTGATCCACTCCTGGCGCATCCATTTTGTTGACGAACATGAAAGTGGGCACCTGGTAGTGTTCTAGGAGCCGCCAGAGGGTGAGGGTATGGCCCTGCAAGCCGTCGGTGGCGGAGACCACGAGAATGGCGTAATCCATGGCGCTGATGGCCTCTTCCATCTGCGCCGAAAAGTCTGCGTGCCCTGGGGTGTCGAGCAGGGTCAGGCTTACGTCATCGTATTCCAACAGGGCCTGCTTGGAGAAAATGGTGATACCGCGCGCTTTCTCCATAGGATCCGTATCGAGAAAGGTGTCACCGTGGTCCACGCGACCCAGCTTACGGATGCGGCCAGCCCGGTAGAGCATGGCTTCTGAGAGCGTCGTTTTACCGGCATCAACGTGTGCCAGAATGCCAACTACCAGCCGCTTCATGGACAACTTACTGCAGCCCCGCAAAGACTGAATCGGGCCGGCGCAAGAAACCGGTGCGATCGAGCGGCCAGTAGGTAAAGTTGGCAATGGCTTCGACGTTCTTCAGGGGAACCTGCCCACCGTTGATGTCGTTCAAGTGGAAGCGCGAATCGGCTGAATTGGAACGGTTGTCGCCCATTACAAAGATGAAGCCTTCCTTGACCGTGACCGTAAAAGGCTCCTTAGAAGCCGGGGAGCCGGGCATGATGTATTCGGTCTCTTCCAGGGTCTTGCCGTTGACTGTGACAGGACCGCTGCCGTCAGCGCTCACCTTGTCTCCAGCCACGCCAATCACTCGTTTAATCAAGTAGTCGTCATTGGGCCCAGTGTTCAGCCAGTGGTCGGGATCGTGGAAAATCACAATATCTCCGCGATGAACGCCGGACATTTTGGGCTGAAGCTTGGAGGCAACAATCCGATCACCGACGTCAAGCGTGTGTTCCATGGACGGCGACGGAATCTCGTAAGCACCAAACACGAAGGCCCGCAAGAGCACAACGACCAGCACACAGATAAGCAGCCAAACCGCCTCCTGCAGCCACTGCTGCCAGCGCGGCCTATTCTGCTTAGCGCGAATCCGCTGCCGCTTGCGCTCATCTTTCAAGCGCCGGGCTGGCTCCTGCTGTATCTGGCTCATTTGCACGCCGCCCTTCCTTTCACCCCACTTGTTGCTTCCTACGCTCTTATGTTTCATGTCGCTCGCCTAAGCACACCAGCCAGATAGCCCCTATAACCCTGCCCAGTCTAGTAGTTCCTCCCTACCAGCTCAACCACACCCCGAGGGCAAAGAGCAGCGTATAGCCCACGAAGAAGAGCGATGCGGCCCGAATGAGCGGAAAATACGTCTGCTGCTTGCTGGGGTGGACGTAAAAGGGTTGCATTCCCTTCCACATGGGCGCCAGCAGTAGGCAGCTCAAGGCAGCTGGCCAGGGAACCCATCCGAACAGGAGGGCCACGAGCGGCCAAACGGCGCCCACGGCTTGCAAGACGCGCATCAGGCGCAGGGAGCGGGCGACACCCAAGTAAAAGGCCAGCGTATGCCGACCGTTGGCAATATCCTCATCTCGGTCAGCCACATTGTTGGCCAACTGGATGGTGAAAAATATCAGGACGACCGGCGCACAGACCGCAAATGTTCGCCCAGCCAGGACCCAATCCAGCGGGTAACGGCCGTACACAGACAAGCAGACGCAGGCCAGCTGCACTAAATAGGTGATCGAGAAGGCTACTGCCAGCTCGCCAGTCGGGGTGGCGTTGATAGGGAAACGCCCGGCAGTGTAGAAAATGCCCAGAGCATACCCCACTATCCCAAGCAGGAAGATGGGCCAGCCTGTGCGGGCCACGAGGACAAACGCAGGTATGAGCGAAAGCAGATAGAGGCCCAAGCCTAGCCCAAACACGCCCTTGAGGGGCAAGCCCAGCCGACCGATGACATTCGTGTGGCGCGCATATCCCTCGCGGTCACGGGCGTGGCGGTAATCGTAGTAGTTGTCGGTGATGTTGACCGCCAAATCAAAGAGGATGATGGCAGTAAAGCACAAGCCCAAGTTGGCCCAATTCACCAGCCCATAGTAGTACCGGGCAATTGAAGCGCCCATGGCAAACCAAACTATGTTGAGCGGGGCGGTGTATATCTCGGTCAGTTCTACGAAGGCGGGCCAGGTCAGCCAATGCCGAGCCATACCATCTCCTATCTTGATTGAGATCCCATGTAGCAGCAGCGAGCGCTACCGGCGGATGAACGGCCACAGCTGAGCCTACCAGCAGGCCACCGGCAGGCAGCAGGCGCAGCAGCGCAGCAGGCAAAAGCAGGCCGTAGCCAGCGAACTCAGGGCCGTTCACACTGGGGTGAGCTAAGCCTGTCGCTGGTAGGTGAAGTCGTGAATCGTATGCCCTGCTGTAAGGCCCTTGCGCTCGAAGTTCGTAAGAATGCGCCCATCGAAACGTTCTGCCTCCCTGAAGTCGGCGTGAGGCAGTTGCTTCGCTTCATAGGCGGTCCCCTTGCCCACATGTTGGACAGGTAAGCTCACAAGCTTCTGCCCCATGTTCGTATAGTGCCGATTCTGATCCATGACCTCGTGCACATGGAGGGCGTAGTCGTCAATGTCGGTCGCTATCCGCCACAGCCCGCCTGGCTCTAGAGCCCGCGCAATATCTGCGGCGAGGGCTGGCTGCACTAGCCGACGCTTGTGGTGCTTCATTTTCGGCCAGGGATCAGGGAAGAAGGTCCACACTTCATCCAGGGTTGAAGGCTTTAGGGCCCCCATTAGTTCGGGAGCGTTAGTTTTCGCCACTTTGAGATTAGTGAGACCTAATTTGCCTGCCAGGAGCATGGTGTGCGCCAAGCCAGGCTCGTAGACCTCTAGGGCCAGAAAGTTCTGCTCAGGGTTCTTTTGCGCGGCAGCCACGATATTTTCGCCCTGACCGCTGCCAATCTCAACCGTCAAGCGCGCCTGGCGGCCGAAGACACGGCCAAAAAAGGCGCGATCCAAGTCCAACTTGGGGTCCACGCCCAGGGAAGTTGGGTCGCTGTCCACTGCCAGCAGGTAGGTATCGGCATAGGCCTGCCAAGCTCGGGCGAGCCGCTTGTCGAGCTTACCCGAGCGCCGGGTGAAGGAGACAATGGTCCGCCTGTCTCGCGTGTTTCCGTTGGCGCTCTCGGTCTTGCCTTGGGTTGCAGGCATCTCTTGTAATGTGTTCATTACTATTATGTATAGAGGAAAACGATACGAAAAGCGCCGAAGTGCCGAATAATTTTCATGCTATACTCAATAAAGAACAAATATTAACAAAAGGTAGCATAATCGAACATTCAGCTTGGGTGCCCGTATCTTATGCAGAAAGGTGGCAGCAATGTCCGTCCTCGTCACAGGTGGCTGTGGATACATCGGAGCTCACGTGGTTCACGCCCTCCATCAAGCCGGCCAGGAGGTTGTCGTTATTGATGACCTGAGCTACGGAAAGGCCACACGAATTGAAGGAGCTCGCCTCTACGGAGCCGATGTAGCGGCGCCCGGAGCCGACGAACGCATGGCGCAAATTATCCGCGAGAACAATGTGGACTCGGTGATTCACTTTGCCGCTCGCAAGCAGGTTGGCGAGTCCGTCGAAAAGCCCCTCTGGTACTACCAGCAGAACTTGGGCGCTATGCTCAACGTGCTCAAGGCCATGTCCGTCACCGACGCCAAGAAGCTGGTCTTCTCCTCCTCTGCCTCCACCTACGGAGAGCCCCCAGTGAGTGTGGTGCCTGAGGACGTCGTTCCCATGGTCCCCATCAACCCCTACGGGCAGACCAAGCTCTTTGGCGAGTGGATGGCCCGCGCCTGCGAAGAACCCTTCGGTATTAAGTTCTGCGGCCTGCGCTACTTCAACGTGGCTGGCTGCGGCCCTGTCGAGCTGGAAGACCCGGCAGTCCTGAACCTGATCCCCATGATTTTCGACCGCCTCAAGCAGGGCAAGGCACCGGCTATCTTCGGCGCCGACTACCCCACCGAAGACGGCACCTGCATCCGCGACTACATCCACATCTCCGACCTGGCAGACGCCCATATTGCTGCCCTCAAGTACCTAGACAGGGACGAGCGTAAGTACGACGTCTTCAACGTGGGCACCGGCAAGGGCACCTCAGTCCGCCAGATTGTGGACGAAGTCAAGAAAGTGACGGGTCTGCCCTTCACCGAAGCCATCAAGCCCCGCCGCGCTGGCGACCCAGCTAAGCTCATCGGCTCCCCTGAGCGCATCAACACCGAGATGGGCTGGCACGCTCAGTACGACGTGGAAGACATCGTGGAGTCCGCCTGGAAGGCCTGGCAGGCCAACCCTGACCACCACATCGACACCGAGGGCTGGCAGCAGACCGACTGACAGTCTCGCTCTCGCCTTGATCTGAAACCCGGAACCAGCTAGCTTCTAGCAGTTCCGGGATTTCTATATGCGACGCGCCGGAGCTTGCATCTTTGCATAGTTCGGGTATGCTTATTTTTTGGCTGTTTGAACAGCCACGGCTCCGTAGCTCAGTTGGTTAGAGCGCCGCCCTGTCACGGCGGAGGTCACCGGTTCAAGTCCGGCCGGAGTCGCTTGGTTGTCGTTCGTTTGATGCGGCTCCAATAATAATTTGGCTCTGTAGCTCAGTTGGTAGAGCGAGCGACTGAAAATCGCTAGGTCAACGGTTCGATCCCGCTCGGAGCCACCAGATGTTTTTGACTATTATATAGTTGTCTTTTCCCCCAGCTCTTACACTTTCCTATCGCGGGCCTATTGTGCCTGGTAGACCCTTGCCTTGCATCCCCTACTGGAGCTACGAGTAACTCATCGGCTTATGCCCCATTGGCGGAACCACCAAAAGCCATCGATACGAAAAGACCCAAGCCATGCATGCGCATAAAGCTTGGGTCTCATCCTCTGCCCGGAAACTAGAGCCGACTGACCACCCAATCGACGATGTAAGGAGCGGTGCGCTCGATTTGGTCGATGGCGACTTCAAACTCGCGGGGACCGCCATACCAGGGGTCCACCAGGTCCAGGTCGGATTCGTGGCCCGGCTGGGGCTGGGGCAGGTCCGGGTCGAAGGACCGGTAGAGGTGGACTGCCGGGCGCTTGTCGGCGGGCAGAATGCGCAAAAGGGAGCGCATGTGGTCTGCTGTCATGGGCAGCAGCAGGTCGCTCTCCTGCGCCTCATCCCGGCTAATACGGTGGGCAAAATGGTCCTGGGGCACCTCGTAACCGCGCTCCCGGAGCACCTTCTGCGCCCGACGGTCGATGGGATTGCCAAACTCTTCGTCCGACACCCCGCTGGACTCCACCCGCACCTGGCTGGAGTCAACTCCACGGTCTTCAAAGAACTTGCGCAAAATAATTTCAGCCATCGGTGAGCGGCAAATATTGCCTGTACACACCGTCATCACCACGTAAGGCTTATGCTCGCCTAGAGTACTCACACTTCCCCTTTCAGCTGACTCGCTCATAGGTCACATACCGAAAGCGAGTAACCCCTCGGTCTTGAGGGTCTTGAGCCGCCTGCCAAGGCCCCTCCTGCCCCACCCGCCAAAAGCGATGGGCCACCAGCTCCTCTAGGTCGGGAGCAAAGGTGTCGGCGTCAACCTGAGCTTCCAGGTCGGTCACATAGGCGCAGGTAGCCTGCGGCAAGGCCTCTTCAAAAATTTGAGAGCCACCAATCACCCAGATTTCGCAGCGGTCAATCCCGTCCGCTGGGATGGCCTCCTGGCGGGCCAACTCAATCGCATCTTGCACACTGGACACTACAGTAGCTCCCGGAGCCTCAAAGTGCGGATTGCGACTGACAACAATGTTGTCTCGCCCCTGCAAAGGCTTGGCCCCCATAGATTCCCAGGTGCGCCGCCCCATAATCACCGGGTGCGAGATAGTCAGCTCCTTAAAGCGACGCATGTCCTCGCGCAGGTGCCAGGGCATACCCCCCTGGTAGCCAATAGCTCCCCGCCTGCCGTCTTTGGTGCAAGCTTGAGCCCAAATGAGGTTGATTGAACACGGCTCTGAGAGGGCATCTCCCTCCTCATACCCCTCGTCGCCTATAAGCCCGGCATGACCGGGCTCGGGTTCGTGATAACCGCTTCGACTACTACTGTCATGCTCCATAGTGTATATATGCTCCTCAGTAAGAGATTTGCAACAGTATACTACTGGCTAGCTCAGACCGCCACCGGGGCCTTGATGGCAGGATGATGCTGGTAGCCCACAATTTCAAAATCTTCATAGTGATAGTCAAAGATGGAATCGGCCTTGGCAATCTTGATCTGCGGATACGGGTAGGGGTCGCGCGAGAGCTGCTCCAGAATCTGGTCGATGTGGTTGTCGTAGATATGGCAGTCCCCGCCGGTCCAGACGAATTCACCTGGTTCCAGGCCCGTCTGCTGGGCCATCATCATGGTCAAGAGCGAGTAGGAAGCAATATTGAAGGGCACACCCAAGAACATGTCGCAGGAGCGCTGGTAGAGCTGGCAGGAGAGCTTGCCGTCGGCCACGTAGAACTGGAAGAGGGCATGGCAGGGCGGAAGGGCCATCTGCTCAATCTCGGCTGGATTCCAGGCCGTCACAATAATACGACGAGAGTCTGGGTGGTCGCGGATTAAGGCTAGGGCGCGCTGAATCTGGTCAATCGTACGCCCCGGATCTTCAGCCGTCGGCGCAGGCCAGGAACGCCACTGCACCCCGTAGACTGGCCCCAAATCGCCAGTTTCAGGGTCAGCCCACTCGTCCCAAATGTGCACGTTGTGCTCCTGGAGCCAGCGCACATTGGAAGAGCCCTTCAAGAACCAAAGCAGCTCATAGGCAATGCCCTTGAAAAAGACCGTTTTTGTGGTCAAGAGGGGGAAGCTCTTGCTCAGGTCAAAGCGCATCTGCTGGCCAAAGAGCGAAATAGTGCCGGTACCCGTGCGGTCCGATTTGAGAGTCCCCTCTTGCAAAATCTTGCGCACCAGGTCCTCGTAGGGCATAGGAATGCTGGTCTGAGGGCGCTCAGGAATGCGCGTGCGAATGTCTGCCAATTGTTCAGGAGTCAAAGCCATACTCACAGTCTAGCAAGCCAGCCTTATCTCGACCAGGGGCATCAGCCCAGAGCCACAAGTGCCGCTCGAACCCGCATCATTCGTCTGCCAGCACAATCGAGAAGCCACCGGGCATAAATAGACTGAGCCTGGGTTTAGATTAGTAGGTAAGTAGAACCAACAACCAATGGGAGGTTCCAATGGCAAAACGACTATGGGTAGAGCGGGCCGCCGACGGCTCTTGGGAAGGTCACTCCGACGACGGAGCCATGATTAAGTTCGGGCGCGGCGAAGGACTTTTCACCCCAGGTGACTTGGCGCAGATTGCTTTGGCAGGATGCGCGGCTATGTCCTCACAGTTCGCCGTCGAGCACACGCTTGGCGAAGGTAAGGGCGCCAAAGTTGTGGTCAACGCCCAGTACAGCGACGACGACGATGCCTTCCTGAGCTTCAACGAGCAGGTGAGCGTGGATGCCACAGACGCCAAGCTCAGCGATGAAGACGCCGACAAGCTGGCCGAGCGCATGACCCGCCACATTGAGAAGGGCTGCACCGTGAAGCACACTTACGAACGCGAGACCCCTGTGCGGATGAGCATCAACGTCCGCAACTAACGCTGACTCGGCTCGTATATAGACGCCAAAATGAAGGGCGGTTGACTGTCACCTTCTGACAGTCAACCGCCCTTGTTTATTGCGCTGGTGCCTACCGTCTTACGGCAACCAGACTACCGGCTTCATCAGCCCTTCTGATCATGTAAGGGGTCGATCGTGGCCTCAATATCTTCAATCTGATCAGCTTTGTCAACGGAGACCTGCTGCACACCGGTGATGTCCTCCAAGGACGTGGCTCCTGCCTTCGCTTCGGCAGAGGCAGCCTGCTTGAGACCAGACTCAGTGGCCTCCACATACTTACGAGGCACCACATAGACCGGCGTCACGGCGTGCTGGAGGAGTCCCTGGCTGGTAGAACCTAAGAGCAGGCCTGTGAAGCCACCGCGACCACGGGAACCGACGACAACCACATCGTGGTCCTTGCTGGCCTGGGTCAGTGCCTCAACGGCCGAACCGGGTACCACCTGCTTGTCGATCTTCAAATCGGGATACATCTCCTGCAGGGGCTTAATGCGCCCGGACAAGTCCTCCAGATAGGAGTCCATCACACTCTGCTCCTCGGCAGAACCAGTACCCGTGAGCCCCGAGATGTTGGGCACAGCAGAGATGACGTCCAGGGTCGCCCCCCAGGTGTTAGCGAATTGGGCAGCTATCTCAAGCGCCTTCAACCCCCACTTAGACTCATCTGAGCCGACAGCCACCTTGGAAATAGTGTTGTTTAAGTGCATCATATTGCCGTCGTCGTCGGTATAGGGCACCACTACGATTGGGCAGTATGCGTAAGCTGGCAGGCTGGACGATGTGGTCCCCAGAAGGCGCTCAGCCAAGCCGCCCTTGCCCCGGTTGCCAATGACGATGAGGTTGTAGTTGCGGGAGAGCTCCACGAACACTGAGGAAGGGTCTCCAGTCACAATGAGCGTCACAGCCTCCACGCCCTGTTCGTCGGCAATAGCCTTAGCTTTGGAGAGAATTTCCTGGGCATCGGAGTGGGCAGCTACGTCGTCTCCCATGCTGCTGTAAGTGGCATCAAATGAAACTGCCGCATAGGAAGGCAGCGAATACGCGCACACAATTTGCAGGGTCAATCCCGCATGTTTGGCGTAGTTGGCAGCCCACCAGGTGGCCTTGTAGCTAGCATCTGAACCGTCGACACCAACCAGAATAGCCTTGTCGTTGATCATAACGACCTCCTCACATATGGTGCGGGGCTAAGGAACCCCGCTTACCTATATCTTAAGAATAACGCACCTGGGCTCGGCAGATAAGTCAGCCGAGAGTATAGGCGTTTCGCCAGCCTGCACCAGGGCATAAAAATGCTCCCCGGAGGGAGCATCTGAGTGCGTTGGTCTGTTTGCCTACAGGACCCGGTAAAAGTCCCAATTGCCAGGAGAATAAATGCCCTGAATCTTGACAGATTGGCCAGGCTGAGGAGCGTGAATCATGCTGCCACCAGCTATATAGATAGCCACATGTTCGCCATCCTTGCTCACCATCAGGTCACCCGTCGTGGGATTGCTGACCGGTGTGCCGACCCGCTGCTGGGCTGCCAGGCGCGGCAGACTCACCCCAAAATGGGCGAAGACATACTGGGTAAAGCCTGAGCAGTCGAAACCTGCGGGAGAGATGCCGCCCCACACGTAGGGCACACCCAAAAACTGAGTGGCGAAGTTCAACACTTCTTGCCCGTTGCCAGAGACCGGCGCATCGGAAGCAGCGAGAGGGGCACGGCTAGACGAACGCGAGGCAGCAGCGCTCTGCTGGGCAGCAGCAGCCCGTTGAGCCTGCGCCTGGGCCTCGGCTTGCGCCTGCGCTTGCGCCCTGGCCTGTGCCTCCTGCTGGGCCTTAGCCTGCTCCTGAGCTCGAAGCTCTTCATCTTTTTGCGCTTGAGACTTCGTCTGCGGCACGTTGAGACTTTCTACGCCACCCCAGTTGCTGTCGGAGTCCACCTGAGTAGCCGTGGACTCGGCCAGAAGGTTCTTGCGCACCTGGTTACCAGGCTTAAAGGTTCGTGAAGAAGTCACAGCGGCGCTGCTCTGACTGCCCGCGTAGGCAACAGCTGGCACGCCAATGAGCAGAGCAGAGCTCACTACAAAGGCTGTCGCTGCCGTTTTCCAATGCTTACCTTGTATATTCATTAGTTCCTTACCCTAACACGTGGATTGGAAGAAGCTAGCCTCGCTGCTAGCACAGGGCCAATCAGTAGTGGATATATTGAAAATCGTTGACGTTCTTAAAAGTATGCGAATAGGTCTTGCCTGCCAGCGAGACACCAGACTCGGAAGTCGTTACCGAGCCGTCGGCATTAATCGCCTCCACAATTGCCACATGGCCATACTGCGCATCTGTGCCCTCCTGACCGGGCTTGAAGACCATCACATCTCCCACATGGCGGGGCGTGTTGTCCACCCAATATCCCAGCGCCTTAGCCGAAGAAGCCCACTGGGCACCGTTACCCATGTGAGAGCCGACCGGCAGGCCAAGCTGATGACGGCGCGTATACGCCCACCAAGTACACTGGCTGAATTCGTAGGCGTTTCCGCTGTCTCCAGTGGCATGGTTGGGATTAAAACTCGCCGGCAACAGGCTCTGATCCTGGCCCATGAACTGAGCCACCAGAGGGTTATCGGCTAGCGATTTAAACATCTGGTCAACGTCGAGGCCGTACTCATCGAGCTCCCAGCTACCGTGGTTGCTGGTCTGCTGCTCGCGCAGGTGGCTACGAACCTCGGAGCGGGAAACCTGCGAGCCGTTGCTCAAACCGCTGTGACCACCCGCGTATGAGGCAGGGGTAATTTGCGAGGAACCGGCAGCGTCCGCCAAAGGCGCCCTAGTTGGGCTCTTCGGAGTCACCACTGCTACCGCCCCTGCTACAGCACCTACCAACGCCGTCATAGCCGAGCCAGTCATAAGGTGGTTCTTGCGAGCAGCTGCCTTAGCTGCCATTCGCCGAGAGCGCCGGGAAGGCGGGGCCACCTGGTTAAGCTTTTGAGCTAGAGCATCGTCCACAGCAGCACTGGCTTGCAGGCTGCGGGACTCCTGCCGGAAGAATTCGGAGACATTGATAACCGAGCCGCCGTTTGTGCGAGGGCTTTGACTCTTCGGCACGCGCTGTTTGGTAATATGCGCGCCCCGGACAGCTTTCGCCTGATCCGCAGCAAACATCATATGCGTTCTCTCCTACTGTTCGTCGTCACTCTATCGACACCGTAGCGTCACACAATCATCACCTAATGAACTTTACAACACATTCGTGAGAAATACCTAACTGGATTTTTGTCCAGACCTAGCTGCTCAAGCGAACGCACCCTGATCTCATTTTCCCTCCAGCCCGCTCTCAAGCTGCTCTCACTGACCTGCACTCACCCCGATAGCAGCATTCAATATTGTCACCCACCGGCGTGTCCTCACGCTCTGAGCGTGCAGGTAAGAAGTGTGGGTTTCTTCCGAAGAATATTCACACTAGCGAGGGGTAGAAGCCAGCAAGAATGACCCGTGATCGGCAGCAGGTTGGTCGTCAGACGCTGCGGACCTCACTCGCGTCACGTCGACAGTACCATCATCTGAGCGAATAAAGAGCGCCTGGCCCTGGCTCAGCACCCGGTGTTCTTGGAGGGTACTGACCTCGACACTGCCCTCGGTGCAGACCAAAATTCGGGGGCCGGCCTGGGGCATGAGTAGGCGGCGCGGGCCCAGGCGCTGCACCAAATCACCGTACCGGCGGGCGATTTTGCCCATCAGCGGCCAGGCCACGCTACCGGCATCGACGTGTCCGTACACCAGCATGTATTCGCTGATATGTGGCCGGTAGGTCACCATATCTTGCATGGCGAGCGTGGCAATCATGGAGCTGGAAGGGTCAATCGGCGAGGCTGGCTGGCAGTTCAGACTGTGCAGCAAGTTGGGAATGTCCTTGTGCTTGGGCGTCATCCCAGCCCGCAGGACGTTGTCGGAATTGGTCATAATTTCGGCAGCCGTACCGTGAACATAGGCATGGGGCGTGCCGGCAGGAATGTAGACAGACTCCCCCTCCTCCAGACACACAGCGTTCATCATGAGCAGGCAGAGCACCGACGGATCACCCGGAAAAGCCTGAGCCGCCTGCAAGGCATTGGCCATAGCCGCATGGGCTTTGCGGGAGTTCAAACGCCGATCGGCGTCTAGCAGGGCCGGAGTCAGTGTGTTGGGATCCGTATTGTCAGCAGTAATAGCAGTGTGAAAAGCCCGAAAGACCCTGCGCCGCGAATCAGGCCAGGCCAGGGAGGAGACCGGCATCATCTGGTCAGCTGGCGCGAACTCCTGGGGAGGCACACCCGGCCGGAAGGTACGAGTCAGCAGTGCATCCACCATCCGCTGAGCCACCGGGTGGTCGACCACCCGTAGAATATTGAGCTGCGTAGCGATGGGAGCGAAACCAACCGCAGCAGTAAATGGCTCCAGGGCCACCACCATCTCATTTTTCGCCAGCGTGTCCTTAAAAGAACGCTCGGGCGCGTGGAGGGGCAACCCGGCAGCATTTTCACGGTTAAAGCCCGCCCTAGCCTCGAAGTCGAGCGGGTGCACCTGCAGGGAGAGAGGGATGCGCGCCGAAATAATTTTGAAGAGGTAAGGCAAAACTGGCCCGAATGTTTGCGAATCCTCGGAGCCCACCATGCCGAACGGATCCTGGCGAATGGCCTGGGTGAGCGCCAGCTGCTGCCCATCCTCCAGGGTCAGGAGAGAAGGTGACTGCGTGTGGCCAGAGAACCACATCTCAGCCAGCGTCTTTGAAACAACACCGTCGCCGTCCTGCGCGAGCCCCTGAGGCAGTGCGAACATGGATTGCAGGCGCGAGTAGGAACCCCAGGCATACCGCTTTTGCACAGGTTGTATGGGGTACACGCCAGCTCCCTCCACTCGGCTCCAGACCAAGCTACATTGATAACTTCTGCATGTATATAGTATGTCAGGCTCTGTAATAAAGTATGTAGCATGAAGCTCGCACCGATTTTCGACCCAGACGCACGCAGGCCAGCGCCCAAGCCCGTCCAGGTCGACCTGCGGCTCATTTTCCTGGCAGGCACAGGGCTGTGGATTCTGGCCTTGCTTATTTGCGCTGTGCTCTGGTGGTGCGGCATCGACACCCTCAAAGCCCTGGTAGTGTGCGCGTCGGGCGTGGGCGTGGGCTTTTTGCTGCTGATTTGGGAGCACTTCAACCGCTGGGATTATCGGCGCCTGGCCCAGTAGCGGGACCACTATCAGCTAGCTTGCGGGCTCTGACTGGCTTGGGGCAGCATGAGCGTAAACGTGGACCCCTGGCCCGGAGCGCTCCACAGGGTCACTGAACCATGGTGGGTCAGGGCCACATGCTTGACAATAGCCAGCCCCAGACCGATGCCTACCTGACTGGACTGCGTCTGGTTGGATCCCCGGTAGAAGCGCTCAAAAATGTGCTCCTGCTCGTCTTTGCTGATACCCTTGCCCCGGTCCACCACCTGAATCAGCGCATACTGCCCGTCCTTGGAGGCACCCACTACAACGGCGACTTTGGCGCCAGTTGGCGAGTACCGGATGGCATTTTCCACCAGCTTGCGCACCGCCGCCTGAATCTGCTCGCGCTCGCCGTGTACCTGCAAGCGGGGCGCCCCCTGGTAGTCCAGCCCTACTCCCGCTTCCTTCGCCTGGAACTGAAGCGAAGGCAGGATGGCGTTTACCTGCTCAGCCAAGTCAAGCAAGTTGCTGGTGCTCGCCTTGACCGGCTCCTGGGCCCGCATCAGAAGAAGCAGGTCGCGCAAGGTGTGGTCCAAATAAGCAGAATAGCCACGCAAGGTTTTAGCGTCACGACTGACTGCAGCCGTGGCCTGCTCCAGCGATTCCGAGTTTTGCTGGGCATTCTGCGCAGCCTCTTGCAGGCTGGTGGCCAGGGCTCCCAGCTCGTCAACCGGCTCCAGGAGCTGCTCGGAGACATGCTGGACGAAAGCGTCACGGGTCTGCTCAAATCGCTTGGCTTCGCTCACGTCGTCGATGAGCACGAGCACCAGCTGCTGACTCAGGCGACCTACGGTCACTTTCAGCCAGTTGGGCCGCGACACGCCGCCGGTAGGCTCAATAGCGGAGTCCATCTCAATCATATTTTTAGGCGCCGATGAGCCCTCGCTAGCCTCTTGCGAGCGCAGGGCATAGCTGCTGTCGGCAAAATCCTGGGGAGTCTGCGTAGTCAAGGAAAAACGGGAGACCGCCCGCGACTGCCAGGCCCGCCGGACCGCCTCCTGCACGGTTGGGTCAATGATGCGGTCTTGGCTCACAATCGCCAGCCGGTATGCCTCGGGGCTGGAGCGCACCACCTGCCCGTCGGAGCCCACCACGACGACAGCCGAGGAGAGCAGGGCCAGCAAGGTTTGACTGGACTGATCCAAATCGGCCTCTTCCTGCTCACTTCCATGGCCATGCCGAGCTTGCAGGCGCTCGCGCCAAGATTCAAATAGCGAACTCATCTATCCTCCCCAGTCTCTTCTGCCCGCACTGCCACCCTTGCGCAGCTAACGTTAACGCCAGGCCGTACACTTATGTCATACCTCATTATGACAGCAAGAGAGAGGCAGCGGACATGCGAAAAATCTTCAACGAAGAAATGCGGCAGGTGGCGGACGATATGGAACAGATGGCTGGTGCCGTCAGCCGAGCCATTCACACCTCAGGGCAGGCGCTCTTAGGCCCGGACTTGCAGGCTGCCCAGGAGGTCATCGACGGCGACCAAGCGATTGACCAGCTGGAGGCATCCGTCATCGACCAGTGCGTTCAGCTCCTAGCCAAGCAGAGTCCAGTGGCCACCGACCTGCGCGTGGTGGTTTCCACCCTGCGCCTGGCTGCCACCTTCGAGCGCATGGGCGACCTCTCCCGCCACATTGCCGAAGCGGTCCGCCGCTCCTATCCCGACTCCCCCCTGCCGCCCGAGGCGCGCGACCTCTTCGAGCGGATGCAGGCCTTCTTGAACACCCTGGCCGACCGCCTGGTCGATATGATGTCTGAGCGCAACACCAAAGTGGCTGAGCAGATTATTGTGGACGACGACCAGCTGGACCAGCTCCACCAGCAGACCTTCGATCTGGCCCTCTCCGACCAGTGGCAGGGCTCTAAGCAGCAGATGATTGACCTGGTGCTCCTGGCCCGTTTTATGGAGCGGATCGGCGACCACGGTGTCTCCGCCGCCCGCCGCGTGGTCTACATCGTCTCCGGCTTCGACCCCTCCAAGGACCCCAAGGACCTAGAGGACATTGACTAGAGGCGGGCGCAGCAGCCTCTCCTAGGCGCGTATGAAATCACGAACTCACGCGCGCCTAGCCCCCACAGTCGGGTCGGCCGCATTCATACCGCCCAAACCAACTGTGACCACTAGGGCAGCCAAAACCAGCGAACACCCGGCATAGAGACACAGCGTGAGCGGCCCAGGCAAGAGGTTGGCGAGTAAGAGAAAGACAAACTGCCCGAGTGGCGCAGCAAACGTCATAAGGCCCTGAATGGCACCCATCGTGGCTGCCAGATGCTGCTCAGGTACTGTCTGGATAAGCAAAGCCATAAAACGCGGGTTGACCTTGCCCAGCAGGTAATTCATAGCGAAGATAGCTGCAAATAAGGTAAACGGATTCAATCCCAAGGGCACTGTTATAGCGCACAAGGATGCGCAGGCCATCGTAACAGTCAGCAGAGTAGCCATGGACAGTCGCCGCAGAGGATCGCCAGCGAAGAGGGCCCCAGCAATCAGGCCAATAGAGCCGGAAGCGGTAATCCCCGCAATTGTAGTGCCGTAGGAGAGCCACCAACATGTGGGCTGATTCACGAGCACCACGCTGAGCAGCGGAGTTAAGGCCAGGCCAATCATGTTGACCCCAGTACCCAGACCAACGGTAAACGTGAGAAACTTCGAGGCTCGAAACTGAGTTCGCACAGCCTGCCAGGAGCCGGCCAGCGAAAAAGTGGCACTTGGGCAGTCACTGCTCTGCGTAAAATCTGGCGACTCTGGGCGCTCTGCCCGCTCAAAGCCCCGTCGGCAGGCGGCAATCAGAAGGCCGGCCAACAGGAAAGTTCCTGCGTTCACCAGCGAAAAACCAGCAAAATCGTTACCCAGCAACCCCAGAACGAGAGCTCCCAGACTGGAGGCGAGGACGGCGGCTAAACTGCTGACCGCGGAAGTCAACGAAGTCGCCTGCTGCAAGTCACTAGCTGGCACCAGGTGTTTGAGCACTGGCATCCACAGGGAGGAGGCATAACCTTCCATGGCCGACGAAAGCAAGTCGAGCCCTATCATGAGGAGGAAGGAGCCCAAACCCTTCGAGCGACCAATCAGCAAGGCAATTGCCAGGTAGATGAGCGTTTGAAGGGCCTTCACCAGTAGCTGAGCGCGGGTCTTGCGGCGGGTGCGGTCGGCAATATGCCCAGCGAGGAAGGAAGTCAACGCTGGGGCCACCCAAGCGGCAGAGGCGATAGAGACCGCCAGCTGCCGGAAGGGCAAAGTTTGGGCATAAACAATAAAGACCAAGTTGTAGAACTCACCGCCTACAGCGTTGAGCAAGTTGGACAGCAGCAGAACGCCGAACGTTGGGTGAGTGCGTAAGAGCCGCATATTGGCCCCCTCTCTGGTAATCAGTTGTCAGTGCGCGTACAACAGCGAACTGTGAGCCGACTAGGGCACTTGTATATGACTGATAGCGCGCGCTAGCACAGCCAGCACCGGCAAGGCCAGCAAGAAGATTGATCCCAGAACGATAGCGGCCACCAGCAGAGAAGCCGAAAACGCATTGCCAATCAGCGCATCCAGCACAATTAAGGCACCTACCATGACCGGCACAGACCGCCAGTGAAAACCGATGGCCACAGCGATGCCCACAATGCCCATCAGGCCCAATACCGCAAGCAGGATGAGCAGGAGAGCACGCGCTAAGGTGTGGGCGACGGAGCCCTCCTGCAGGGCACCCAAGGCGTGGTTGAACAGAACAACCACTGCCAGCGTGAAGACAGCAGTGGGCAGGAAAAGCGCGATAGTAGTCACCACCACTGCGACGAGTTTGGCCAGCAGGAGGCGGGAGCGGTTGATGGGGTAAGACAGCGTGAGCATCAATGCGCGCCCGGAGTAGGGCTTGAGGATAAGTGAGCCACTTAGGGCTGCACCGAGAACGGAAAAGCCCACCAGTAAGAAAACCATGACCATGAGCAGGCAAAAATCTATGCTGGAGAGCTTGCTAGCCTGGCCGCTAGTCCGGCTAATTTCGCCGCCAAAACCGCCTTGGAAGTGACCGATTGCCATAAACATACCACCAAAGGCGAGCGCTACCAAGCACACAGCACCGCTGCCCCAAATATAAGGTAGTATGGCAAATTTTTTGAGTTCTATTTGCACTAGTGAACGCATCTTAAGCCTCCATAGCTTGAATTAATTGTGCTTGTGCGGCATCGTCGCCCATGCTTGCCAGCTCTGTTATGGGGACGTCCAACGAAATCCTGCCCTGACTGAGCACCAGGACACGGTCGGCAACTTTTAAGACTTCCGAGAGTATGTGGCTAGAGAAGAGAACAGCACGACCCGCTGCTGCTTGAGTCTGAATCACCGAGCGCAACTCCACTATCGCCTTGGGATCAAGCCCATTCAGGGGTTCATCGAGGATGAGCAGGTCCGGCTGATGAATCAGGCAGCGGGCCAGGGCCAGTCGCTGTCTCATGCCCAGAGAATAGCGCTTGAGCGCTGTGGTATTGCTCGCTGCTAATCCCATAGCATTCAGAGCACTGTCTATCTGGCTGTCATTGAGCTGGCAACCCATGTATGCGCAGTGTATGGAGAGGTTATCGCGTGCGCTTAAGCCCTCGTAAAAGACCGGCATATCTATGGAAATGCCCATACGAGCCAGGGCTTGCGGGTACTGGCTGGCCAAGAGTTGGCCTTGGATGAGCACCTCCCCTCCTGCCGGAGTTTGAAGACCAGCCAAAATTTTGAAGAGCGTCGATTTGCCAGCACCGTTGGAGCCCAATACGCCCAGAACTTGGCCTTTTTCTAGCCTAAAACTCACATCCTGCAGGATAGAGCGCCCATCGAAGGACTGCTCTATATGTCTCGCTTCTAGAACTTGCATGGGTTCCTTTCATAAAATACCACCGGTATGTTTGGGGGATGCTGTCATCTGAGTTCATTGGTTAGTGCACGAGCCCAGCTGCATGCCGACCACAGGCCAGCAAAATCTTGTCTTATGTACCTACTTATTTACTGGCTAACTAACGAGCTAGCCGATCGACCGCCCGACTTGCCTGCCGTGTGTGGATTACGCTTCAAATGCGCGTGAAGGTCTACTGCTGCCCGAATAACCCGGTCGTCGACTACCGGCACCCCAATGCCTTCAAACATCTCCCGGAGAAGAGTAAACTTGCTCACCACTTCCTTTTTGCTAAAAGTCGTCAGCTTGAGGCCAATCCACATGTTGAGCAAGATGAAAATGAGCTGGGCCACATCTTGCGGGTCGTGCTCGGCAATCGAACCATCCCCTATGCCCTCCTGCACATAGGGCGCGATAACTCCCACAATGTCGTCCATATTGTTCAGGTACATCTCCCCCACCATGCGCGGACTCTTCAGCAG
Organism: Bombiscardovia nodaiensis; assembly: GCA_033127725.1. Lineage (NCBI taxonomy): Bacteria > Bacillati > Actinomycetota > Actinomycetes > Bifidobacteriales > Bifidobacteriaceae > Bombiscardovia > Bombiscardovia nodaiensis. The sequence continues at coordinate 627,991 of AP026798.1, read as the reverse complement.
GGTCTGGGCCGAGTAGGACACGTCGTGGCGGGCGTAGGCCGACAAAGAAATGACGAGCTCGTTGCGCAACTTTTCCAATCCCGTGCGGCCGGGCCAGCCCTTCTTCCAATCCTCACCGGGAGCGTCAGAGGAAGCCATGCGCTCAGTCACTGCGTCAAAAATGGCAGATTTAGAGGGAAAATGGTAGTAGACGGCGCCCTTGGTCATTCCACCGAGCCCATCTACAATGTCCTGAATGCTGGTGTCATCGTAACCCTTCTCCAAAAAGAGGCGCTGGGCCACGTCGAGAATGCGTTGCCTGTGACCCTCTGGGTCCTTGCTGGTGCCCATAGCTACTCCCCCTCCTAAGAGCGATATATACGAAAAATACCGCCGGTATGTTCTACAGACAGTCTAGCAGCTCATATCGCTTTCACCCACCAGCGTGTTACTCCAGCGTACACACATGCAAAAGCCGGTCTGCCCAGGCTCATACGGCCTGGCAGACCGGCTCTACTGGCAGCACTATTTGCTGCTTATGTTCACTTCTGGCCCTGGGCGGCTACGGCAGCGGCACCGGCTGCGGCGGCCTCTGGATCCAGGTATTCGCCGCGAGGCTTGATGGGCTTGAAGTTCTCGTCCAACTCGTAGAGCAGGGGGATGGCCGTAGGAATGTTGACCTTGGCAATCTCTTCCTCGCTCAGTCCGTCGAGCATCTTCACAATGGCGCGCAGGGAGTTGCCATGGGCGGCAATCAGCACAGTCTTACCGGTCTTGAGCTCGGGGATGATGTCGGACTCCCAGTATGGGGTCACGCGCTCAACCACGTTCGCCAGGGCCTCGTGGCGGGGCACCTCAATGCCGGCGTAGCGGGGGTCGTGGCTCTGTGAATACTCGTCGTCCGGGTCAATCTCGGGCGGCGGAGTGGCATAGGAACGGCGCCAGAGCATGAACTTCTCATCGCCATACTCTTCGCGGATTTCGGACTTGTTCTTACCCTGGAGGGCACCGTAGTGACGCTCGTTGAGCCTCCAGTCACGCTTGACCGGAATCCACAAGCGGTCGGCCGTGTCCAGAGCAATGTTTGCCGTGTTGATAGCGCGACGCAGCAAGGACGTGAAGACGATGTCAGGCAGAACGCCCTTGTCTTTCAGGAGCTGGCCGCCCTTCTTGGCCTCAGCCTCGCCCTGCTCAGTCAGCGGGACGTCCACCCAGCCGGTGAACTGATTCGTGTTATTCCATGCGCTCTGGCCGTGCCGGAGCAGTACTAATTTATATGTCATAGCCCCCAGTTTAAACACCCACGCAGACGGAAGGAGGCATCCGCTCAGACCCCTAAAAATTCCCGCTTCAAACCAGCTCTAGCAGGAGCCCAAGGGTCCAGCACAAGGCGGAGAGTAAGGTTCCCTGACCGGCGAGGACGAAGGCCTTGGGCTGCTTGCCCTGGGCAAAAAAGCGACAGATGAACGCGAAGCACAGGGCGATAGGGATGACAATGAGCACAGCGGGCACGGTCAGCGAACCGAAGTGCCAGCTGACCGGCGCGAATTCAAGGATAGCCAGCAGGAGACTGGCCGCATAGACCACATATATGGAGATGCGCGCGGCCTTGTCCCCCACCAGCGTGGCATAGGTGTGCTTGCCGGAGCGGCGGTCGGACTCGATGTCGCGGTAGTTGTTGAGCATGAGCAGACCCACCGAATTGAGACCGGTAGCGCAGGCTCCCAGGAAGCCGTCGAGACTCAAACCGGCAACATCGTAGCCGCTCATGAAATACTCGCTGCCCTGGGTGGCGACCAGGCCGAAGAAGATGAAAACAAAGACCTCGCCCAAGCCGTAGTAGCCATAGGGGTGCTTGCCGCCCGTGTAGAACCAGCCTGCGGCGAAGCAAGCCAGGCCCACCAGCAGCATCCACCAGTGACCGCTCAGGGCGATTAGAACCAGGCCGAAGAGGGCAGTGAGGACCACGGCGGCTACCATAGCAGCAAATACGGTGCGTGGAGGGATGCCGGAAGCCACGAGCCGCCGCGGTTTGCCGGAGATTTCCTCCGCATCACCCCGCTTGGCATCCGTGCCGCGTATGCCGTCTGAATAGTCGTTGGCAAAGTTGGCCGCAATCTGCATGCACAGGGCCAGACCGACCAGGAGGATGAACATGATCCACAGGTAGCCCGGGCTCGCGTCGCAAGCTCCGGCTAACCAACCGTGCCAACCACCTGTGCTGACACCTGCCCCGGATGCCAGGCCAGTCGCGCCAGTATCGGGCCTGCAGGAGCCGGTTTGCAGGTGAGCACGATGGACGAGCGCCGCCGCAGCACCCACGCACACCGGTGCCACCGAGGCAGGCAGCGTCTTGGGTCGCATACCGTTAATCCACAGTTTGGCGTTCATCTCGTACTCCCCCACTCTTGTTGCTGAGCTCTCATCGTTGAAATTTCATTGCCTGTCGCTTGTTGGCCTGCCTCGGCCTCTACCCGACGCGAGCAATACAAGAAAGAGCCCACAGCAACCCAACGCGGGTCGCCTGGGCTCTATCTCTACGCGGTATCAGACCAGCGGTTTGACCAGCGGGAAGGTGATGGTCTCACGAATCGTGGCACCAGTCAAGGCAATCAGCAGGCGGTCAATGCCCATGCCCATGCCGCCCGTAGGAGGCATGCCCACGCCCAGGGCCTCCAAGAAGTCCTCGTCAATGTCGGTGGCTTCCACGTCTCCAGCGGCCGCATCCTTGGCCTGCTGGATGAAGCGCTCCCGCTGGACGACTGGGTCGTTGAGCTCGGAGTAACCGGTGGCCAGCTCGAATCCGCGCACATACAAATCCCACTTCTCCACCATGCCCGGCTTGGAACGGTGGGCCTTAACCAGGGGCGAAGTCTCGACAGGAAAGTCGCGCACAAACGTGGGCTCGTAGAGCTTGTCCTCGTAGAAGTGCTCCCAGAGGTGCTCGACCAGCTTGCCGTGGTTCTCCACCTCGTCGCGCTCCACGCCCAACTTGTCGGCGATGGCAGCCAGATGCTCCACGGACGTTTCGGGCGTAATCTCCTCGCCCAGGGCCTCGGAGAGGGAGCCGTACATGGTCATCTGCTTCCACTCGCCGCCGAAGTCATACTCTTCGCCGCCCAGGAGGGTCACCTTGGTGGAGCCGAAAGCGTCGAGCGCTGCCTGCTGGACCAGGTGCTTGGTGAGTTCGCCAATCGTGTCGTAGGTGCCGTATGCCTGGTAGGCCTCCAGCATGGTGAACTCGGGGGCGTGAGTCGCGTCTACACCCTCGTTGCGGAAGTCACGGTTGATCTCGAAGACCCGCTCAATGCCGCCCACCAGGCAGCGCTTGAGAAATAGCTCGGGAGCGATACGCAGGAAGAGGTCAATGTCGAAAGCGTTCATGTGTGTGGTGAAGGGGCGGGCCGCAGCTCCCCCGTGCACGGTCTGCAGCATGGGCGTCTCAACTTCGAGGAAGTCCTGGGACTCAAAGGTCCGGCGCAGGGAGGAAACCACCTTGGAGCGGTTGCGCACCATATTGCGGGTGGATTCGTCGGCAATCATGGCCAGGTAGGGCTTGCGGGTGCGTTGCTCGTCGGAGAGCTCCTTGTGCAGGGCTGGCAGGGGCTGCAGGGCCTTGGCCGCGATGGCCCACTCGGTAGCGAAGACGGAGAGCTCACCGGTCTTGGAGGCAATGACCCGCCCGCGAATGTAGAGCTGGTCGCCCAAATCAACCAGCTGCTTAAAGGACTGTAAGGACTCCGCGCCAATTTCTCGTTTGGAGACCATGCCTTGAATCTTGGTGCCGTCGCCTGCGGAGAGCTGCACGAAACACAGGCCGCCGCCGTTGCGCAAGAAGAGGACTCGGCCAGCGATGCCAACCACATCTTCGGTCTCCTGACCCGCCTCCAGCTTGCCCTCGTACTTGGCTCGCACGTCTTCAATTCGGTCGGTCACATTCAAGTGCACCGGGTATGGCGGAATGCCCTCCTTGAGCATGAGCGCCCGCTTAGCCACGCGCATCTGCACCTGCTCGGGGTGCGCTTGCGGGCCAAACTCCTGGTTGCTGGGGTCAATGGCCTGGTCCAAGCTCGCGCCTTGGTTAATCTTGGTTGTGATGGCCTGGTCCTGGTCGTAGAGGAGCTGGGCGCGCTCCACGGTGGACATCTGGGCTTCTTGCTCGGGCGTGTCTTCGCCCTGGGCGCTGCGTTCTACTGAGTCATTCATAAAGCTAAAGTGTACGCAAATGCCAGTACTTACAAGCGCTAGCCCAGCAGGTTATGCCAGCAGGGACCAGAGCAAGGCACTCAACAGCTCAGGTGGTCTTGCCTGGCTTGGCTGTCGAATCCCTGCTATGGCACGCGCGGCACGGAGCGCTAGCATTTGGCTGACGGTGCGTGTACTATGATGAACGTTGTTGCGGGGTATAGCGCAGCTTGGTAGCGCGCTTCGTTCGGGACGAAGAGGCCGGGGGTTCAAATCCCCCTACCCCGACAATATTTCCGGCCCTTAGAGGGCCGGAATGCCTACTTTTTCAGCAATCACACAGCGAACGCATTCTGCTATGACTGTGCGCTGCCTCGTTAAGTCACTGTTTACCTTTTTTACTGGGCTCAGACTCCTTTTCTTTCGTGATTTGCAGAAGGGTACCGAAGGGGTCCTCTATGATGGCGTAAAAATCAGCGAATTCGTTGGGGGCTGGCTGCCTCAGTACCCGAGTCCCTTCATGAGCAGTGGCCTTTGCGAATATGGCTCTGGCTTCCTCAACATCATCCACCATAATGTCTAGGGAAAGACTGTTGCCAGTCTTCATAGCAACATCTTCTCCTACCGGATTATCCGCTATCTGCAACTGGAGATTACCGATTTGCGTCACGGAGTGAGATATATAGTCCTCCTGCCCTTCTGGAATCTCCAGCTGCGGGTTGTAGTGCTCCTTGAATTCCCGGTTGCTGATTTTGAAGACCGTCTGGCCGCCCAGCACGTCTTGATACCAGGCAATCGCCTCGTTTGCCCTTCCTGCGAGCGAGAGAAAAACTGCTACCCGTATTGATGTTTGCATAATTATTGCCTCCTTGAGTCGGGTACCATCACTGTATGGGAGAAAGGTGTCAAAATCTGACACCATTACAGAAAACATAGGGTGGGCTGGCATGGGCAAGACAAAACGCATCAACCGCGAGCTAGCGTTCATCAACGAGCACCGGGAGTTCCAACTGGTCGACTTGATGCGAGCATTCAGCATCTCTAAAAGTACGGCCCTGCGCGACATCAACGAGCTGATGGCCCTAGGCGCTCCCATCACAGCATTTGCGGGATGCTACGGCGGCTACCAGGTGGACAGCTCCTCTCCCCTGCCCCCAGTCACTTTGAGCGAAAACGAGCAGCTGACTATATTCTTTGCCCTCCAGCTTTTGAAAACCCTCACCGACTCCCCCTTTGGCCGCAACTATCAGCAGATTGCAGACAAACTGACCCGGGTGTTCCCCGAAGACCGTCGAGGCCTCATCGCCCCAGCCATGGCCGCCATACGCTACGCAGGACCAGCGCAAAAGGCCCCGACCGACTCACTAGCGCAGATTTTCACCGCCATTATGCAGCAGCAGACGTTAATATTCCTCTATCCCAGCCACGCGAACTCGCCCGTATCAGTCAATCCCATCCTGCTGACGCTGAACGGTGGATTCTGGTACTGCACCGGCTTTGAAACCCGCAAGCAGCAATGGCGGACCTACCGCTGCGACCGCATACGCATCATTGGCCGACACACGCGCAATGAGATCCCTCCCAGCCCGCAAGAAGAACGACGCAAGTACGAGGCCGAACAAGCGCAGGCCAGGACCCTCCACTTCACGGTCAACCTTACGGCCGCCGGTAGGGACCACTTCAACCGCGACCACTTCCCCAACATGCGCCTGGAGGAGGAGGGCAATGGGACCATACGCATGGTCGGCAGCATCCGCCCCGACGAACTCGACTTCCTAGCTCGCTACCTCCTGGGCTTCGGCGACCAAGCCAGCAACATCAACCCTCCAGCCCTCCTCCAGCGCTACCGCCAACTCTTACAAGACCTGCTAGCAAGCAGCCTCTGAACCTCCAGGCTGCTATTTATATACCTGTTCGCAGCTCATGCCCCTTGCTATTTTTGCGGTCTTGCTGTAACTGCCGACGGGATTCTTTCTCCTGCAACAACCGTTTCTTGGCTTCCTCAACGGATTCGTTTTCATGCGCCAGATACCGTTCCACAAAGGCATTTTCCACAGAGTCAAAGCTGGTAACCACCCTGTGTTCTATGCTTCCAAAGGCTTCCGAAGACTTCTGCGCAATGCGCTCATTGGCTTGTACAAGTTTGGATCGTGTCATTATCCACTTCCTTCATATGCCCATTTACGTCTAACTACTGCTCAATACGCACCCGAGTGACACTTCCAGCCAAACTGCTGCCCCAACCCACTCTTTCAACTAAGGTACGATGTCCCAAGCCCGCAGTCGCTTGCAAAAACTCACCTGCCCTGTCAGTATGGGCGCTTGCAATCTCGCCATGAGCCGGCGTTCTCACCGCAGACCTTTAGTGAGGGGGATCAGAGCCAGGAGCATGACGATGCCGACGATTCCAACAATCACGCCAGGAACCATCAGCCCTTGCCAGACCATAGTCATGCACATACCCAATCCCAGTACTAGCGCACCTGCAACAGCCAGGAAGGCAATGCCAAGTGAGCGAGCATTGATAACTATCGGCGCTTTACCTTGCATCCTGCGCCGCACAACCACCATAATTAGAAGAACAAGCAGACCGATGCCGCCCATGATCACGCCTTGGTTAACAGCGTGCCAGTTTGGAACTAGGCACATACACATACCAAGCGCAAACAGGAGGACACCGATAGTTGAGAGAATGAGAGCAACGAAATTTTCTTTTTTCATAGAATTTACCTTTCCGAGAACAAACTGTTGGCTTAAAACCATCAGCATTTTTATTATGATGGCTTGCACACATGAAAACAATCAGCAATTTTCAAGAAAGTGTTGGAATAATAAAAAGGTCGAAAGAGCGCTCGTGAGCACCAAACATAAGCAGCGTCTTTACCACACAGAAGTCCGCACGAAAGCAGCCAGACTCGTCAACATGAAACTTTGCTCAACAAAGTGCCAAGCAATTATCGAACACCGTTATTGCGATAATTCACATCAGATTTCAGAATCTTCCTCTACCCCTTTTGCCCAGCAGAGCGTCATGACTGCCGATTCCTATAAAAATGGCTAATTCACCAGTTGTTTTCCATAGGAGGAGCCAATCTCCCCGATTAGCTACATGGCACTCTTGAATCCCCGGAAAACCACTGAGCATATGGGCCCTATGCCGCCTTCTCAGTTCGTCTTTCGATTCGGCAGCATTGTCAAGGATGAGCACCATGACTTCCTTCAAACTGGATAAATCTATATTTGGCTTCTTCAGGGCTTTCATATCAGCTTGAAAAGCGGAGGTCATCTCAGGAAGCAGGGCGGTCATGCTAGGCCTATTTGCTCAAAGAAATCATCCCTGCCCGAATAGCGCGATCTGCCGGATTGAGCAATTCTTTCAGCCTCGCGGATTGAGTCCACAGTTCTACGAGGAATACTATCTTCTTGCAAATCAAGGCTGACTGGAATGCGCTGTTCTCGGGCTATTTGCTTGTAGAATATGCGCGTCGCCGCGGTCAGATCCAAACCCAGGCTCTCTACCACCCGGCTAGCTTCCCGTTTAGTTTCTTCATCAACGCGCACCGTCACTGTAGCAATCGTCATCGTTTTGACCCCTATTGAGTAACTTTTTATATACTATATCTATACTAATAGTATATGTTAAACACACAATGCGTGCGGACGAGTCGGTACCGATTATCCGTTAACACTCAGCAACTCTTCTTCGCACGAGCTGGCGAGATCCAAGCACGACAACCTACTGATAGGGCAATCACTGACCCGCTTGGGTAGCGAGCGTGAACACTGCGGGAGTCCGCAGGGTACGGACTGAGGAAATCAGGAAGATGGCGGAGCCCAGGGCTGTGACCACTAGGGTTATCCATCCCCATAGAGCCCAGGGAACGGAGAGTACGGCAGTACCCAACATGATGCGAATGCCCACGTAGGCACTGGCCGTGGCAGGAATAGTGATGAGGAAAGCTGCCAAAATGGCGGTGAGCATGATAATAGCGCCTTCCAAGACGGACATGGTGCGCAACTGACGCGGTTCAGCGCCCGCTATATCTAGCAGAGACTGGTCGAAGCTGCGCTCACGTGAAATCATGCAAAAACCAGCCAAGGCACCGCCCAAAGCGATGAGGGCAGCTGGGCCGACCGCGCCCAAAATCCCCGACAGACCAGTGCTCGTGGTGCCAGGAGGAGTGGAGTAACCAGCCACTTTCACCAAAGAAGCAGCATATATTTGCATAGGCGTTCCCATCCCCATAATGAGCCCAAGGCAGGCCATGAGCGGCGCTAATACTGAGCTGGAACGCTCAATGCGAGAGACAGTTTGGCGCTTGGCCAACACCCAAGGCGCAGCTGAAATCGGCAGCACCTGAGTCCACAGTCGCACCAAGCCGCCGTACAGCAGCGGAGCTAAAAAGGCGAACGCAATCATCAGCAGCATGAGGCCGCCCATGGCGCAAGTCAGCACCATCGATGTGTCCGCGCTAAAAGCATCCATTGCAGCCTTACCGCCTGAAAGCGAGGCCCGGCGCACCTTCCCAGTAGGCAGAATAAATACGTAGACTGCACCCACGAACGACGATAGGGATAGGAATATGCGCATCCAGCCGGGGCGCTTGGGTTTCACTGCTTGCGGCCGGTAAGCCTCCACTGGATCAACCTTGGCCGCTGTGCGAACGGTCAGCGCAGTGCCTATCGCTGCTGTGGCGAGGCCTACGAACGCGCCCAGTAGCCACGCTGCAAGGTCTGGCTGATAGTGGTAGGAGCCCACAAAATCACTATAGATGCTGGTCATGTATCGGAAAAACGGCGGCACGGCGAGGCCATCCACTACCCCCGAAAGCGCAGAAGCAGCCAGCCCCAGAATGAGGACTTGGGCTTCTGTAAGTAGGGTTAACTGCACAGGTGTAGCCCCCTGCATAGAGAGGAGGGCCAGCTGCTTGCGCTGGTGATTGACGGCAGCCGACACCACCCAGAGAGTAATGCAAACGCCTGCAATGACGGTCAATGGCAGCTCGGAATAGCCCATCATCCGCACCATATTTTCAGCGTCCTGGCGCAAGTCCCCTTGAGCGCCCGCATACGTTCGCCAGTAAGAAGCCGCCACCATAGTGATTGCTCCCATCACGCTTTGGACCACGCTTAGGTAAAGAAAAACGCCAATCCACACGCCCGGTGCCGAACGTAAGCTCTTTGCAAGGGCCCTCATTGCGCACCCCCACGGCCAGCAGCAAGGGCCTGCGCCTGCGGAAGCGGCTGACCCTGCACCGGTACGAAGCCCACTCCCGCGCCCTCACTCATGCGCCCGTCTACCATCGTGACCACGCGATCGCAGCGGGAGGCCACCTCATTGGCATGCGTAACGACAATGACAGCGCGGCAGGGGTCAGATGCCACCCGGTGGAGCTCGTCAATTACTATGCGCCCGCTAGTCTGGTCCAGCGCGCCGGTGGGTTCGTCAGCAAAAACCACGTCTGGCTTGGAAACGAGCACTCTGGCTAGGGCGACACGTTGCTGCTCGCCTCCTGAGAGGGAGCCCACATCCGACTTGCGCCGCTCCCCCAGGCCAAAGCGCTCCAGAAGCTCAATAATCTCCCCATGAGGAGGTTTTTTACCCCGCAGCATGAAGGGCAGGGCAATATTTTCTTCCACATTGAGCGTAGGCACCAAATTATAGGCCTGAAATACGAAGCCCAGGTGCTCACGACGGAAGCGCGCCAACTTGGTCCTGCTCATGCTTCCAATAGGCTGGCCTAAGACGCTCGCCTGCCCGCCCGTAGCTTGCTCCAAGCCCGCCAGACAGTATAAAAGCGTGGATTTGCCCGAGCCTGAAGGGCCCACAATTCCAGTCATCTGCCCCCAAGACGCCTGAAAATCCACCTCTTTGAGGATGTCGATAGACTCGCCTTTGCGCACCTGCACGCTCTTGGACAGGCCCCGAGCCTCCACTGGCGCAAATCCCCGTATTCTGGCTGCCTTCGCTGACATAGCGAACTCCTTCTTCTCAAAATGATTACTATGTCATCTAATCATCAAAGAAAGTGGTATACCGCCGTTTTCAGGGGGCAACCAGGGATAGTTCAGGGTCGCTCTCAGGGAAAACCCTGACAACAACCAATCGCTTGCGAGTATTTATCACCGGCCTGCCGCAGACCACAGTATGCAGCAGCAAATTGCCCGAGCCTGCACGAACCAGGCCAGCACAAACGGGCTGCTGTCGGTCTCTGGCTAAGCCCTGGCGTCGGGGTAGGTACGGATGGCTGGAGGGGTGTATGAGGCGATAGCTTGGTCAATTTGGTCGAAAGAGTCCAGGAAGTAGAGCTTGTCGCGGTCAACTTGCGTCAAGAATCCCTTGCTCACCATGCGGTCAAACATGTCGCGAATCGGATCCCAGTAGCCGTCGATGTTGAAGAAGATGCTCGGTTTGTTATTCAGCCCCAAACGCGCCCAGGAGAAGGCCTCAGCCATCTCTTCCAGGGTTCCAGGCCCGCCGGGAATGGCAATCAGCGCGTCTCCCAACTCCATCATGCGCTTCTTGCGCACGTCCATGTCGTCCACGACTTCCATGTGAGTCAAGCCCTCGAAGTTCGCGTGCCGCTCTACCAAGACGCGCGGCATAACGCCGTAGACTTGCCCCCCGTTGGAGAGCACAGATTGGGCCACGATCCCCATCAGCCCAACGCCTCCCCCGCCGTACACCAGCTCCCGGTCCGACTGCGCCACCCACCGTCCGATATCGTTGGCTAGCTGCACAAACCGTTCGTCGTTACCTTGAGCCGCACCGCAATAGACTGTAATTCGCATACCTCTTACCTTTCAGCGATCCCCTTTGTCCGTGAATATTGGAAGTTACATACTATACAACGCCAGCGCAGGCTTCGTCCTCCGTGCGTGTTGCCCCTGCGCAAGACGAGCTGCGATTGAGCCTAAAAGCGCAAAATGTGCGCAAAATGACAGGACCACCCCATTTTTTGGACGAATAAGCGCCAGAAAGCACGCCGGTGATGGTATTATCTGGAAGGAACTTTGAACGCTGTTGGGAGCGGATTAGTCATAGTAAACAACGAAAGTGAATTACCCAAGCAAGGGGGTAAAGACTAGTGCCAGTAGCCCATTCAGCCTTATCTTTTGCTGTTATCAATAACGCCGTGTGGACGAAGCGCCATAAAGGGCCTACACTGTCCCTATATCGCGCTCCAACGCTCAGCTGCCAATGATGACACTCGTTAGGACACACTTAAAGGAAGGAGCCGAACCGTTGTCGATACGTAAGCAAGATACTGCCGCATCGTCGGCCAGTGGCGACCCAGTCAGCAGCAATAAGCACTCGGCTACCACCCGGCGCAACCGCGCTGTGGGCACACTCATGCTCATCCCCGGCTTGGGCCTACTCACCATATTCTCCTTCATCCCACTCGTGCGCGTCTTCATTATGAGCACGCAAGGCACCGACTTGTTCGGCTCGCCGGCAGGGTTTATCGGGATGGAAAACTACATTACTGTTTTCACCGACCCCTCCTTTACGAGTGTGCTCGTGCGCACGATTGTCTACGCAATTGCGGTGGTCGCCGGCAGGCTGATTTTAGGCACACTGTTGGCTATCTTCCTGACCCGCCAGTTTGGCGGCAACAAAATCTTCCGCGTGCTCATGACCTCCACAGTCAGCGTGTCGGTAGCCGCCGCTTCCCTGGGCTTCCTGGCTATTTTCAGTCCCACGGGCATCATCAACGACGCGCTCGGCAAATTCGGCATTAAACCCGTCGGCTGGCTCACGGACCCGCACTGGGCCTTCCCGACCATCACCATGGTGACCATTTGGACTGGGCTCGGCTTTACGCTCATCCTCCTGTGCGCCGCCATTGACGCTGTGGACCCCGAAATTATCGAAGCCGCCCGCGTGGACGGAGCCAGCGAAGGGCGCATCCAGTGGTCGATTGTGGTGCCGCTGATTAGCCCCACGCTCTTCTACATCGCCGTGACCGCCTGCATCGAAACCCTGCAAGCCTTTGCACAAATCAACATCATGACCAAGGGCGGCCCCGGCCAAGCCACCACCACCATCACCTACAACATCTACACGGCAGCGTTCGGCGCTGGTTCAGCCAACTTCGGCATCGCCTCGGCCCTGGGCATTGTGCTCTTCGCTTTTGTGTTCGTCCTGACCCTCTTGCAGTTCAAGTTTATGGATAGGAAGGTGAGCTACTGATGGTCCGCCGTTCTAAGCTGTCACAGACCCTCATGGTCGCTCTGGGCATTGTCCTGGCGCTTATCGTGTTGCTTCCCGTGCTCTACATTTTTGTAGGCGCGCTGACCTTCAACGCCAGTGGCGTGGTCAAAGCCCCGACCCTGAGCAATTTCACCACAGCAGCCACGTCCATGCCCCTCGTGCGGCAGGTAGGCAACAGCATTATCGTGACCATCTGCCAGACGCTGGGCCAGATCGTCACCGCAATTCTCGCCGCCTACGCTATCGTCTTTTGCAATCTGAAGCGCCCGCAGCTGTGGATGATGGTCTTCCTGCTCAGCCTGATGATTCCCGGCGAAACAACCATCCTCTCCAACTACCTGAACGTGACCAGTTGGGGCCTGATGGACACCGTTATCGCCGTCTTCCTGCCCTACCTGGTGCAGGGTTTCACGGTCTTCCTCTTCCGCCAAGCCTTCCAATCCTTCCCCAGCGAGCTGAGGGATGCCTCACAAATTGACGGCGCTGGCCACTTCCGCTTCATGTTCCATGTGCTTCTACCTATTACGAAGCCCACGGTCATCGCCGCCACCATCAACTCAGCTGTGGCCGCTTGGAACGGCTACTTCTGGCCCCTGTTGGTTACCAACTCGCCCGAGACGCGCACCATTCAGGTGGGCATTACTCAGCTCTCAGGCGCCGAATCTTCTCACATGGGTGTGGTTCTAGCTGGTTCAGCTATCGCCATCATCCCCACCTTGATCCTCACCCTGGCTTTCAACAAGTCCCTGCGCGGCATGACGGTTGCAGGCGGCATCAAGTGACTAGTATCCATCCACTATCAATTTACCTAGTTTTGCCCCTATTGTGGGGAAGGAAATGAAAGGAAGAATCATGCGCAAGCATCGACTCGCCACTCTCGCCGCCGCGGTCATCATCCCAGTGATGGCTCTATCGGCCTGCGGCAGTGCTCAAACAGGCAACACTGCCTCACCATCATCGGGGTCTGCAGCTTCAGAGGGTGAGCAGACCGTCACCTTCTGGTACTCCAGCGCCGGTCACGCCGTAGACACCATCAACGACCTGGTCTCCAAGTTCAACGCCGATCACAAGGGCAAGATCACGGTCAAGGCCTCCTACCAGGGCAATTACACGGACGTCCAGCAGAAGTTCTCCGCGGCCGTGCAGTCCAAGTCCACGCCCTCAATCATGCAGATGAACGACATTGCCACGGCTTTCATGATTGACAGCAAGCAAACCACCCCCATCTACGAGCTGGCCAAGGGCGACAAGTCCTTCGACGGCTCCTCCATCCCCAAGGCTGCCCGCAAGTACTACTCGGATTCCAAGGGCCTGCTCTCCCTGCCTATGTCGGTCTCCGAGCCCACCATGTACATCAACAAGCAACTGGCCACCCAGGCCGGGCTCGACGTGAGCAATCCTCCCAAGACTTTCGACGACGTAGTCCAATGGGCCAATACCATCCACGAAAAGACCGGCGCTTACGGCTACTCCCAGTACATGTCTGACTCCTGGATTTTCGAGATGCTCTCCGCAAATGGCGGCCTGGAAATTTGCAATCCCGACAACGGACAGGGCTCCAAGCAGGTGACGGGCATCACCATGACCAAGGACTTGCAGGTCAAGACCTTCCAAAAGATTGCCGACATGTTCAAGTCCGGCGTGGGGCTGAACAACGGCACGCGCAACACCGACGTGGCCGCCACCTTCTCCGCCAACAAGCTGGGCCTGGCCTTGAGCTCCTCCGCCGCTTACACGGTGATGGGCCCCTCCAGCAACGTGATTATCGCCCCCTTCCCCAAGATTTCTGACTCGAAGAAGGCTGGCACCCCTATCGGCGGTAACTCCCTGTGGGTCATCAAGGGCAACCACAGCGAGGCTGAGCAGAAGGCTTCCTACGAGTTCGGCAAGTATCTCATGTCGCCTCACGCTCAGGCCGTGTTCGCCAAGTCCACCGGCTACCTCTTCGCCAACGAAAAGGCCGCCCAGGAACCTGAGGGCAAAGAGATGATGGCTGACCCCAACATCAAGGTGCTCTACAAGCAGCTGGAAGACAACCCAGCTTCCAATGCTTCGCTCGGCTGCCGCGCTGGCGCCTTCCCTCTCATCCGTAAGGATGTGATCGGCTCCTTCAACGATGCCCTGAACGGCACCGACATGAAGAGCGCTATGAAGGCCGCAGAAGACAAGGCTGCCACCGACATTACCTCCTACAACAAGGCTGCACGCAAGTAGTAAGCGCCTTCGAAAAGCTCCCCTCAACCGGGGAGCTTTTCTTGTTCGTTCGACCTTTGTCCGCAGATGGAGTAGGATAGCGTTTTTACTTCAAGGGAGACGAACGTGGCTGAGCAAACGACCACCCGGGGACAGATACGAGGCCACTGCGGCCAGAAGCAGTATGAGAAAATCAATAAACTTATCAACGAAGCCTTAGACCGGCAGGAGTTTTTAATCACCAGCCACCGCTCAACTCCGCGCGGTTCCATTCTCGAAAATACGCTGAACGGCATCATAGCCACCGAGCGAGTCGGCGCTGACATCGCCGAAATCGACATTGTGCGCTCGGTAGACGGCGAATATTTTGCCTTCCACGACGAGTATGAGCTCTCCCGCCTGTCCACGCCCCACAGCCTGAGCACGCTCACAGCCCAACAAATCCAGGCACTCAACTACACAGACCGACCGGGAATGACGCTGGGCAAAGTGGAAAAGGCTGGTTACATTCTGAGCCGTTTGGCCGAGGCCGCCCCCCACACCCTGCTCAACATCGACCGCTCCTGGCGCTACTGGGGCAGCGGCTTTTTGGACTGGCTGGACCAATTTGGTATCGCAGAACGGCTCATCATCAAGAGCCCGGCCAACGACGACTACCTACGTAGCCTGGCCCAGCACCAGGCCAAGTACCCCTTTATGGTGAAAATACAGACCACCGATGCAATTGATGCCCGGCTGACCAACGAGGCTATCAACTGTGTGGGCGTAGAGCTCTCCACGCCCGGAGACTCAGCCACGGCGAGCGACGAAGCCATCTTCCGCGCAGCTCACTCGCGCGGCCTCTACACGTTCGTCAACGCGCTTGACCACGGCTACCAGGGCTTCGGCGGCATAGACGACGCAAAATCGGTGCTCGACGGCCCCGAGAGCGGCTGGGGCCTACTCCTGGACGAATTCGGCGCCGATATTATCCAAACCGACTGGCCGGAAATGCTGGTGAATTACCGGGAGCAGCGGGCTTGGGCCAGCGCGGGCAAGGAACCCCAGAATCGGGTCAGCACAGACAGGGCCTACGCGGCCAGGATAAGCCGATAAGGAGGCAGCATGAGCAACAGCATTCAAGCGCCCATCGAGGCCGTCATCTTCGATTTAGGGGGTGTTATCTCCCGCTGGGTGCCCGAAGATGCCCTCTGCAGCCGCTATCGCCCGGAAACTATCCAGCAATTTTTCCGCGACTGCAACTTCTTCGCCCTCAACGACGATCTCGATGCTGGAATGAGCTGGCAGGAGGCCTACGAGCGCATCGCGGCCTCAAGCGACGAGGGCCACCGCGAGCTCTACCTGCAGATGATGCACTGGTACCACGATCATTTTGCTCAGACCCAGGCCGGCGATATTCCCGGAGCAGTACAGATGGTCCGCGACTTACAGGCAGCCGGAGTGGGGGTGTACGCGCTCACCAATTGGAATGGAGACACCTTCCACTACGGGCTCGATGCCATGCCCATCCTGCAGGAGTTTAACGGCATCCTAGTCTCGGGCGACTGCGGGATTCGCAAGCCCGACATCCGCATCTACCAGCTGGCTATCGAGCGTTTCGCTCTCACACCCGAGCGTTCGCTCTTTGTGGACGACAAGCAAGTCAACGCCGAAGGCGCCCGCGCTGCCGGCCTCCAAGCCCTGGAATTCACAGGTATGGCTGCCCTCCGCCAGCAGCTGATTACTGTCGGGCTCCCCCTGCCCGCCCTGCAATAAGCGCTTTCGCATTCTGCGCTCCGCAAGACGGGATTGGACACAAGCACGGCAATCCGAGTCTTAGAGTGGCCGACTTCAGCGAGCCAGCGAGCCAAGACATCAGCAAGCCAGTCTTAATCTAATGCACCCATCTCCCGCAGCCGGGTGCGCACCTTGTGGAGCTGGGTGTAGATTTCGTTGCGCTGGGCCGCATCTTTCGCCCGAGAGTGGTCTTTGCTCAGCTTAGCTTCTTCCGCTACCAGCCCAGCAATCTCGTCCCGGCGGGCAATGCGGTCGTCCAAGTCAGCCCCATCCGAACTGCCGAAAATAACTTGCGCGTTCAGGCAGTCCCACAATTCGTCCATGTTGTGCCCGTCAATCTCCAAACGGGTCTGACTGGCGGGTTGCCAAGGACCCAAGTACACGCGATATTGCTTTTGGTATCCTGGCTTGGTTGGCAGGGCTCGACGGACTGCGAGCGCGCACTCCTCACGTTCGCTGCCATCCTCTCCCACTATCTGCCTGTGACAGACGAAGAGAATCCCGGAAGCTCGCAAGTGAGCGATGTGATCCACCAATTCAACCGGCACTTCTTGAATAGCCAAATCAAGGCCAATCACCAGAATTTCCTTGGTAGCTCTCCCCTCTGCCAAACCGGTGTTTACCGGGCGCAGGAGGGCCAACATGGTCACCGCCCCCAGCTCGTTGTTGTAGCGCTGCTTGAGCTTACTTGAAACCTGTTGCTTAGCGTAAAACATCTGCTTAGGCAAAGTCCCCTTCTCAGCGGGGATCGCCGTATTCGCAGGCAATCCCAAGGTCAGTGCACTCACCGTACCGCAACTTGCAGGTGTCATCATCGCCCTTTCCGACAGTAGCCAAATCCCAGCCTATCCCCCAATAGCCTGCGTACAATCAATGGTCGCTCTTAGCATATAGTACGGGTTGCCGTGCCCCACTCATCTTCCTGACAATTGGCGAAAACATCACAGACAGACTCATGCTCTGATGCAAACGGGAGCAACTCGCCGAAACGAAGCTGAGGAACAGACGAGCGAGGCTGGGCGTTTTACCTCGGGGGCCGGGAGAAGGTATTCTGGAAAGTACACATTCGTTAGCGCCGCAGAAGGCTTGAACGGCGGGGTGCTCCGGTGGTGAGGCTGGTGGGAAAGAGGTTGAGCCACCTGGGGCGCCGGTCAGCACGACGAGTGAAAACCGAACTACGCAAGGGAGCAGACATGCCTCAAACAATCAAAGCATCCATCGCGTATGGGCCCAAGCAGGGATTCGCACAGCCGGAGGACGTCATCATTGACGACCCGCGAGGAGCGGAAGTGCTGGTGGACGTCAAAGCCTCGGGCCTGTGCCACTCGGACCTGCACTATGTTGACGATTTCGGCGACACCCTACCCTATCCGCTCCTGCTGGGCCACGAGGTTTCCGGCATCGTGGAGGCGGTGGGTCCCGAAGTGGTGGGGCTCAAGCCCGGAGATAAGGTCGTCGCCTCGCTGGAGAAGATTTGCGGCCACTGCTCCAAGTGCCTGAGCGGCCGCCCCCAGTCTTGCCTGCACCCGGAAGAGTGCGAGCGCCCAGCCGATGCCAAGCCACGAATTTCCTTCCCGGACGGGCGGCCGATTACGCAGATGTTCGGCATTGGCGGCTTTGCGCAGAAGGCACTGATTCACGAAAACCAGCTGGCAGTGGTCAACGACCAGGTGGACTGGGCTGAGGCGGCCTGCATTGGCTGCTCCACCATTACCGGCGCGGGCGCGGCCATCAACACAGCGCGCGTGCGGCCCGGCGACACGGTGGCAGTCATCGGCACCGGCGGCGTGGGGCTGAACATTATTTCTGGCGCTCGCTTAGCTGGAGCCGGGCGCATTATCGCCATCGACGTGTTCGACAACAAGCTGGAATTCGCCAAAAAGTTCGGGGCCACCGACCTGATTAACTCCAAGAATGAGGATCCTGTCGCCAAGGTCAAGGAACTAACCAGCGGCGGCGTGGACCACGCTTTTGAGGCCATCGGCCTGGCACCGACCATCAAGCAGGCTTGGGACATGCTGGGAGTAGGCGGCACAGCGTTTGTGATTGGCCTGACGAAGCCGGGCGCCACCATCGAAATCAACGTGGACCGCTTCCAGTTCCTAGGCTTCCAGAAGGGTATTCGTGGCGTGTACATGGGCTCCACTAACCCCAAGCACGACCTGCCCATGTACGCGGACTTTGCAGTGGACGGCCGGCTCAACATGCACGACATCGTCTCCCAACGCATTGAGCTGAGGCAAATTGACCAGGCTTACGAGCAGCTGGTCGCGGGAAAGACCATCCGATCCGTCATCACCAAGTTCTAAGTGGCACGTTGGGCCCGACTCTATTTGCCGGGCTCAGACAGAAAGCGCATATCTTACAGCTCTTCTACCGGGCTGTGAGGTATGCGCTTTTGCTATGCCCGCTTTCGCAAAGCCGGAGCGTGTGAGCCAAACACGGCGATTTGACCTTGACAGCTTGTCAGGGTTTAAGGTCTCGAGTATGAGAAGCGATGATGATACGGAAGGCGCCGGAAGCGAGCCGGTTTTCAGCATTGGCGAGGTTGCGCATCTCCTGGGGGTCAGCGAGCGGATGCTGCGTCACTGGGAGCAGGCTGGGCTCGTCTCGCCGCCCCGCTCCTGGTCGGGCTACCGCGAATACGGGGCAGCTGACATAGGTCAGCTGGAACGGGTTGTGCTCTACCGGGAGCTGGGGCTGAATGCTCGACAGATGAAGGAAGTCCTAGCCTCGCCCGGTTCGCTGGCGGTGGACGAACTGCGCCAACATCGGACACAATTAGTTGACAAATTCAAGTATCTTACGGCGGCGCTGGGCACACTCGACAAGCTCATCGCTACGGCCGAAGGGAAAGCAGTAGAAGGAGAGAATATGACAAATGCAAGCAAAACAAGCGCGGCCCTGCAGGCCCAGGCCGAGCAGGAGGAGGCGCACGAGCGCTGGGGGTAGAGCCACCAGTGGATGGAGTACGCCGAACGCATGGCTTCGCGCAGCAAGGCCCAGCAGCAGGAGGACCTCGACCTCCTGCAGGCTGTAGAAAGTCAGCTAGGACAGGCTAAGAGCGAGGGCATGGACCCCACTGGCCAGGAGGCGCTTGAGCTGATTGAGCGCCACCGCCACGCACTCACTTGGTTCCGGGTTTCGCCCTCCATGCATGTGCTACTGGGCCGCATGTATGTCTGCGACCTCCGCTTTAAGCGCCGCTACGAAGCGATTGAACCCGGCCTGGCCGAGTGGATGCTAGAGGCCATAGAATCCAACGCCCAGGCCCACGGCATCGACCCAGCGAAGGCCAAGTGGGAGTAGCCCTCGCCTCCCTTAGTCGAGACCAATACCAATACCAATACCAATACCAATACCAACCCTACCGAAAGCAAGAATCATGACAAACCAAACACCCCAATCCTCCACCTTCGATGCCGTGCAAATAAGCCCAGTGCCCGATCCCAACGCGCAAGGCCAACCACCGGAGCCCTACCAGGGCATTTACCCGATGCCTATGTTCGTAACCCTGCCCAGCCCGGATTTGGAGGAGTCGGTCCGCTTTTGGACGCAGGGCCTGGGTTTCATCAACCTCTACTCCATGCCCGGCATCCTAGTCCACCTGCGCCGCTGGGCATTCCAAGACGTGCTCTTAGTAGGCCAGCGCGACTCCACAAGCGCAAGCCAAGCAGCGCAAACCAAAGCAACGCAAGCTGAGCGAAGCGCAGAGACCGGTAACACACCCGCGCAAGGCCTCGCAGGCAGTCTGAGCATAGCCGTAGCGCAGTCGCAGATAGAAGACATGATCGCCGCCTGCGAGCGCCTACTCCCCGGCTCCACCACCCCACCCAAGCGAGTCCAGTGGAGGTCCCTAGAAGCCAAAGTCACCACCCCAGAAGGCCTGGTCGTCACCCTGACCGCCGCCCTCCCCGAAGACCCCAACAAAGTCCGCCAATTCCTACAAGCCAATGGCGAGACTGCCTGAGCTGAAACAGAAAACTCAGTATAAAGGAATCTTGGCGTCAACCTTAACAGCTTGATTTCAGTGCCCGAAATGCTTCAAAAGCATCCTGACCAGTCAAGAAAGGCCAAGAAAGAAACAAAACGCAGTTCTGCGCTATCAAACCTCGCTCGGGCGGGGTTTGATGCTTTTACCAGAGCTGCGTCAGGATTGTCATTCTTCGCCCATGTTAAAAGGCAAGCTCCCATTAACGCTAATGTCGTATTTATTCATTTGGCCCAATAAATCCGCACGAACAAACGGCCAAATGGCTTTCAAAGGGCCAGGTGAATGCTCTTGCGGAGGTTCGCTAAATTCAACAGCATACCGAAGTTTGCATGAAAATGTACTCGATTCAGCGCCCGGATCTCCCAGCTTGACTGACACAACAACCTCGTTCGGCCACGGTTTTCCTGTCGCATCTTGTACTTCGACGTTCAGCGCCATCTTTTCCGCTGGATTATGCGCTTTGGGGAGGTTCACTCCCCTAGAAGATTCATCACTAAGAAGGTGCAAACTATTGACGTGCATCAGCTAATTCCTTTTCTCTCTTAGGGTCTTTAATCGTCACATTCCACGAACCCGTTTGCTTGCTCTTGGCTAGAGAGATAGAGCTCGTATTGGCTCGCTCGCTCTTGCCTGAGCTGGGCAATGATGTAGTCACGTCGATTTTCATAATGCGCACAGATACATCTCCCGCATGTGAAGCATCAAAAACCGGCTCGTCAAAGGTTGCGTGAGTGATGACAAAGTTTCGTTTTCCGTTAGGCTTTTTCTCGGCAGGTTCGAGATGATAGTCTATGCGCACCCCAACTTCGAGAGCGTAATCGGTAAGTATCGTGGTGAGCTCGGCCTGGCCATTTTCTATTTTTGAGATATACGACTGGCTAACATTCATCTCTTCGGCAAGCTGCTGTTGAGTCATCCTTCGCTGCTTCCTCATAGCAACTAGGCCATCGAGAAGCTCACTGCTGGCCTCGTACAAATCGTAAGCTAGCTCTTCATAATCGTACGTAGCGTTCGGCATCTCACCGTCCTTGCTTATCGTCAACACCCTCTTCAGCCATTGCTGCACCGCCAGCTGTCATCACGTATAACAATATTACACTCAGGAATAATTGCTATCCATAAAGTCAACGATTTCATATCTAACATCAGCGACCACTTCTAAATACCAACCCACCCACTTGCCTAGCAAGTAAACCCTAGAACCACTGACAAGAACCCACTATTTGCAGCGAAGTCATGGGGGGGGGGTAGTCATGAAAGAGGGGGAAGTAACACCTCTTCAGTGAAAAAGAAGGAGTTTCTACGATGAAACAGATAGTAAAAAAGAAGTGGCTAGCGGGGGCGATAAGCTTCGCTGCCGCGGGCGCTATGGTCATTGGCGCAGCTGGCGCGGCTAGTGCAGCTGAAAATACTGACCCCAATGCTAGTGGCAACATATCCATCAGCAATATCCGCATCTCTGAGATTGGTGCCCACAGCGTTGGCGTAACTTTTGACTACCAAGTAAACGACCCCAATGGAACACTCGGAGTCATGGTTCCTGTCGCATTCTTTGAGCAATACAGCAGCATTACTCCTAGCAAGCAGTTCAATTATGCTGAGGGATACGATAAGCCATTGCGACACGGACCAATGACTTTCGGCGCCGATGGCAGTTTTGTTGGTCTCGACAAGGTGGATGACTATAAGCTATCACACGAGTCTCATACCTGGGACGTATATCAAGAACATGAGCTCGTAGGTCAAGCTACTGGACGAAGCTGGTCGAACGACCTTGGAAAAGAGCAAGTGCTGAGCAGTGATAAAACAAGCGGTACCGCTCATGTTTCCCTGACTGGGCTAGATCCTTCAACAGCGTATAGCAAGCAGGGATTCGAGAATATTAACGGCCATGATTACACGAATAGTGACGCCAACTCAGCTCTTTGGGCGAAAACTTCTGAGCTCTCACAGCAACATCTAGGACAAGCAACACCAGTCAATATGTCGCGTTTACTGGTGGGAATCAACACCACGAAGGATTTCACACACTCCGACGGTATTGTTACAGCGGTTTCTGTTTCCTCAAAAACATTCACGCAGCCGCTCCAGCTTTTTAAAACGATTGCTGAGCCGCAGCCTGTTGCTGAGGACAAGCTCACCAATCAGGGCAGAAATAACCTGACCCCCGGTGCAGTGAATGAGAATGGTTCCGCCCGCTTCTATATCAACTCCTTATCAGAAACCGGCAAAGCTAAGGTTGATACCGGGCAGGATTGCTTCTGGTATTCCAATATTTACTCTACACCGAGCAAGTTGACGGGGCCTGACGGCGCCCCATACACGGCCGTCAGCAAGGACGACCAGGGCCGATACTACTTTGATGCCAGCATCCCGCAGACCTTTAGCGGCGAGCATACGGTGGTTTTGGCGGACGAGCAGGGCGAAGTTCAGGCTTGGACGAAGGTGAACATTGCGGGCACTACGCTCACGCAGATAGCCACCCCGCCGCTGCCCGAGCCCGTCGCAGCTCCTGTATCAACCCAGCCAGCTCCAGCGCCTGCCGCCCCGGTCGATTCCAAAACCACGGAAGACCCCGCAGTTCAGACCACCGACAAGGGCAAGACCGTTGACCCGGCTGCCAAGGCGGCCACCGCCTCTGCAAGCAAGGGCGAGCTGGCCCAAACCGGCTCCAACGTGCGCGCAGTTGTCGGCATCGCACTGGCCCTCATGGCCGCCGCTGCTGGTTGCTTAGCCGCAGCCAAGCGCTCTCGCGTGTGATATCCAGTAGTTGACAGCATACGTATTCAAGTGCCCCGCTCCCGCCATATACTGCGGAAGTGGGGTACTTTCGTATTCTGCCTGGTAGACCTTGTCGGCAAGGGCCTGGCGGACGAGCAGGTGCTTTAGTATGGTGGGTAGGATTTGTTGGTGGCACGATTGGCTGGAAGCGAGGTGAGTTGGTTATGGATTGGCAGGATTCTGGAGCTGCTGGCGGGCAGGGGTCGGAAGCTGCTTACGGGCAGGGGTCGCCGCTTAAGACGGTTAAGGGGTTGGCGACCTTGCTGTACCGGATGGGGCGCACGTTTGATGGGCTGAACTCCTCTTATATTGCTACTGAGGACTTTGTGCGCACCGGCAATCCGCGCGTGCTTGGGTCCAAAAACGACCTCGCTCTCCTGCAAGATTTGACCGATGCTGCGCGGTATACCGTCGGCTACGACTACGCCAATCGTCCGTTTGACTTGACCTGGTTGCGCGGCATTAACGGTTCGATGACCCGCACGGCTGCCATCGAGCCTAGGGTCCTGCGCCAATCCGCAAATATTTTGGTCTCTACTGGGCGCGGCCCCTACCAACCGCCGGTTCCGAACGCCAGAGCGATAGAAGACTGGCTGGTCGCCGCAGCGCAGCCAGCGCCGACCGGACACGCGCTCCTGGCCCAAGCTGTTGAGCTCTTTGCCCGCCTTGCCAAGGCGCAACCTTTTGGCGACGGCAACAAGCGCTCAGCCCTGCTCGCCGCCAACGGCCTGCTGATGCGCGCGCAGTCTCCGCTCGTGCTCTCCGTGCCCGCAGACACAGACGATGCCGCCAGGTTCAATGACCTGCTTACGGCTTGGTATTTGGAGGGAGACGCGGAGCTTTTGGGCTGGCTGCTGGAGTGGAACCTACGCTAGTGATGTTTGAGGGTCTGCACGCTTATTTTAGGGATAGGGCTTGCGGATGGTAGAGTAGATGAAGATATGTTGGGGCTTGGCGCGGTTGGGGAATTGCGCGGGCCGAGGTTCGTTTTATTGATGGGCGCTGCTGGGTGCGGCGCTGGTGGAGGGGTTTATTATGCGTATGGGGCGCTCATTGCAGGCTATGGCTCTGGCCCTAGTCCTAACGGTCCTGGGGGGGGGGTACGCTAATTTAGCGCGACCGACCGCAGCTCACGCAGACCCCATAACCGACGCGCAAGGCTTCTCCATATCCCCCACCGAAGGCCCAGTAGAAGGCGGCAACGACGTCGCCATCACACCGCCATTTAAGACGACATTAAAATTCAAGACAATTGAAGCAGGAGGGGCCCATGTCCTCGCAAGTACTACTGACGGCGTACTTTGGGCGTGGGGATACAATAATGCAGGACAACTTGGCAACGGCAGCTACGCTAGAACCAACGCACTGCCAATCCGCGTTCAGATACCAACTGATGTAAAATTTAAAACAATTAGTGCCGGTGTTTATCATAATATCGCCATAGATACAGATGGCAATCTCTGGGCATGGGGAGATAACAGTAACTACGAACTCGGCAACGAAACAACAGCCGGTAACAGTGCTGTTCCGATACGCGTGCATACGCCAGCAGGCATAACTTTCAAAAGCGTCAGTGCGGGCCGTACTCACTCATTAGCTATAGACAGCAACGGCTACCTCTGGGCATGGGGAAATAATTCATCTGGCCAGCTTGGCACTGGATCAGTCGGTAGCGCAGTCAGAAAACCAATAAAAATTTCTTCCAGCATATCTTTTACAAAAATCCGATCAGGTAATGACTTTTCAGTCGCCCTGGACAGCGATGGCAACGCTTATGCATGGGGTAGGAATAGTCCAAGCCTTGGAACCGGGAATGTCAGTTCCTCAGTAACTACACCACAGCTAGTCCTTGGCGGCATACATTTCAAAACAATTAGCGCATGCCAGTGGGGAGATACAGCGATTGCAGGCATAAGCCGAGATAATGGACGAACTTACACATGGGGAAGCAATACTTATGGTGAGCTAGGCGACGGTACCACAGTCAGCCATTCAACACCGATAGCGATAGCAACACCTGTAGCTTTTACCGAAATTAGTATTGGAGCTAACCACATGATAGCTTTAGGATCTAATAGCCAAGCTTATGGATGGGGGCGGAATAGCGCTCCTTATACTGGGGTGGTAGGCAACGGCACGACAACCGACCAGAGAATACCCGTGGCAGTTAATCTTCCAACAAACGTACCACCCGACTATCAAGTTACACAAATTAGTGTAGCTGCAGAGATTTCTATTTGCATTGGCAATGATGGCTACGCCTATGCCTGGGGCGACAACAGTGTTGGACAGATAGGCGACGGATCGGCAGGTATACCTAGGCTCAGCCCGGTGCGAGTGGCTAAACCAATAATTGTCATTACCGGTGTCAGCTTCGACGGGATTGGCGCGGGGACGGTTACTCATGACACGGCTACTGATTTGTGGCATGTTAATGCACCTCGACATATGGTGCCGGGGAAGATTAAGGTGCGGATTACTTGGACGCTGAATGGGCAGGCGCAGACTACGGCTTTGCTGGATTATGAGTATAAGGTTTCGTATTCGGTGAGCTTTGATATGGCTGGAGCGCCGGTCACGCCGCCTGGGCAGCAGCATGTGCTGAACGGGCATAAGGCTTCCTGGCCTGCGGACGATCCTAAGTGGAATGGGTACTGGTTTGGGGGCTGGGAACTCAATGGAAGCGCGTATGACTTTACTCAGCCAGTCAATGGGAACATCACACTCAAAGCCCGGTGGAATTCATACATGTTTACCATTTCACCGGTTAGGGGCCTTGGCACGGGCGGCACGCACGTTACTGTAACGCCGCCCAACTTTGACGCGACGCTGACGCAGGTGAGCGCGGGCTGGTATCACTCGCTGGGCTTAGGGCGCGACGGTAAGGTCTACGCCTGGGGGCGCAACGATGCCGGGCAACTGGGCGACGGAACGGCCAGCAACCTCACTTCGCCGGTTGCGGTGCGCACGCCGGGCGGCATGAAGTTTACGCAGGTGGTGGCGGGGCCGAACGACTCCTTTGCGCTAGCCACCAACGGCTCCCTCTACGCTTGGGGCTGGAACAGCAAGGGGCAGCTGGGCAACGGCAATACGGTGAACCAATCCACACCGGTGCTGGTGCCGGTGCCCGATGGGTCGACCAAGTATACGAAGATTATTCCCGGCCGCCAGCACACCCTGGCCGTGACCGACACCGGAGCGGTCTACGCCTGGGGTGCCAACGATATGGGGCAGTTGGGCGAGGGCACGACTTTCGACTCGCTCACACCGGTCAAGGTTAAACTGCCAACCGGCGTGACGGGCTTTACACAAATCAGCGCGGGCTCCTCCCACACGGTGGCTCTCGGCTCGGATGGGCGGGCCTATAGCTGGGGTTGGAACGGCTACGGGCAACTGGGCTCTGCAGCCGTAGCAGTCGGCGGACAGAGTTCTACCCCGGTTGCCACCTCCCTGCCGGGCGGGGTGTCGAGCTTCAAGCAGGTGGTGGCCAGCAACGATTGGAGCCTGGGCACCAGCTCAAGCGGACGCATCTACACCTGGGGTTACAACGGCGACAACCAACTGGGCGACGGCACCACCGTCAACCGGAGCACCCCAGTCGCGCCCGCTCTGCCGGGCGGTCTCAGCTTCGACCAGGTGAGTGTAGAAGGAGACGGCACGGTGGCACTCGCCAGCTCCGGCGCAGCCTACACTTGGGGCTGGAACGGCTACGGGCAGCTGGGAACCGGCAACCAGAGCAGCCAGGCCAACCCCGTGCAAATCACCCCTCCCGGCGGCGTGACTTACGCTAAAGTCATGGTTGGCAGGCAACACAGCCTGGCCGTAGACACCACCGGCAAGGTCTGGGCTTGGGGCGACAACCAGTACGGGCAGTTGGGCAATGGCGCTGGCGGATCAGCCGGAAGCCTGAGCCTGAGCGCCGTGGGAGTCACGAACCCCAAGCTGGTCATCAGCAAGGTTCGCTTCGACTCCACCGATGGAACCGGCCTGACCGCCAACTCCGACGGCACCTGGGGTGTAATCACCCCAGCCCACGCGGACGGACCAGTCACCGTCACCATCTCCTGGAGCCTGGTAGGCGCACCGCAAACCGACTACCCCATCAACTCCTACACCTACTTCACGGTCTTCAACCTGCCCAATGCCGGTTCAATCCCCCTCAACCGCCTAACCGGCAGCAGCCTCCTAGGCCTAAGCGCCCTAACCGGCCTCGCCTACGCCGGCTACACCTTGTCACGCAAACGCCGCCACCCAGGCCGCAACCGCAGACGCCGCGCACACGCACCACAAGCGAGCTAAGGGCTCGCTCCCCTCCCCTGCCCGACCCAACGTCGCGCACTCCTTTATCCACAAAGCGAGCCGACTACCCACGTTCGACCACATTGGCCGCCCAGGTAGCCGGCTCGCTTGCTTTCGCTCTAGTGTTGTGCTCACAGCCAGTGTTCATGAGCGGAAAGTGACACGATATGGAAGAACATTCAGATACTAGGAAAACGAGAATCAGCCGGTGTACGCGCGGAAAACCAGCGATATATCAGTGGATCGGCCAACCTATCAAAAGTGAAAATGAATTTCCAACCCCGCTGGAAATCGGCAACCACTTTGCCAATATCATCGCCAAAGACAAATTCATCTCCGGAGCGTTGACCTACTACTCCTATGAAGCCTTCAGAATACGAATAGCAACGGCTATCGCAGCAAAAATTAAGCACGCCTCACTCGGCATGCTCGCAGCCGGGTCTGATGTCGTTCCATTGGCCAGTGCAGGGCACCGCCCGCTCTTTGAGATTCGATGGGAAGCACGTTACGCCTACTTGCGCGGGGGCGCTACTGTGCATATCCGGCAGTATGTTGGCGAGCCCAGCGCTGAACCAAATTTGATCTTGGGATTGCATGCCCACGAGAAAGCAGTGTCGGGCAGCCCAGCGGAAATCCGTATCTTGCAAAATGCGCAAATATTCATTGCAATACAACACTTTGACCAGTGGCAAGGAGCCCAAACATGCGAACAGTAGAGCAGAATATTACAAATGGTAATATTAGTATTGTTAATATCCCGACACCGGAAGGATTGACAATGCCGAACGAGCAGCCCCGCGAATTTGACCCACGCTACGACTACGAAGAACTGTCGCTTGACTTATATTGGCAGGCCGACGAATTGCTCAACCAGCTCGTAGGCATGAGGCAGAAGCGCGGACTGACTCAGGCGGAGCTCGCTAAACGTATGGGCGTCACGCAGTCTTACGTGTCGCAAATTGAGACTGGGCGGAAGGACTTAGTAGAGCTGCTCGGTGCCTATGCGGTGGAAGTCGGGGCGCGGGTCACGTATGTAGTTGAACCAGCGGAAGAGAGCCACGCGCACGAGGCTCAGGACTTCACGGCCCGCCCGATTCGCGTACGCCCGGAAAATATTTTGGCTTACGACCCCGATGAACTCGACCAGCAAGAGTGGGAAGAAAACCAGATTGCCGAGCAGGTCCAGAAAGAACTTGCTAACAGAAAAGAGCGCGTGAAGAAGCCTGACAAGCGCCAGGTCAAGCAGCACAAGAATTTAGACAAATGAACTTTTTAAGAGGGGCTGGGTTCTGTTAAGCTGTCCTGCAGGGGGCTGTCCAACTTACTCGAAAGAGTAGCTCTACAACCCGGGAGTGAAGGCTATGGCTTCCATATTCAAACAGATGAAGGATCTCATCCGCGACAGCTGGAATGAGGCCGACGAGGACTCCGCAGCCGAGCAGAAAGCTCTGGCGAGCACGGAAAACGCAGCGGGTGCAAGCAGCAGTCAACCAGGGCCAGAGCCAAACGCCGGACAGCCAGAGTCGGAAGAAGCGCAGGCAGCTCAACAGACCTTGGAACGCATTGCCGGTCTCCCCCAGGCAGAGATTTTCGCCTGCTCGCTAGCCGCACCCTTTAGAGCCTCCGCCTGCTACGACTGGTTCTCCCTCTTTAAGTCCAGCCGCCAAGACCCCGACCCAACCGTTGTGCCCTTCCACCTCTATAGCTTTGGCCAAGATAGCGGGCTGACCCAAGAGCAAGCGGACATGCTCCGCCAGCAGCAGGAGCGCAGTTTCGGCATTGAACGCGATGAAGACGTGCTCAAGATCGGCAAGAACTTCCTGACGTTAACTGGCATATCCCTCCCCTCACTTGATGGCGTTGAGGAAATGCCCTCGCCCTTGGACGGTTTTACTTTTGAGCGCGAAGATGACGGGGTGAACGCTTGGCTGGTGAGCGCCTTCGCCTCCCTGCTGGTCTCCGGCACCGAGTGCAACGGGCTGTCCAAGGAGCAGGCCGTGCAGATACTGTCTGAGCTGGCACCTGTGGTCCTGCGCAACTACCAGGACTGGGAGCAGTACGCTTTCGACTTCCTCAAAACCGACCAACTGCTAGGCATCAACAAGGGCCGCGGGGCCAAGCTCTTGCGCAACACGGTCGAGAGTCTTGGCTTCAAGTCCGGCAGCCCCTGGGTCCGCTACCCCCTGAGCTCCTACCGCAGCATGGCCGCCTGAGTAGCGGTTTCCAGCCAAGAAAGGCCTCCCCTATGGGCAAGACCAGCAGCTCGGGTGGATTCCCCTGGAAGCGCGACTCCAAACAGCCCTCCTACCAATCGCCCTTCGACCAAGACGACCAAATTTCATTCGACAGTGCAGATGATAGCTCGCTTGAACTGGAGCCCGAGTCCAAGCCCGGCGGCGCAAGCCAGCTCAGCAATCCCACCGAACGATGGTCGCAGACCAACAGAGCCGAGACAGACAGCTGCACAGCACCACACGCTCCGGCAGGCAAGGGCCAAGAAGGGCCCTCCGATGATTCCTATAATTCTCATAAGAGCGTTGAGGACGACGAGGGCAACAAGGAGGACACCGAGGAGGAATACGACGAGGGCAACGAACCTTCCTATGCCTATCCCGGTTCACCTATAACCATCCTCCTAGAACGGCGAGAAAAGGCGAAATTGACCCATCTCCTAGCCTGTACCATCGCCTTGGTACTCCTAGCAGATGTCATCTTCGCGCTGGTGAAAGTCCAGCAGCCCCGCTGGCTTTTCGGCACGCTGAGCACCAACGGTATAGTGGCCTTCCAGCACCATCCAAACCTCCTAGTTTTCGGCATCTACGCGCTCTCTTTGGCACTGAGCACCGTCAGCTTCTTCCTAGCCGTCCACATCACCTGGCGCAGCAAACCCCACGGCTCAACCTTGCGCTCCTGTGCCGTCTGGACCCGCCGTTTTTGCGCGGTGAGCGCCTTAGCTTGCGCAATCACCATGGGGTTTGCAGGACCAGCCTTTTTCAACCAGCTGGGTCAGCGCACGCTCCCCCTCCTGCCCACCAATAGTCGCGTATTGGGCTCCGAGTACAAGAGCGTAGAGGGCTGGCTGGCAGAAGGCAGCCATGAGCGCGATTTCAAAGCTGCCTTTGAAGCGCCAAACAATCGCATCATAGCCAGTCTCAAGGCCGACGGACTCAGCCTCTCGGTCTACCTGAGCGCGCCCGACTCCAGCTACGAGGAGCTTGAACCCGTGCTTGAGCAAGTGTCGCAGCGAGCTATACGGGAGATGAGCGCTTACGGCATCAGCTATTGCCAGGTCAGCGTCGAAGGAAACACCAAAGACGGCAAGCCCATACCAGATTTGACAGTAGCTAAGGACCAAATTATGCCGAGCAATCAGGCATAACGATAGAAAAAAGAAAGTAATATAATGGCAGAATTCACAGAAAAACTAGGCCAGGCAATGATTGACAACGCCCAGCTGAACTTCTACCCCGACAGCAAGAACAGCAAGGGCGACTTCGGCGAGAGCACGCCCGAAGCCTACACCAGCGAGCACTACAACTTCGACCAGCAGTGGCTCCTGGCCTTGGGCTCCTTTATGTGCGCCTACACCGGCGACTATGTTAACGCTTTCGAGTCCACCGGCAACGAGTCCTACGTGAAGATGAACTTGGAAGACGCTTGGGACATTGTGGACGCCAACAGCTTCCGCGAGACCGCTCAGAGCTTGATTACTGCCGGGCACAGGACGCAGTTCCAGCCGCACATGCAGCTCATTGCCAGCTACCGCGAGACGCTCGACAACGCCGGCGGACTCATGAAGTTTGCGGTCAATGTGATTCCCAACGCCGCCCTCCCCTACTTCCAGAAAAAGCACAGCATGGACTTTCGGCAGGTGGCGCCCGCGCTGGGCCTTGAGCTGACCGAGCTAGCTAGGATGCTCGAAATTGGCTACGGAAAAGCCACAATGGAGCACGACGAGCTCCTGCGTGACATGCCCAGCGTAGACAACATCTTGGCTTGGGATGCCGTCCGCGTCGTCAATATCAGCCGCCTAGCGATGCTTGCAGGCTATATCTCGCAGGAGGAGGCCGAGCAGTACGCCAGCCAGCTCAAAGCGCAAGTACAAGATACGTACGACAGCTGGCGGTCAGTAGGTGTCGCTTACGCTTTAGGGGCCATCATTTGGCACCCTTCGCAGACGCGCGCTGAGGCCATGAACCGCACGGTCAGTATGCTCCTAGACGACCCACGGGCCTTGGTCAACAAAATCTCCTTCAAGTAGCTCGCACAGCCATACTGCTTACAAACGTGCCTTTAGGCTTGAGCAAGTCCGGCGCATCACTCCTATTTCGGTGAGCTTCTAACTCCCTGCAATACCGAGTGAGCGCCGTGCCGCACCGCAAGCTTGAAGGCACCAGAGCAGGACAGAGAAACTTTACTCATGGGTACATCGCACAGATTCTCTTTGAAGCGGTCCAGGCACGGGCAGGAGCAGGCTAGCTATCAGTCTCCTCTCAACCAGGCCGATCAGATAACTTTTTCCGACCCTCCAGGCAGTCAGTGGGAGGAACAACCAGCTAACGCCCATGAGGCTCTGCAAGAGAACTTGCAGCAGTGGGCTCATGCTGGGGACGGTGAACGAGAGGAAGAGGACCAAGCCGAGCCCATCACCTTCGTCTACCAGGGCTCTCAGCTGGCTCAGCTCTTGGCGCAGCGCCAGCGAAAGCACCTGTCCCATCTCATCATCCTTGCCCTGGTGCTCGCCATCCCTGCCGAAGGCCTGAATACGGCGGTCTCTGTTCAGCAGCCCGACTGGCTCTTTGGCAGCCCAAGAGCCGACAACGGTCTAGCAGCCTTCAAAAATAGCCCCGACCTGCTCACCTTTGGCCTGTGCGCCTTCAGCCTCGCGATGGCCGTCATCGGCATTGCCCTGTCCACGCACGTCAGGAGGCGAGGGCGCTCCCTGGGCACCAACCTCAACTCCTTCGCCGTCTGGACCCGCCGCTTTTGCATATTCATTCTCCTGTCCGCCGTATTCACGTTGTCGGGCGGCTTCAGCACCTTCCTTGACCAGGTGGGCTCGGACACGCTCCCCCTCCTGCCCAGCAACAGCAGGCTCCTGGGTTCCGAATATAAAACGCCCAAAAGTTGGCTGGCCGAGGGCACCCACCGTAGCGATCTGAAAGCCACACTGCTGGCAAGCGGACAGCAGAGCGTCGCCAGCTTCAAAACCAAGGGTCTCAGGCTGGAAATATACGTGCTCTACCCCGACATCGAGCGCGGGGCCGCTGAGCCCCTGCTGGAGCAGGCCGGGCAGCAGGCCGCCGACGGGATGAAAAACTACGGCGTGAGCAAGTGCGAAGTCGTCATCTCGGGCATCGCCAAGAACAATCAGCTCATACCAACGCTCACCTTCACCCCAACCCGCTAACAGCCAGCCACCAGCCGCAAGCGGTAAGCCTGTACAAAATCGCACAAATTCCTGATTATTCCAGACACTTTTAGCGCTGTGCAGGGCTGCCTGCCCTCGCACCCCCTCCACTACGCAATCAGTGCGGAATGGCAACTTTGCACACCCCGGACTTGCACTTCAAGCAACTTGAAGGTTTAGCGTAAGGGCATACGCACAGATAAGCGCGGAAAGGTACAAAACATGACTATTGCAAACAAAACAGTGTTAATCACTGGCGCTTCCTCGGGCATAGGCGAGTCGAGCGCCCGGCTCTTGGCCAGCAAGGGTGCCAGGGTAGTGCTGGGAGCGCGCCGGACCGACAAGCTCAAGGAGATTGTCGACAGCATTGCGCAAGACGGCGGGCAGGCGGCTTACTACAAGCTGGACGTGACCGACCCCCAGCAGAATAAGGACTTCGTGGTCTTTGCCAAGGAGCAGTTCGGCAGCGTGGACGTGATGTTCCTAAACGCCGGTCTCATGCCCTCTTCCCCACTCTCGGCCCTCAAAACCGACGAGTGGAACCAGATGGTGGATGTGAATTTGAAGGGCGTGTTGAACGGTATTGCCGCCGTCCTGCCTGAGTTCGTAGGCCAGAAGTCGGGCCAGTTCATCACGACCTCGTCCGTCGCGGGCCTGAAAGCCTATCCCAACGGCGCGGTCTACGGCGCTACCAAGTGGGCTGTGCGCGACCTGATGGAGGTGCTGCGCATGGAGTCCGCCATGGAGGGCACCCACATTCGCACGGCCACCATCTACCCGGCCGCCATCCAGACCGAGCTCCTGAGCACGATCACCGACCCAGGCGCCAAGGAAGCCATGAATCAGACCTACGACTCCTACCAGATCACGCCCGACCGCGTGGCCTCCGTCGTGGCCTTCGCCATCGACCAGCCCGAAGACACCAACGTCTCCGAGTTCACGATTGGCCCCACCATTCAGCCCTGGTAAAGTCAGCGATTCAAGGAACCACACTATTTAAGCTCCCTATTCACCCCGCTTTAGCTCGGCCGCCGCTCGCTGTATTATCAGCTCTACAGCGAGCGGCGGCCGAGTCAGCATCTCCACCCGCGCCCAGGCCAACGACAGAGCCAGTTTCGGCTGCCAAGCTGACTGCATCAACGGCAGCATCCGCCTGCCCGACCGCACCTTGACCGGCATGAGCCAGGCCCAGCGCCCCGGCTCCCCCAACTTTGAACTGACAGCTACGGGTTCGCGCATCAGCCTGTCCTAGCTTGCGCTAATCTGCCGTCTGCCCTATCCGCCCTGAAAGTCCTCTAGCGCACCCACAGCTCGGAGTCGAGGGGCCACTCGTTGGGCGTGCAGCCATCGAGCCCCATAGATTGCTCCTGCATGAGGGGCGCAGGCTGGCCCTGGGCAGCGCAAGTCTGCTCGTTGTCCATGTGCCCCAAGCGATGCCCCACCTCGTGGTTGATAACCATCACCTTGTAACGTTCCATATCTCCGCCCGCGCCTAGCCACAGGTCAGTGCCGCCGTCCCAACGGTCCTTGTTAATAATCACCTGATTGCCCACCCGGCAGCTATACGTGCTGGAGCACGAGGGCGAAAACGTAGGCAAATACTGGGCTTCCGAAAGCACGATGGTCATGTCGCAAGCCCCGTCGCTGCCCTGCACGAAAGTGGCACCGGCCCTCGGCCAGCCCCTCGGGTCGTTGAGGGTGCGGAAAATGGCGCTGGCAAACGAGTCCGTCTCCCCCACATTCCCCTTGCCAGCCACGCAGTAAGAGAACTGCTGCGCTGGCTTGCCCGAGGCCGCCGCAGTCGCCTGAGCTTGTGCCAGAATGCCCGCCCGTTCCTGGTCGCTCAAAGGCGAGACCAGGCTCGGCTTAGTATCCATAGTCTTGGCTGCAGGTGGGGCAGCAGCCAGCTTGTCTGCGCCCAATTGTGTCGCCGACTTGCCTCTGTCACCACCGTCAGATTTCGTCACAGCCTTGCTTGTCGCCGAGGAAGATCCATTACCCTTAGGCAATGCGGATAAGCGGCCACCCCGATAGGTCAGGAATGCGAACAGGGCTATGCAAACGACGATCGCAGCCACGAGAGCAGCAATAGCAAACCGCCGGATACGGAAAATCGCAGCGGCCTGGTCATCATTGGCCTGGTCAACGCTGTCGGAGGATAGAGACAGGCAAACGGTCTTCCAGATTCTCGCGAATCTGCGCCAGCCTGGGTGCGCAGGTCCTTGGGGTTTGCCCGCACCAGAGCCCGAGGAGCGCTGAGCGCCCTGATCCCCACGCTGAGGAGCACCCGTTTCTCTCCCCATATCGCCTCCGCTACCGTCCGATGCTGCTTCCTGTAAAAATATAGCGCAACCCAGGCATTTCAGGCGTTTGCCTCGATTGCTGGCTGTCAACCCCGACAGTCAGCCCCGCACCGACTCTCCCAGCAAATAGGCCAGCACTCTTTGCAACACTAGAACCGCGCCAGCAAAAACTACGACTTACAAGCGAGCACAATCTGCGCGAGATAGGGCAGAGCGAGGCGTACACTACAGAATCGGCGGTCGGGCACCGGCGGGTTCGGACGGTCACATCCACAGGTCTGGCCCGCGAATCTTGAACCGACAGACGCGGAAGAGCAGGGGCATGAAAAAGAGTTTAATTGCACTGGCGGCGGGGGCCTTTGCCCTGGGAGCGGCGGAGTTTGTGATGATGGGGATCCTGCCCCAGACCGCTCATGCCATGAGCGTGTCCATCCCGCAGGCCGGCCATTTTATTTCCTCTTACGCGATTGGCGTGTGCGTGGGCACGCTCATGCTCGTCTTCGGCCGCAAACTGCCTCCCAAGAGCCTGGTGCTCATTTTCATGGTCCTGATCGTAGTGGGCAACACGTTCTCGGCGCTTTCCGCCAACGCCGGAATGCTCATTGTGGCGCGCTTTATAGCCGGGCTCCCCCACGGCGCCTTCTTCGGCACCGCCGCCTACATAGCCAAGCTCACCGCTGAGCCAGGCAAGGAAGCCCAGGCCATGGCAGTGACCGTGACCGGGCAGACGGTTGCGAACATGCTCGGCGTGCCCGGGGCACCCTCCTGTCGGAATACCTGTCTTGGCGGGCCGCTTTCGCATTTTTGGCCATCTGGGGAGCCGCCACCATCATCCTGGTCCTGCGGTGGGTGCCCAACCTACCAGCCGTGCCCGATACCGGCCTGCGCGGACAGTTCCGCTTCCTCAAGCGCCGGGGCCCCTGGGTAATTTTGCTGGCCGTATTCACCGGCAACGCCGGCATTTTCTGCTGGTGGTCCTACGTCTCTCCCTGGCTCAGCCATGTGGGCGGATGGTCGAGCGGCACCGTGTCCCTGCTCATGATGCTGGCCGGTTTCGGCATGGTGGTCGGCGGCATAGCGGGCGGGGCACTGAGCGACCGCTGGCGGCACGCCGGTTCCGCAGCCCTGGGGCAATTTATATCGTTTACCGGCTTGAGTTTGGTCTTCTTAGTTCCCGGCTCCCACCTCTCCACTGCCATCCTCACCTTCTGGGTGGCTTTCGGCCTTTTCTTCGTCTCCACCCCCCAGCAAATACTCATGGTTGAGGCAGGCCAGGGCGGCGGCGAGCTGATTGGCGGCGCCACTATCCAGGTCGCCTTCAACTTCGGCAACGCAGTAGGCTCCTCCCTGGGCGGCGGTGCCCTGACGCTCTCCGGCATGAACTACCACTACCCCGCCCTAGCCGGTGCCCCCCTAGCCCTGGTCGCCGTGCTTCTCCTCCTGCTCTACTCCCACAAGCTAGAGACCGATACCGATGCCATCTCCCGCCTGCAACCCATAGAGGTATAGGTAGGCGCTGCGCTGGGGCCATCGCTCACTTTCTAGCGCGGCACCCAGCACAGGAAATATAGGGAGAATATCTGTTGAGGGCGAAGGTTCGCTAATCCCGAACTGCAATCAGACGGCCACTCACCGCACCTTGCTCCAGGCGGTCTAGCCCCTCAGGAATCTTGTCGAAGCTAGTCGCCGTCAGGGTGGGGTGCATCTTGCCGGTCTGGAAGTAGCCGTACACATCGGCTATATCTTGGGCCGTACCGCCATTGTTGCCCCGCAAGGTGATGTTGCGCACAATCAAATCTCCGGTGTCGATGGTCGCCTCCAACTTGCCCATGCCCACCAGAATCACTAAGCCGCCGGACCGCACCGCTGAAATTGCGTCCCGAGTAGTGCTGCCAAAGCCTGCGAAGTCAACTATTAGCTCCACATCGTCTTGGGCCATGTCCGTAATTTGTTCGTAGACCTTCTCAATGCCGATTCCGCGCGCCCACTCGCGTGCCTGTGCGCTAGTGTCGGCCACGCTGACATCGCAGCCTGCAATGAGCGCCATATTAGCGGCAAACTGGCCCAGTCCGCCCACGCCAATAATGCCTACTTTCATGCCCTTTGTTGCGCCGCCCACCTTGAAGAGCGGGTGGTAGGAGGACATGCCGGCATCCGTGGCGGCCGCCCCCTGCTCAAAGCTCACGTTGTCAGGCAGGTGAATCAACTGGTCAACACCAACCAAGCACACGTCTGAGTACGCGCCGTCTCTCTGAGCGCCTATGGTCTTGCCCGTTTTGGCGTCCAGCGGTGCCACTCCCACCCGGTCGCCCACCTGAAAACCAGAGACCTCCGGGCCAATTTTTTGCACCACGCCCGCACACTCGTGGCCCAAGATGACCGGTGCGCTAATTTTCGACATCCACCCCGGGTCGTGCAACATGCCCACATCTGTGTGGCACAAGCCTGCGGCCTTGACGCCGATGAGTACTTCGCCAGGACCTGGCTCTGGATCGGGCTTAGTCACGAGTTCGAGCGGTTCATTGGTACGATTTAATTGCCAACCTTGCATGAGCTACACTGCCTTTCTACACT
Organism: Bombiscardovia nodaiensis; assembly: GCA_033127725.1. NCBI lineage: Bacteria > Bacillati > Actinomycetota > Actinomycetes > Bifidobacteriales > Bifidobacteriaceae > Bombiscardovia > Bombiscardovia nodaiensis. The sequence continues at coordinate 590,282 of AP026798.1, read as the reverse complement.
GTTGTAACAATCCCATCCTATCCCCTTTTGCGTTGCTCGTAAGCCCGGAAACGCCACTCCAGGCTGCCTCAGTAGCCTCAGCCACCAGACAAATTGGTCGGTAATTTCCTAAGAGGAGGACGAGGCTCTAAGATGAAGGGCACAGGTAGTATTCGCCCGAGCGTGGTGAATAGCCCAAAAGCGAAGGAGCCTTATGTCTGCGAGAGCCACTAGCGAGTCAGATCAGGAGCGGAGTGCCGATTCCTTCCCCGCCCATATTCAACGCGCACAACATTCAACGCAGCAGCCTCACTACCTGCGGGCGGACGGCTCATTTGACGCGGAAGCTTTTTTGCGCGGGCTCGACCAGATTTTTGACTCCAGCCAGTCCAACGACGAGGCTGAAGATTACCTCTTGCAGGCCCTGGCAGATGCCGAAAATGCGTCCGACAATCCGGGGCTCTTGACGGTACTCAACGAAGTGATTGGCTACTATCGCTCGCGTGGGCGCCACCAGGACAACCTGTGGATGATTCAGCGGGCCCTGGAGTTGGCAGCAAAAATGCAGCTGCAAGGCAGCGACGCTTGGACCACCACGCTCATCAACGCCGCCACCGGCATGCGGGCCGCTGGACAGTACGAGCAGGCCGAGGACCTGTACCAGCAGGCCCTGAGTTCGGCTGAGCAGACCTTGAAGCCCGGCGACCGCCGTCTGGCAGCCCTCCACAACAACCTCTCCATGCTTTACTCCGAGACCGGCCGAGGCCAGCAGGCCGTGGAGGAACTGCGGCAGGCGCTCCAGATGCTGACCGACTCCTCCCCCGACCCCGAGCGCGACCTGGATGTGGCTTCGACCCACACCAACCTGGCCCTCGCCATCTTAGATCTGCCGGAAGCTAGTACGGGAGCGGACGGCAACCAGGAGCAGGCGCAGGAGCGTGACGACCTCCTCCAGGAGGCTTACGGGCACGCGAAGCAGGCCCTGCATATCTACCGGACAGGAGGGCTGGAAGCCAATCCACACTACGCCTCAGCCCTCGCCGGCTACGGGCAGGTGGCGTACGCCGTTGGCCACTTTGGGCAGGCAGCTGGGGCCTACCAGGCTGCCCTGGCGATTATTCAGCGCGACTACGGCAAAGCCAGCGACTCCTACCGGATTACGCAGGAGAACCTTCAGGAGGCTCAGCAGGCCGCCCAAGCTGCCGGTCAGCCGGTCGAGGCACCCAATTTGGCCGATTTTTCTGCCAACTCAGCAGAGGCAGCAGGCCAAGCCAGCAACCAAAAATCAGACCATCTCGCCACCCCCGCAAGCGCCGAAAGCCGTCCGCGCATGAGCGGCCTCCAACTGGCCCGCACCTACTGGCAGGAGTGCGGCAAGCCCCTGCTAGAAGCAAAATACCCCCAGTATGTAGGCCGCATTGCCGCTGGTCTGGTGGGCCACGGTTCGGAGTGCTACGGCTTTGACGACGAGTTTTCCCAGGACCACGACTTTGGCCCGGGCTTCTGCCTGTGGCTCACGGCCGAAGACTATGCCGCCATTGGCGACCAGCTCCAGGCCGACTACGATGCCCTCCCCCAGACCTTCCGGGGTTATGGTCCGCGCGAAGACAGCGTACGGGCCACGGGCGCCGCCAAGCGGGTCGGAGTCTTTGAAATTGGCGACTTCTTCCAATCCATCACCGGCTACCGGCAGGCTCCAGCGCCCGACAAACCCCACGAGTGGCTCCTCCTGCCCGAATCCACGCTGGCCGCCGCCACCAACGGCGACGTGTTCGCCGACCCCCTGGGAACCTTCCTCCAGGCCCGGCAGGACTTCAAATCTATGCCCGACGACGTGCGCTTTGCCTTGATTTCCCAGCGCTTAGGCATGATTAGCCAGGCCGGCCAATACAATCTACCCCGCAGTCTGAACCGGGGCGATGGGGCTGCTGCCTGGCTCTCTATCGGCGAATTCACCAAGGCCGTTGCCTCCCTGGTCTTCCTGGTCAACAACCCGCTGACCGTGGGCTACCTGCCCTACTACAAGTGGACCTTCGCAGCTCTGCGGCAGATCAGCTCCCGCATGGCCACCCGCTTGGGGCCAGTGACTGAGGAGCTGGAGACCATCTTGCAGCTCTCCTCCGGCGCCTGCTTTGGGGGCAGGGGCTTCGGCGAAGGCGGCAAGGGTGCAGCACCGGTCGCCCAACGCCTCCTAGCTGCGGTCGAATCCATCTGCCAGCAGATCCTGCGAGAACTACAGGCAGAAGGCCTGACCACCTCGTCTGAGGGCTTCCTCGAATGGCAGCGCCCCTACATCGAATCGCATATTTCCAGCGCAGATCCTAGCCTCCACTCCCTGTAAGATGAGAACTTAACAAGGACGGGGACATAATCACAACCAATGGTGTCGTATGGTATCGGCACCTTCGAGAAAGAAGGGCACATGAATCAGACAACAGAGCAAGAACAGGCCGACGACGACCTGCGCGAGCGCATCGTCAAACACGAGTGGGACCAGTTCCAGCAGGTAGACAACGAGGGCGGCAGGGCCAACTGTCAGGGGAACTGGCCCACCTTCCACCAGATGCGCTTGAGCCAGTTCAAGGTCTGGCCGCGAGAACTGCTAGAGAGCTACGCGCACGATCTGGATCAGGCGGACAGCGAGGGCCGCAACCTGCTGACCGAAAAGTATGGGCGGATGATGGAGTCCACAGCGCCCGACGAGTACCGGCGCAACATTGCCCCCCACCTACCCAAGCTAGGCATTGAGCGTCAGAGCCACCAGGAGCGGATCATCAAGCAGCAGGTGGCTTGGGCCGACGAATTCCGCCAGCACTACCCCAAGCTCGGCCAGGAGATGCGCATTCTGCGTACGGCCGACGACACCCCCACCGACACCTCTTTCGAGACCTACCTGCGCGGTGAACTGTCCACCTACTCGCCACAAACCCTGCGCTTGTACGAGAAGATGTTGCTCTTCCGGATGTCTCAGCGGCGCAATATCACGCAAGAGACCCTGCTCGCCACCGTTCAGCAGGCCGGCTATGAGAGCTTGGAAGAGGCGGAAGCCGCTCAGCGCGAGCCAGTCCAGGCCTAAAAGCAGGTCTGAGCAAAATCCAACAGAGCTTCAACTTAGAGCAAGACTGGCTGCCGGGCACCCCTCGTGCGACAGTTAATTCGTGCACATTTTGAAGCGTCTGGGCATTGCTCTGCTCTCTTTTCTGGTTCTGCTAGGACTCGCAGCGGGCCTAGGTGCCCTGATGGACCCCCACTGGCGGGTAGAGCCCTACCAGCCGCACATAAGCCTTCCTACGGCTGACACTTCCATCGTCTCCCGTAGGGGACTGACCACGACTGAGGGGCACTACCAGACCAAGGAAACGCACGTCACGGTTCGGCTCAGCCAGCAGGTAACCATCAACGCCCTGGTGCGCGAACCTGTCGACGCTCCTGGCGGCCACCCGGCCTGCCTTTTTATTCACGGGGCTGGCACCGGTAGGGCCTCAGAAGTCTACGGGGACTTGGCTTCTGCCTTGGCCTCCGCCGGTATCACCACGCTGGTGCCGGACAAGCGCTTGGACACCTACACCACCTTCCACCGGGACTATCCGGCCATGGCCGCCGACTACAACAAATCATTGGAGCTCCTGCGCTCCTGGCCCGGCGTGGACCCGAGCAAAACCGGCCTCTACTCCGAATCTGAGGGCACCTGGATTGCTTCGGTGATGACAGCCAACGACCCCCAGCTGGCCTTCAGCATCATGACCTCGCCGCCGGTCTACCCGGGCCGGGACCAGATGTCCATGGCCGTGAGCTCCTATCTCGATTTGATTGGTGCCCCATCCGGCCTGCGCGAGCAAATTCCCAAGCTCCTAGGGCTCAACTTCGCTCCCTTGGGCTTGGAATATGCGGACTTTGACCCCTTGCCCAACTGGGACAAGCTCAAGGCTCCTACTCTGGTGAACTTCGGCACCGAAGATGCCTCCATGCCCATCGAGCAGGGGGCCCGGGAGCTGCAAGAGCGAACCAAGCGCGCCGGGAATACGAACGTCACCGTGCGCTACTACCCCACCAACCACCAAATGCGGGTGGGCAGCCGCTTGTCCAAGCCCGGCCTACCCCTGGAGGAGCATTACACACACAATTTGGAGGACTGGATCAACGCTGTCGCCCTAGGCGCTCAGACCGGCGACTGGTCTACTCCCCTGGTGGCGGGCTCCCAGCCCCGGCAGCTCTACAGGGTGCCGACGAGCACTCGCGCCGGCTTAGTCAAGTCAATCGGCGGGCTCATGGTCCTCCTGGCGGCGAGCCTTACCCTACCGCTCCTAGCAGCCTTGGGGGCGCTCTGCCTGGGCGTGGCAGGGCTGGCCCGGCGGCGGCTCAGGGGGCAGTCAAGTCCAAGAGCTCGCTTTGGCAAGGGCATCAGCGCGCTCCTATGGGCTTCAGGGGCTTTCGGGCTCCTCACGCTCGGCGCTCTCCTAACCTATATTATCTTCATAGTTGCTCGGGCCATGAGCCTGGAGCCCATCAACCGCCTGCAGGCTGCCTACTGGCCAGCCCTTCGGGTGCTCTCCCTGCTCTGGCTGGTCCTCCTGGCCTGCCTAGTCAGCCAGCTCATCAGCAACTGGCTACAGGCGCGCAAGAGCGCCCAACCGGGCCCATCCAGTGCGCTCATGGCCTGCCACGCCAGGCAATCTCCTCATACTAGAAGCAGGCAGCCAGTCCTAGCCCGCGGCTGGGGGCACTGGTTGGTGCTGATCCTAGCGCTGCTGGGGCTGGTCTGCTGCCTGCTCTCATTTGCCTTTTGGGGTATGTTCAGCCTCTAAACTCGGCATGTCGCTCGTCGTCATCTCGCCCTTTGATCCAGGAGACCAGCCCCCAGACCAGGCCCGCCAGGAGCAGAAAGCCGCCCAGGCCGCCGCAGAGCACAGTCATAATCAGTCCCACATTGAAGCTGACACCGACGCCGTCGTACCAGGAGAAAAAGAGGCCGGCAGCCAGGCAGGCCAGACCCACCAGTCCTATCAGGAGACCGAAGACGATGGTGGGCGCGTTGGGTCCTGTGGGCCGCCGCACCTGCGGGGTCGCCGGAGGGCGCATATACTCCGAGGGCGGCGTGGAGATGTAGGTGGGAGGCGCTCCACTGGGACCGCTCTGCCAGGTGGGCTGACCTCCAAAGGCCGGTCCACTTGCGCCCTGTGACCAGCTGTCAGCGTTTTCACCGCTCTCGCCTTGCGCTCCTTCTGGGATGGCTTGCGTAGGATCAGTAGGCTCGGCGGCTCCAGCTCCAGCAGCGTCAGCAGACTCAGCACCGTCAGCAGCTTGCTCTACTTCAGCACTGTCGGCTTGCGCAGTAGGTGCGTCTTGCGGGGTCGATGGAGCCTGCATAGCAGCTGATTTGTTGCCATAGTCAACTGTTTGCTCGCTCTCGTCACCGAGCTCTACCGGCTCTTCTTGCCCACCAAACTCGCCCTCGTGAGCTGGTAGCACCTGCGTGGCCGCCTCCTCAATAGAGGCAGTTTGCTGTACGTTGTCCATCATCTGACTGGACTCTGGACCTTCGCCTGCGCCCTGCGCAGTTTCTTGTGATTCGTGATCAGTCATCGTCATCGTCATCATCCTCGTCTTCATTGTGGCTGTGTCCGTACACTTTGTCTCTATTGGTGCCGTTCTGGGGCAGGGTGGCTGTGCCCTCATGGCTTACCCTGATACGGCTGGTGGAATCGTAAGTGAATTTCACTTCCAACTCCGGACTTGATACCCCGTGGTGACCGGCAGGCCAGTAATCACCTTCGTTGCCGTGCACGTTGACCTCAATCCCCCAAATATTGAAGTGGTCAATCCACTGGTTCCAATTGATGGAGCCGCCAGACGAGGTCGCCAAGCTGTTCGTAGCCATCTGCTTAGTGATGACGTACGAGCACCCCTCCGGCAGTTTCAGGTCCACCTGAGTGGCCGATGCCGCGATGCGCATTTGTCCGGTTGGGCAGCCCGAATTCTGGCGGGTGCCGTCGCTCATCCGCACCTGGTGGGTGCCTTGGTCAGCCTCATACTGGCTCAAATCCACGCTTACCTGGGCCGGTGCAGACGGGTCGCCGGACAGGAAGAGACCCCGCTGGTAGCGACGTATATCGTCCTTGCTCGAACCCAGAGTCAGCTGTTGATCCCCACTCAGGCTGATATTCTCGTACTCAGCCAGGTCCCGGCGCAGCTCGTTGCGGTTAATGCCAGTAGCCAGGGCTATGCCCGCTACCACGCTCACCACCATCAGCACCACGAGCGCCACCGGTATGAGCCCGCCAGACCTGCGACCCATCGTGCCCAAAATCATCAGCAGGAGGCCCAAAGCCAGGGCCAGACCGCCCACCCAGAGCAGGGAGAGGCGCACAGCCGAGGAGACTAAGGATGTGGGCTGCAGACCCATCCCCCAGATGCCCAGGGCGGACAGGAACAGCACGCCCAAACTTATCAGCACTAGGGCAGGTCCGGCAGGCTTGCGGCGGCCCTTGATGACGCGAGCTGGCTGCGTGTAGGTCGCTGCCGGCGGTTGAACCGGGGGCACATAGCTGGCAGCAGGCGGGGTGTACGCCAGTGCCGGATCAGATGGCCCGTACCCACCGCCAGACCGCCCGTATTCACTATCCGAATAAGCTGTCTGCTTATGCGCACGCTGACCGCCCGACTGGCTGCTGTCGTCTACCGGCGGTACAAACCCTGCACCGGTAGTGTTATCAGCCCCTCCAGCGGGCATGGGTCCTTGGGCCTTGGCCTGGTCATACCCATACGGTTCTTGCCCGCTAGCCGGAGCCTGCCAGCCAGCATCTTGCGACCCGCGAGCTGGCCCGGTACCCGCAGGCATGGGGCCTTGGCCGCGGGTGTCAGCGAAAGGGTGGGGGCCTCCTGCTGGCCCGGAGTAGGAAGCTGGTCCGTAGCCCCAGCCGTAACGCTTCGCCTGGTCGCCGCTCCAGCCCAGGAGGGCCCAGAGGGCGAGTGCCGCGATGACGGGCGAAACGAACCAGCTGGAACCAATGGAAGCTATCCAGCAGATAATAATGCCCACCATGGCTCCCCGCCAGCGGCCTGCCATCAGGTCTTCGGCAACAATGACGTTGCGCTTATCTGGCAGGATGAACCAGGCAAAGCCGTAAAAGGCCGCGCCCGCTCCAAAGCACAAGGCGCATAGGAGCATAATCACCCTCACCAGGGCCGGCGACCAGCCCAGGCGTTCAGCTAGACCGCCGCAGACCCCGCCAATCCAGCGGTCGTCGGAACGGCGAATATACGTACGGCGTACCCAGTTGAAGAAGCGGCTACTGGTCTCGTAGCCCACCGGCTGGAAGGGCCGAGGGTTGCCCGGTCCGCCCTGTTGGTAAGGGCCGCCATGCGCGCCCGCCCCGGGAGCTTGCTGGCCGGTCGAGTCCGACCAGGCACCCGAGTTAGGCTGACTGCCCGCGTTAGATTGTTGATATTGTCCACTATATGAGGGGCCGTAGCCCTGGTCGTGGTTCTCTGGGGAGCCGTTGGTGGGCCCCTGGTATTCGTTAAAATTGCTCATAGGTCCATTACAGCAGGTGAAAGTCGCCAACCGTATCCGGGAACACCCTGATTTATCCCTGATTTTTGCCCCTAAGGCTGGCTCAGGGGTCACCAGCAGTCATAATGGCTGTATGCTCTTTCATCATTCCTCCGGTCCAGCGCCCCAGCCTTGGCCGCCCGAGACCCCCAGCAGCAGGCGCCATACCCCGGCAATACCGGTCAGGGCTCCGCTGCTGGCAGCGCTCAGGCCGCCTACGGAGCAGGTCCAACCCCCGCCTGGCAAGCGTCCGGCCCGCCTCCCCTGTGGCCAGCCCGCCTGCCGCTCATGCGCCCCAAGTACGGCCGGGTCCTGTGCGGGGTCTGCCGGGGAATCAGCCTGCACCTCGGCCTCAAGGTCTCCTGGGTGCGCCTGGCCATGTTCGCGCTCATCTTCGCTTTCGGACTGGGCATCGTGGCCTATATCTTCTTGTGGATTGTCATTCCCGCCGGCGACCCTCTTGCCGCAGCCCAGCAGATGGCGGCAGCGCCCGGCAGCCAACCCCTCTCCCACGGCAACGCCTCTCTCAGCGCCAGCGAAGGTCACCAGGCCGACGGGAGCGAGAGCAAGACCGCTGCAGGCAGCTCTGAGGGCTTGAGCGAGATCGTCCATCACGCATCAAAGCCAGCCCTCCTTATAGGCTTCGGCGCCCTGCTCCTGGCTGGAGCCATCTTCCTGGGGCAGGCGGGCGTACACGTTCGCCTGATTGCCCCCGCAGTATTGCTGGGGGCGGGAGTGGTTGTGGCCTGGCTGCATATTGGCGAGCGCCAAGGCCGCTTCTGGACGCTGGCCGTGAGCGGAGCCCTGATTTTGGCAGCTCTGGCAGCCTATGTCTTCCCCAGCTTCCCCTGGAATCAAGCCTGGCAGATGATGGTTTTGGCCCTGGCCCTCTTGTGCGCTGTAGCCATTATTTTGGCTCCCTGGGCCAGTAGCCTCCTCCAGCGCCTGAGCTCCGAGCAAGCGCAAAAAGAGCGCGAAGAAGAACGAGCCGATATGGCCGCCCACTTGCACGACGGCGTACTGCAAACGTTGGCACTCATCCAGCTCAACGCTGACGACCCCCAGACCGTCTTCACCCTGGCCCGCGGCCAGGAGCGCGACCTGCGCAACTGGCTCTACCAGGAGCGCACGCCCTCCGACCGCTCGGTCAGCTCGGGTCTGAAAGAAATCGCTGCCTACATAGAAGATGAGCACGGCAAGCCCATTGACGTAGTGACCGTGGGAGATGCCCTCCCCTCGGCCCAGAGCGACGCCCTGCTCGACGCGGCCCAGCAGGCGCTCATCAACGCCGTCACCCACGGCGGCGAACCCATCTCCCTCTACTGCGAAGCGGGCCGAGGCAAGGTGGAAGTCTTTGTGCGCGACCACGGCGACGGGTTTGACCCCAAGGCCGTGCCACCCGACCGCTTAGGCATTCGTGAGTCCATCATTGGGCGCATCGAGCGCAGGGGCGGTACAGTGGAGATAGTCTCCCGCCCCCACTGGGGCACCGAAGTGCGTATGCATATGCCCATATCGGCAGCCAGCAATCAGACGCAGGGCAAGCAAACACAGGGCAAGCAGGCCAGCAGCCCAGCGGAGAGCACCCAGCCCAAGCCGCAGTCCGGACCGCCGACCGGGAGCACCCCTACGCAGGGAGGAACGAAGTGAACACGGAGTTGAAAGGACTACCCGCTCAGCAGGGCTCAGCTGACAGCCAGCACGGCGCACTGACTCAAGCTAGAGAGGGCGAGGACACTATGAAAGCAGTAACAGCGAGCGCAACGGGCGGGCACAGCACGGCCAACCAAGCCAACGAATCTCACGAACCTACCGGGCAAGCAGCGCAGGCAGACAGCACACCAACCAGCGCAAGCGGCAAGCAGCCCATCCGCATCGGCGTGGTTGACGACCATGAGATGTTTCGAGCTGGCGTCATCGCCACCCTCCAACCTTACTTCGACATCGTGGGTCAGGCGGCCGATGTGGACAGCTCCATCGCCATGATCGGCCAAACGCAGCCCGATGTGGTGCTCTTAGACGTGCATGTTCCTGGCGGTCAGGGCGGTGGCGGCGCCGAAATCTTAGCCCGCTCCCAGCCCCTGGCCCCGCGCTCAGTATTTTTGGCGCTCTCGGTCTCCGACTCCCCGCAAGATGTGGGCTCAGTCATCCGCTCCGGGGCCCGCGGCTACGTGACGAAAACAATTTCCGCCTCCGACCTGGTTTCCTCCATCCGCCAGGTGCACGAAGGCTACGCGGTTTTCTCGCCGAAATTGGCCGGATTCGTACTCTCCGCCTTCCAAGAGGGCGGCTCAGGCGAGGACACCCCAGCCCACGACGACGAGCTAGACCGCCTCTCCGCCCGGGAGCAAGAGGTCATGCGCCTGATCGCCCGCGGCTACACCTACCGGGAGGTGGCCGCCGAGCTTTTCATCTCAGCCAAGACCGTAGAGACCCACGTCTCCTCCGTTCTGCGCAAGCTCCAGCTCTCCAACCGCTCAGAACTGACCCGCTGGGCCGCCGACCGCCGGATCGTGTAGCAGGGTTTGCTGGACGGCGGCTTCGAACGAGCCGTCCACCATTGCCGGCTGCACATCTTCGCGCTATCGGCCTAAATCCTGGCCTCAAGGGCACTGAGTCAGATAAGATGGCAGGTGTCGTGCAGCAAGAATTACCGAACAAGCGCGTTCATCTACGAGAGATCTGGTGGCGGGAATGACAACATATAGCATTGCAGATGTCAGCTCCATGATGGGCATAAGCGCCTACACCCTGCGCTACTACGAAAAAATCGGACTACTCTCCTTCGTCAAGCGCGACATAAACGGCGTGCGGGAGTTCGAAGACAAAGATGTGCTCACGCTCAACACGGTTCGCTGCTTAAAAGACACTGGCATGCCGCTGAAAGACATTAAGCATTACCTTGAGCTCGTCGGCGATGGACTCGATTCGGCTGAAGAGCGCCGAGACATGTTCGCCGAGCAAAAAACTCGGGTAGAGCAAGAGATCAGCGACTTGCAGCAGGCACTCGAAACTATCAAAACGAAGCTGCATTATTATCAGGAAGCTGTGGACCGCCAGCGTTTAGACGTGTGCCAGGACGAGCGGGCTGAACTCCTGCACAAAATTCTCTCTGAGAATAAATAATCTACCTTTGAGCCGCACCATTTGACTTAGAGGACACTCTAAGAATTAGCATCCTTCCATAGGAACACTCCCCCTATGGAAGGATGTGAACATTATTACCACCGTATTTGTCAACGCCAGCCAACATGCCAAAGGAGCCACTAGCGAGATGGGGCGCCAGTATCTTCGGGGCAATGATTACCAGCAGCTCAACCTGGTGGAGTATCGCATCAATCAACTCAACCAGCAATACCAGGGCGACCAGTTCTCACAGGTATTCTCCCAGCTCAAAGCTGCGGATTGGATAGTACTGGGCACGCCTGTCTACTGGCACCATATGAGCGCCTACTTACAAACGCTCCTCGAGCGGCTCTCCCAGGACGACGACTTTGATGCTTTGCGCGGCAAACGCCTCTCCATTCTCATCCAGGGCAGTGATCCTAGCGATACCATAGGCCCGGTCACGCGAATTATTCAGCGTTTTGCCGGGGTGGCCAAGATGGAATTCGTGGATTTGCAAGAAGCGTAAAGCTTCCCCACACTAGGGCTGTCTCGCTACCTATCCGGCAGGACAGCACCCCCTACACTACCCGCAAGCTATACACAGAGAGCATGAATCATGAATACAGCACTGAAAAAAGCAATCGTTTATATCGTCGTTTTCCTCTTGGGCCTCGGCATAGGCGTAGTAGCAATATGGGATTTTGGCGGGCGCAGCAGCTCGGGAGCATCCTCTGCCAGCCAGACTTCCAGCTCAACCGCCTCGTCATCGCCCTCAGCCGCACCTGCCCAAGCTGCCCGAGCCTTCGACAAGCCCCAGCACACCGGCAATGACAGCAAGCGCGTCTTCCTCAATGCCAGCAAAAACAAGGACGGCAACACGGCTTCCCTAGCCAAGCAGCTCTTCGACGGGCAGTCCTACCGGCAGATAGATTTGGTTGATTATCATATTCCACAAACCGGCCAAGGCGAGGGCGACTTTGCGAAAGTCTGGGATCAGCTCAAGGGTGCAGACGTTATTGTCATTGGCACGCCAGTCTACTGGTCCAACATGTCCGGCTACTTAAAAACGTTTATCGATAACGTAGAGATTAATGACGACCTGAAAGCTGCCGACCTCTACCTGATTGTGCAGGGAGCCGATGCCGACCAGACCAACGCTATCAATTCCACCTATGGCACCATGAACCGCATCGCCAAGCGCTTCAGTCTCAACTTCGTAGGCATCGGCCAAACCAGTGACCAAATCAAGCAGCTCCACCAAACCATGATCGGTAAGTAGCAGCACTGCAGTCAGTCGTTTACAGCGGCGCTTATCAACGATGGGGCAGGCCATCCCCAGCTAGATAGTATTCCTCATCTTCGCTAGGGTGGCCTGCCCCATCGTTGTAGTCTGAGCTAGGCGCACATATAGGGCCAAGCTCCGTTGATTTAAGCACGCATCAACTGCAGGGCAATACCGGTTCCTTGACCTTCCATATACGCCAAGTGAATCATCAACTCAGCCAAGGGCTCCAAGTAACGCGAGCAGCTCAAGTCGCCAACAACCTGCGCGTCGAAGCCCAAGCCGTTCAACAAATCAGTCACACTCTTAGCTGCCGATTCCTCACCAGCGACGGGCACAAAGATAGACCCTGTGGGAAATGCGCTTGGGTCTTGATTGGGGGCGAGGACAGCGTTCAGAGCCTTAACAACCTGCGCACCGGGCAGAGCAGCAGCAACCTGTTCGCCAGCCGAATCAGAGAACCCCACCGTTAAGTTCGCAAAATCAGCTGTTAGAGGGTTTGTTGCGTCGACTACGATTCGCCCACGAGTCTCATCTTTCCACCCTTGCGGCAGGTCTACTACAGCCGCAAAAGGAATAGCAATGAAGATAAAATCAGCGCTTGCAATGGCATTGCGACCGTCTTCAAGCTGACTGGAAGTATTGAGCGATACCACCTCATGATGCTGGGCAGCGGCAGCTTGCCTAATACCGCTTCCAACATTTCCCGTGCCAATTACCACGATCTTCGCCATGACTATTCCTGTTCTCTAAGGGTCTGGATGCTTCTCATCCAGACGACAGGTTTTATCATCGCGCAGGCACCAATCCCCAACAAGAGTGACTTTGCGAAAGAACCTATCGTAAAATCCGATAAGTGCGGTAGAGTTTTGGCAAACTGGTTGGGAGCTCAAGGGGTAAGCATGATTGAAATCAAAACGTTGGAGATTTTTCTGGCTGCAGCTCAGGAGGAAAACTTTAGCCGAGCCGCCGAAAAGCTCTTTCTCCCTCAATCGGTAGTAAGCGAACATATTAAACGTTTAGAACGCGAACTTGGAGTCCAGCTCTTTGACCGCTCTCACCGCAACGCACAGCTCACTGCCACTGGCCGAACAGCCACTACCCTAGCCTTAGCTGTTGTGAAAGACCTCGATGCCCTACGACTCGGCGTAAAAAACAGCCAGGACACAAGACAGACTACCGGCTTGCGCCTCGTGATAGGCAAAGGCATGGCTCAAAAGGTGGCTCACATTGCAAGTAGGCTACGAGCAGACAACATTTTCTTGCATATCACCGAAGCCGAGCCAGCGCAACGGGTGGCAATGATTGAGGAGGGCAGAGCCGACGCAGCTATCCTCCGAGGCCGCCGGGCAAGCCAAATGGACCATGCCGAGCATGTGTGGGACGACATTGTAGTCGCAGCAGTCAACGCAGCCCACCCCTCCTTCGGCAGCCCTACCATAGCGGTTCAATCACTACAAAACACCTCTTTAGCCTTGGTTCCCCGCAGGGGCAACCCCATGCTAGTTGACCTCATCAGCAAGCAAGTCTTTACGGACAGCTCAGCCATGCGGCGAGCCCTGCCCTTCACCAGCACGGAAATTACCTTCGCCCAAATGGCGGTGAGTGATGAACCCCTATGGGCACCCATATATCTTGGCTACGAATCCGAACATACCTATGAGGGCATCTGGTCGGCCCCGATCGAACCGACCCTCAGACTGCCTGCTTATTTGCTACCATCCGCGCAAGCACGAGCCACAAATCAACAATCCATAGACGCCCTACTCAAAGCCTGCCAGCACATCTAATTTCTGCAAATACTAGGCAGTTGACAGGCTCGAAGCACATTCACATAGTCAGCCGCTCGTCGACTAGGCGGGAGTGCTCTACTCCCAGTTGGTGGAGGATTCGCTCGGTTTGGACAACGACGACAGCCTGCCCCACGACGACGAAGAGCGCGTGCATGAGTTCGGTCTGCGTAAGCAACTTCCGGTAGTCTTCGGGACTGAAGCGGTGGTGGCGAAAATCAACAGAAATCTGGGGATTGACATCTGCGAGCTCCTGTAATTGCCGCTCGAACATGCTTTCTTCACCCTCGCGCACGCTCCACAAGAGATGAATTGACCTCTTCGAACCGTAGTGCAACGCTAGGCTCATGAGGGGCGATAGACCGGTTCCCATACCGATAAACACGAGTGGCTCAGTAGATGGGTAGCTGCTAATTTCGCTGTCAAAACGCCCGAAAGGCCCCTCCAAGCGCGCTTGATCTCCCGCCTGTACTTTCTTTAACTGCCTTGTGTAATCGCCGGTAGTTTGAATAGTAAAAATGGCTGCCCTGCTCGCCTTGCCGCCCTCTGGAGTACTGCCCTCTGAAGCGTTGGTTAGCGAGAACGGGTGCGCTTCAGCACTCAGCCCAGTGGTAGCAGGGAAACTCACGAAATAGAAGTCGCCCGGGTGCGGGTCTGGTGCCTGGGGCCCGAGCTCAAAAGTAATTTGCCTCACACGCGGTTCCACTGCCAGGTTTTCCAGCACACGCCCACTGCGCCTCTCCGAGGCCGGGGTCACAAACTTGCTCCAAGCGTAGGCGAGGGCGGCCAGCAGGGTGTAAGCGTCGAAGGTCAGCATGAAGGGCGTAAGCACACTGATGCGAGGAATGACGTGTACATGCAGGAAAATCAGTGCAATCACCACAAGATTCAGGCGGTGAATCCACACAGAGAGCTGATGGTGGAAAACTCGCTCCAGCCAGCGCTTGAGCTTCAAGGCCACTGCTGAGCGGTCAACTAGCCAGCCAGAGAGAAAAAGAACTGCATATACGGCACCAAAAATGGCTAAATACCAAGCAATATGACCTGTGTTGCTGATGACGGGGTGCATGCTGAACGCGAGCAAAACGTGGGTCGAGGCCAGCGCTAGAGCTAGGATTCCTACCGCGCCGTGCACAAAGTACAGGGCCGGTAAGCCAATCAGCCGATCCAGCCAGCGGGGCCAAGTCGAGAGCACCACAATAGCCAGCCAGCAGGCGTAGGCAAACAAACCGCAGTCGTAGACCAGCAGGTTGCGGGTCGAATCCACCAGGGAGCTGTCCAGGAGGGCGATGAGCGGGGCGGGCAGGACGAGCAGTATGCCAGCCAAGTCAAATAGAGCGACAGAGGATGCCATTTGAACACCTGCAACCACCCTTCATAGCCGCTGTGGCCAGATTACATTGTTGTCCACATCTCATAGGCTTTTACCCTGCGCATTGAGCGTGAACTGAGGGTTAGTAGCCAATCTTGGCCAGCCAGTCATTAACCTGACCTTCAGCCCCATCAGCCTTAGTTCCCTCGACCGTGAAACCATCAAGCACTTTGGCCTGCGGATACTGCTTGCGCACCGCCTCTTGCGTATTTCCCAGGCCGGAACCAGCTGCTGTTGTGAACGGAATAACGGTCTTGCCGTTCAGGTCTACTGCATCCATAAATGTGCGCACAATCATCGGATACTCGCCCCACCAGATGGGCCCTCCAATAAACACTGTGTCGTAGCTACTCACATCTGGCAGTGGATTCTTAATCTTGGGCCGAGCGTTCTCTTGCTGCTCTTTTTTGGCTTGGTCAGTAGTTTCATCATACGTGCCGGAATAGTCCTGCACCGGCACAATTTCGTATTCATCGGCTTTGGTGTGCTTCTGGATGAAATCCGCCACCACTTTGGTGTGTCCCACTTTCAAATTGCCATCGAAGTTGGCTCCCTTACGAGAGAAATACACTACCAACGTTTTACCAGATTTCGTTTGGTCCGGTGCCTTATCGGAGCCCGTGGTTTTTGACTGTTGCGTCTGCCTTGTTGCCATAGTATTGTTCCTTTCACTGGCGTGTCCCCG
Source organism: Bombiscardovia nodaiensis (assembly GCA_033127725.1). Classification (NCBI taxonomy): domain Bacteria; kingdom Bacillati; phylum Actinomycetota; class Actinomycetes; order Bifidobacteriales; family Bifidobacteriaceae; genus Bombiscardovia; species Bombiscardovia nodaiensis. The sequence continues at coordinate 574,514 of AP026798.1, read as the reverse complement.
GTACATCTCAATTCCCGCAACAAGGGCCACAACAGCCACTACGGCGACGATCAAAATGGTGATTCGCTTTTTCATCTGTTGGCTCCTCTGCTCAATGTGCCCAACTACTGGTGAATGTAGAAGTTCAAGTCAGCTCGAAGTCAAGCCAGCCTAAAATTTTTCTTCTATCAGCAGAATTGCTACTTGAGTTTTGGCTTGTCGCCATCCTCAACAAACAGGTCAGCCTTTGAACCACCACAACTAGCAGTGTTACACAGAAAAACAGCACCAACCCGGCCCAGACGCGGCAGAAGTACCAGCTCCAGGCTCTACTTCAACACTCGATGCCCAGCTGGCGCAGGTCGCGCTTGATCTGGTCGGCGCCGGTGAAGAGGAGGCTGTGAATTCCCAGGGCTTGGGCGGCACGCACATTCTCTGGGCGGTCATCGATAAACAGGGTTTGCTCGGCTGTGATGCGGAAGCGGCGGAGCATGACTTGGTAGATGAGCGGGTCGGGTTTGCGCAGGCACTCGTCGGCCGAGACCACAATGCCCTCCATCAGGCGCAGGATCTCGAACTTTTCCAGGCCAGCATCGACGGATTCCCTAGAGGCGTTGGTCAGCCCCCACAAGTGCAGGCCAGCCGCACTCAGCTCACGCACGAGCTGATCCATGCCAGGAATCACGGAAGTCAAGGAGCGGTCAAGGTGGTCAAAATACGTGCGCAGGACCCAAGCTACCGCAGGCCCGTGGTCACTCTCGTAGTCCGCCAGAATCTTCTCCTGACTCCAGCCCGAGTCGCACAGGTCGTTAAAACGCCAAAAGCCCCACTCGTCCCGCCGGTCCAGGACCATGTCAATGACCCCGTCCGGGTAGAAGCCCTCCAGAGCCAAGCGCGGGTCCCAATTCAGCAGCACGCCGCCGAAGTCAAACACAATGTTGCTGATCTGTCTGCCGCTGGGCTCATCTTTTTCGCTCATGCCCCCAGTCTAGGTTAGGCTCCGGCCCACTAGTCCTGAGCTGGGTCGGCGGCCGCGTAGCCAGGCAGGGCAATGCGGATAAATTCGCGCACGTTGGTCCGAAAATCGGTCTGGGGCGGCGTGAGCCCATCTGAGCGCAGGGCCTCCTCAACCAGCGGGTTGAAGCGACAGAGGCTGGCGATGCCCACAGCGTGATAGTGCACGGCGAGGAAGAGATCGTAGGCCGCCTCCTGGCTGGTGCCCAGATTGCTGGCCAGCCGCTCATTCACCTGCCCGGCCCAGTCGTAGTAGCGCAGCTTGAAGGCCGCCAGCCGCTGGATGGACACGTTCGTCTCGATGACCGTGTGGAGGATGTCGCTGTAGTGCAAAAAATCTCGGTGAGCGTACAGAATTTCGCTCCAGACCTGGGCGTAGGTATCTGCCGAGTAGGTCGCACCGGCGGGCAGGGCAGCTAGGAGGGCTTCGAAAAAACTGTCCATCTTGTCACCGCAGAGGTCCAGGAAAATGTCTTCCTTGCTGCCCACATACTTGTAGAGGTTGGCACGGGTCCAGGAGAGCTCACGGGCGATGGAAGTCAGGGAAATTTGCGAATAGGGCTGGCTCATAAAGAGGCGGTCTGCGGCCGTTTTGACCTCATCCATGCGCTCCTGCTTTTGCTCAGCCCGCCTGGCACGAACGAAATCACCCATATTCCTCCCCTATAGCTCCGCCTCTTGTGCCCATTATATAAGACCGGCTCACAACGCTCTTTACTGAGTTGACAATAGACTATACGTTATATATTCTATAGTTAACTAACACATAGTTACATATGTTCAAGCAGTCGGCGCCGTCGATTTCGGCTCGCCGCGCTGACCGCCCTCCAAATTTCTCAACCAAAGGACAGCATGAAAACAGCAGTTTTAGCTTTCCACCCCCATCTGGGCTCCGGCTCTCGGGTGACCCACAGGCTCGCCCAGGCCGCCCAGAGTGTGGACGGCGTGAGCCTCGTCAACGAATACCAGCTCTACCCCGACTTCCATATTGACGTGGCCGCCGAGCAGGAGACCCTCCTCCAGGCCGACCGCATCGTCTGGCTCTTCCCCTTCTACTGGTACAGCTCGCCAGCCCTGCTCAAGCAGTGGGAGGACGACGTGCTCGAACACGGCTGGGCTTACGGCAGCGACGGCGACCGCCTGCACGGCAAGGAGTTCATGCTCGCCATCTCCATCGGCTCCCCGGCCGAAAAGTACCGGCCCGAAGGTGAATTCGCCGTAGCAGGCAAGGACCTACTCACCCCCTTTAGGGCTACGGCCCGCCTGATCGGCGTCGACTGGCAGCAGCCCTTCCTGGTTCACGGCGCCTCCTTCATCAGCGACGAAGACCTCGAGCAGGCAGCCCAGCAGTTTGCCCTCCGTCTGCAAGGGCCGGGCAGCGAAACGGCCGCAACTCCTCCAACAACAACGACCGCCAACTAACAGAAGCTAAGGAGCCTACTATGCAATACGCCAAACTGGGAGCGTCGGGCTTGGATGTCTCCCGCATCTGCCTGGGAACTATGGGTTTTGGCCAGCCTGGCAGCCAGTTCCCCTGGGCAGTGGGCGAGGAAGAGAGCCAAGCGGTGGTGAAGAGCGCCCTGGATTTGGGGATTAACTTCTTCGACACCGCCAACATCTACTCCTACGGCGATTCTGAGCGTTACCTAGGCAGCGCGCTCAAGAAATACGCCAACCGCGATGAGGTCGTTGTCGCCAGCAAGGTCTTCTTTACCCATTCCGACCGGCCCAACCAGCACGGGCTCTCCCGCAAGGCCATCATGCAGCAGATTGACCAGAGCCTGGAGCGCCTGGGAATGGACTACCTGGACCTCTACATCATCCACCGCTGGGACTACTCCACGCCCATCGAAGAGACCATGGAAGCCTTGCACGACCTGGTAAAGGCCGGCAAAGTGCGCTACCTGGGTGCGAGCGCCATGTACGCCTGGCAGTTCGAGAAAGCCCAATTTGTGGCCGCCAGCAACGGCTGGACCCCCTTCATCTCCATGCAGAGCCATATGAACCTGCTCTATCGGGAGGAGGAGCGCGAGATGCTGCCCCTGTGCCAGGACGAGAATATCGCCGTCACTCCCTACAGCCCGCTCGCATCGGGCCGTCTGACCCGCCTGTGGTCCAGCGATTCCAAGCGCTCCCGCACCGACGACGTAGCCCGGGGCAAGTACGACAAGACCCAGCAGCAGGACATGGCTATCGTCGAGCGAGTGAACCAGCTGGCAGAGCGCTACCAGGTGCCCATGGTGCAGGTGGCCCTAGCTTGGCTCCTCAAGAAGCCGCAGGTGGTGGCACCTATTATTGGCGCCCACAAGAGCGAGCACCTGACCGGCGCAGTTGACGCCCTGGACTTACAGCTCACCGCCGAAGACATGGCCTTCCTGGAAGAGCCCTATGTGCCCCACGAGGTAGTTGGCCCTTACAACCCAGAGGAAAGCGACTTCACCCGCTGACAACCAGGCCCTACCGGCCGCTACCCACGCAGCAAGCGCGGCCCGTCAGTTCCCTGCTCACACCAGAGCGATGAAACTGACGGGCCGCGCACTTGTATGTATTGCGAGGCGATGAAGCCCGGATCGATTACTGCTTCACAGCAAATTGAACGTTCGTGCCCTCAGGCAATCCCGCCCAGTCCTCGCAGCATATACCGCACCCACAGGGCGTCGCCGGGCAGGGTCTGGACGGATTGTAAGCTGAAACCGATGGGCCGCGGGTTGCCCGCAAAGCTCGCGTTGAATAAGCGCGCACTGTCAGGCTCGCCGTCAATCGCGGGAGTAACGATGATGCTGATTTCATCGCAGAGCCCGGCCTGAACAAAACTCCAGTTGAGCACGCCACCGCCACCCAGCAGAAGGTTGGACAGGTGAAAGAGGGAGGAGAGCTTCTCCAGGGCCAGGGGAATGTCAATATCGCTCTCTCCGGCAATAATATAAGGAATATCGAGCCTGCGCAGGAAGTCTTTATATCCGTTTGAGGCCTGCTGCGTGAGCACTTCCAGCACGGTAGCCGGGTGGCCAGCGTAGGCGGTCTGGTTGGACTGCCAGCCCAGCTTGCCTGCCCGGTCAAAGGCTATGTAATAGCAGGGCGCGTCCATATTAGTTAGAAAGTCACCGGCTGACACTGGCGCCGCATCTGGGCGGATATCCGGCTCTCCTTTGGCAAAGTATGAGGAGGAGGTCACCGTGCCGTAGATCCAACCTTGAAAATCAAAGACGGCATCCGGGCCCTGCTCAAAGCCAATGCGCTTGAAGGCATCGGAAGCAGCGGCATCGACACATTGTTCAAACGATCCGGTAATCCTGCCGTCGAGCGAACTTAAAATATGGAGGGTAATCTTGGGTCGAGGCATCGCTAGAGCTCCTTTCGCTTGGTGCTAGGGTGCTTGTGGTGCTCATCCTATAAAAGCGAAGCCCATAACAAAAACCTTTTTTGCCACTTATCCATGCTCAAAAGGTATGTATCTAAGAGGAGTTATCTGTCTCACCTTCCGTCCACAATCTCCAGGAATAAACTATGCACAACAAAAGAAAGGGCAACAGCAGCAATCCGGAGCTAGACACAGCAGGAGCTCCGGCCTATACAGCACACCTACAGCACCGACAAGCAAAAACAAAACCACACAACATTTTCAAGACGAACAGCCTGACCTTAAGCTAACCGCTAAAAGGGGCGATCCTGTACTTAGCAAATAATTTACGAATGGGCCCGCCCTCGCAGGTTGGCGGCGAGCGCCTCCTGGGTCAGCTCGCCGGAGACCAGGGCCTCAATCCATTGGTAGAGGTCGTTCTGCCAGGGGTTGGGCGAGTCGGAAATGTTCAGTTTTACGCCTCGCAAGCCCACCATGGCCAGGGCAATGCGGATGGCTGTGCGTTTGTTGCCGTCGCCGAAGGGGTGGTCGCGCACCAGATAATAGGCAAAGGCGGCGGCCTGGTCGAAAATGTCAGCGAAGCGGTCGGCGGGGCTCTGCCCGAAGCTGCTCAAAAAAGTAGAAGCCACGACCGACTGGACCCGTGGGCCCTCGTCGCCCTTCTCAATGGCATAGCCACCGTGCTTGGTCATCTCCTCCATGTGTGCATCGAGTACAGTCTGCACGAAGGCCAAAAAATCAGGTTCGTTGGCGAATTCTATGGGCGGGGCCTCTTGCTGCCACTTGCTGCGCTCTGGTAGTTCAGGCATTTTTCAGGATCCTAAAGGTGTTGGGCCAAGTCTGGTTGACCACTGCTATGGCCGAGGCGAGCGTGCCCTTGCTAGCTGGGCTGTCGATGCCGTCCCGGGAAGCAAGAATCAGCTGGCTGCTGATGGGCGTTTCAGCCCCCTGCTGGTAGGCCGCCCGCCAGGCCGATCCCTCCCGTTGAGTGAAGCAGACCAGGTCATAGGTGGTCAGAAATCCGTAGCGCTCGATCACCTGCTCTATCAGCTCTTGCGCCGCCGGATCGTCTGCAGGCACGTCTCCTCGCGGTAGGGCTATCCGCCGCCTACCGTAGCCTTTAAAGGCTTGGAATACCGCCGGCTCCACGGGCCCCATTTGCCAGGCTTCGACCCTGTCCTCAAAAGCGACTTGCCCGCGAGCGCGCAGGGCCTCCACCTGGGCCCAGTAGACCAGGGCGTTCAGGCGCACGTTGTTCAAAATAATGTCATACCCGTGCCTGGAGATGAAAAGATTGGCTATATCGAGCGCTTTCACCCTTCCTCCCTCTCTCCGGCAATCTCATCAGTTGGTATGCAACTAGTCTAGGCCCCAGCCCATACCGTATAATTGCCAGCACACCAGGAGAGGGGGTGAGCACATCGTGAGCACACCAAAGCAAGAACCCGTCTCCCTATGGAAGATGCGAACTTACCGGCTCTGGTTCACTGCGGACACATCGGATGTCATGGCTGTCAGCCTGCGAACGTTTGCAGTCCCCCTGATAGCTTTTGCTCTCACGGGGTCCGAATCGACGGCTGGCGTGGTGGTAGCCATTGAATCCACACTCGTGCTCGTGGCCCTGCCCGCGGGCGGCACCCTCATTGACCGTTACGACCGGCGAAAGCTCATGATTCTACTGGGCCTAGCCGGTGCCCTCCTCTCCCTGATAGCCGTCGGTCTCATGCAAGCCCACCAGCTCACCATCGGCCTGCTGGCAGCTGTAGTCGTTGCTTTCGGCCTGCTCAAAGGACTCATCGGCGGCTCCAACGATGCGATTCTCAAGTCGCTCATCCCAACCTCGCAGTTCGCCAAAGCCCAGGCCGTGCGCGAAGGCCGCGAAGCCTGCATCTCCCTGTGCGGCAGCGCGATTGGCAGTGTCCTCTACAAGCTGGCAAGCTCCGTGCCCTTCTTGGCTTCGGGCCTGCTCTACCTGCTCGAAGCGGGGAGCGCGTTTCTTCTGCCCGGCAGCCCAAACCGCCAGCTGGCGAGCAAGGGCGAAAAACCACCAGAGCACACTTCCGCTGCTCCCTCTGCCTTCAGGGCCTTTGCCCGCGAGCTGGGCGAAGGAGTCCGGTGGGCTCTGACCAAGCGCCGGTTCGTGCTCATCACTGTCATCGGTGCCCTGCTCAATATAGCTTTTGCTCTGGTTGAAACCGGCACGCAACTGACCCTGATAGGCCGTAAGACAGACCCCCTCCTCATCGGCTTACTCGACACGGGCATGGGCGCGACGGCCCTCCTAGGCTCCCTCCTGGCGGGCTGGCTCCTGACACACATTCCCACCGGCCGCCTCCTGGCCTACACCTCGTTCGCCGTCTGCGCCAGCTACCTGCCCCTCCTGGCCCTGAGCTCCTACTGGGCTATGCTCATCTGCCTGTCGCTGACGGGTCTACTACTGCCGGGGCTCAACGCTGGGCTCTGCGGATTCATCTTCGGCAAAACTCCCGACTCCATGCAAGGCCGCGCCAACGCCGTCTTCGAAACAGCCCTGGGCTTGCCTGCCGCCATCACTCCGGCCCTCACCGGCTTCGCTCTCCAACTCCCCCACGGTTTCACACTCGTAGTCGCCCTAGCCGTCGCTCTCACCATCGCAGCCACCGCTCTCTCCGCTCTCACCTCAGTGCGCACCATCCCCAAGCCCCAATCCTGGGAGGAAGCCTCACTGTAAGCGCATACACCACATTCCAAGGATGGACGGAACTTGAGACTAAGAGTTGTGCGGTCATACCTATTCCTTAACTTGCCCTGAAGCGGGTGAGCAATCACGGCCCAAAGTTAGCCGTCAACTCTTTGTATGGCCAGAGATACCACCAGTGTGTACACAACTATTCGCATTGGCGAATAGTTGTGTGTATCTGAGAGTTGCGTTGTACCGGGCGCAAAGAGCCTCGCAAACAATTTGGCCATGCCCTGGCCTTGTTTGTAGTCATAGCAATATGAGAAAACCCCAGAACCGCCATTTTCCGGCGATTCTGGGGGTTTTGGCGGACAGAGCGGGATTCGAACCCGCGGTGACTTGCGCCACAACGGTTTTCAAGACCGTCTCTTTCGACCGCTCAGACATCTGTCCATGTTGCTGTGCGCAGAGCAGAGCAACAGAAACTAGTTTAGCGGATACGGCTTACATCGCAAGGGAGGCGTGCCTAGGACCGACTCTTGCCCGTACGAAAGGCGCTGGCAGGGCCTACAGCAGCAAGCAGCCCAAGGCATGGCTCCTGCCCGCACGAAAAAGCACTGAGCTCAACCCAGCTGGTGGCTGTCGCTGATTACTCGCCCCTGCTCAAAGCGGATGAAACGGGTGCAGGTCTGCTGGAGGAATTCACGGTCGTGGGAGATGACGAGGACGATCGCGCCCAAGGAGTGCAGGAAGTCAATGGCATGGGTCACCTGGTGCATGTGGGCCAGGTCGAGTCCGCTCGTAGGCTCGTCCATAATCACCAGGCGCTTGCCGGAGAGCACCGCGCAGCCCACGGCCAGCCGCTGCTTTTGTCCGCCGGAGAGCGTGCTGGGATTGCGTTCGAGCAGGTCGGCGAGACCCAGCTGCTGGGCCACTTCCTGCAGTCGCTCGCGGCCCTGGTCAGGCGCTCCCAAAACCAGCTCCTTGGCTACCGATTCAGAAAAGAGCTGATAGTTGACATCTTGAAAGACCAGGAAGGACTCGCGGGTGAGGCCCCGAGCACTCATCCGCCGCCCAGCCAGGCTAATGCGCGCCCCCTTGTCCACCTTAATCAAGCCTGTTAAAGCCTTGGCTAAGGTGGACTTGCCAGCCCCGTTGCGTCCTACGATGCCGACGACTTCGCGGTTGTTCAGGTTCAAGCTATCCACACGCAGAGCCGGTAGCTCGCCACCCTTGTAGGAGTAGGTCAAACCTTCGATATGCAGGTCTAAGCTGCTCTCAGCAGCGACGGAAGTGTCGGAACCCAGGACGGTGGCAACGGGAGCAACGACAGAAACGGAGGCCCCAGGCCGTATCTCTTGCTCACCAGGAGCAGGCAGGCTCAGGGCGCGCAAGCCCAACTCTTCCCTGGTCTGCTGGCTCATATCTGCCATCTGCTCGGGGCTCAGGTCGTGGGTGACCGCTCCCCTGTCGACCACCAGAAAACGGTCGGCCAACTGGCGCAAGTAGTACAGCCGGTGCTCAATAATCACCATCGACATCCCCAGGCCCTTGAGCTTGACCAGCACCCGCATCAAGGTCTCAATCGCCTCAGTGTCCAAATTTGAAGAGGGTTCGTCGAGCAGGAGGAGCTGGGGGTCTAGCATGTAGGACGAGGCGAGCGCCACCAGCTGCTTCTCGCCGCCGGAGAGGGCAAACATGCTCCGGTCCAGCAGAGACCCGATGCCAAAGAGGTCAGCCACCTGGTGTAAGCGCTCCCGAATCTGCTGGCGGTCAATGCCCATATTCTCTAGCGGGAAGGCCAGCTCACTGGTCACATCGGTGGTGAAAAACTGCGTTTTCGGATTCTGGAAGACGGACCCGATGCGCTCAGAAACCTGGAAGATAGGCACCGATCCGGTCTCCAGGCCCGCCACCCGGCAGCTGCCATCCTTGCGTCCCTCGTAAAGCTCAGGAATCAGGCCGTTGATAAGCCTAGAAATCGTGGTTTTCCCGCAGCCGGATTTGCCGGTGATGACCAGCACTTGCCCCGGCTCCAGCCGACAGGAGACCTGGTTGACCGCCGGTTCGCGGCTGCCAGCGTAGGTGAAGGAAAGATCAGAGAGCTCAAGCATAGGCCAAGCACCCCAGCAAAACGAGCCCGACCAGCAAAACCAGTGCGTCAGTGAGCGACCAGGAGACCTTATAGAGGGAGCTCTTGCGCCCGGGATTGGCCAGTCCGCGCGTCAGGGCAGCGGCGGTCAGGTCGGCCGCCACATTCGAGGCATTGTTGAGCAGGGGCACATAAATGTACTCCAAGCTCCTTGCCGGGTGGAAGAGCAAGTCGGTCCCGCCCACCGCCAGGCCACGAAACTTCATGGCGTTGCGAATCTGATGGTAGTCGCTGCGAATAGTGGGGAAAAAGCGGAAGAGCACACTCAGCGGCACCACCACCCACTGGGGCATGTGCAGGCTGCGCAGGCCATAAACTAGCTCGGAGACGTGCGTGCTGGCGAACACGAGCGCCGCCACAATAATTACCGGCAGCATTTTGCCCAGACCAGAGAAAAGGAAGAGCAAGTAATGCCCCCAAAGGTTGTCTGGGTAGAGCAGGGCGCAGGCATTGCCAACAACGAACACCGCGCTCACCGCCAGCCAGGTCAGCCCCTGCCGCCAGCGTCGGGCCAGGAAAAACAGCAGGCACAGGTAAACGTACGAAGCGATTTGCAGCCATATAGGCAGGTTGAAAAAGAGAAGGATATTCGCAAAAATCACCAGGAAAAACTTGCTGAAAATTGATGCTGCTCTCATCCGCACTCAGTTTCCTACAATTGCTGCGGTTTTCGGAGCGAAGTACCGCTTGACCAGCTTATCGCCCCAGTAAGCACCAATTAAGGCACCGACCAGCGTGATAGCGACGCAGGCCACGAGCGTGGGGGCGGTGATGTGCGAGAAGAGGGTATTGATATAGTCCTGACTCTTGCCTCGCTTGACCAGGCTGGCCACGTACGCATTCTTCATGAACCACAGGGGCAGCACCGGGCCAGTGGAACCGAAGGTGAAGATCACATAACTGACTACGCGCACCCAACGCCGATCCGCTCCCGGCTCCTGCGGCTTACCAGCAAACGTCTGGATGGCGTCGGCCAGAAGGCCGCACAGGGCGTAGGGGATGAAAGCGAGCGCAAAGTGGCCAGAGATGAGGAAGAAGAGACCCATCAGGATTCCCATAATGGTGATGGCCCCAAAGCGCGGCACCTTCTGGCACAAGAGCATGTAGACCGGGCCGGCCAAAAGTCCCACAATGCCCGGCACAAAAATGGAGGTGAATCCAGGCAGCAGTAGGCCGGTGACTAGGGTCGTGAGCCCCTCGGCAATGCCCATGCAAATGAAGTACAAGGCACTGTAGATGCCTACGTTCACCAGATCCTTGGTTTTCAGCGTTCGTCCTGTGCCCATCGCCTTGCTCCCGTCTCTAAGTCTGAAGATAACCAGGCTGGGCTGGCACCACAAACAATTGATTGTTTCTTCCAGCCTATGAGAGAATGGAGCCGAATACAAGAGTTATTTTCAGCAATTTTTCGGGCCGTCTGTGTCGAGATACGACAGAGCCCCCCAGCGGGCGCTCAGATGGTCTGCGCACGAGCTGCGGGGCTAGGCTTTACAACTAGCTAAAACTCAGGCCTCCCACTTGGTGGGTTCAATGACTTCCTTGCCGCCCATGTAGGGGCGCATGGCCTCGGGAACGGTGATGGAGCCGTCCTTATTTTGATGGTTCTCCAAAATCGCCACCAGCCAGCGGGTTGTGGCCAGGGTGCCATTAAGCGTCGCTACCGGACGAGTGCCGCCGTCCTCCATACGCTCGCGGATGTTCAAACGGCGGGCCTGGTACTGCGTGCAGTTGGAGGTGGACGTCAGCTCCCGGTAGCGCTCCTGGGTGGGCACCCAGGCTTCGCAGTCGAACTTGCGGGCAGCCGAAGAGCCCAGGTCGCCGGCAGCCGTGTCGATAATGCGGTAAGGCACATCTACCTTGCCGAGCATCTCCTGCTCCATGCCCAAAAGCTCCTGGTGCTGGGCGCGGGAGTCCTCCTGCTTGCAGTAGACGAACATCTCCACCTTGTCGAACTGGTGGACGCGAATAATACCCATAGTGTCCTTGCCCGCGGCACCAGCCTCGCGCCGGTAGCAGGAGGACCAACCGCAGTAGCGCAGGGGGCCGGATTCCAGGTCCAGAATCTCGTCCTCATGCATGCCAGCCAGAGCCACCTCGGAAGTGCCCACCAGGTACTGATCGTCGGGCTCGCGCAGGCGGTAAATCTCGTCGGAATGGGAGTTCAAAAAGCCGGTGCCAGCCATGACTTCCGGGCGAACCAGGGTTGGAGTAATCGTTGGAATAAAGCCGTGCGCCTGGGCCTGGTCTACAGCCATGGTCAGCATGGCAATCTCCATGCGAGCAATGTCGCCGCGCAGGAAGTAGAAGCGGGAGCCCGAGACCTTGACGCCACGGCGCATGTCGATACCCGCTACGCCCTCACCCAGCTCCAAGTGATTCTTGGGCTCGAAGCCCTCAGCCGCAAAGTCGCGGATTTGACCGACTTTCTTGACGACTACGTAGTCATCTTCGCCGCCCTCAGGTGCCTCGGGTTCAACCACATTGCTGAACTTCCACATGAGCGTGGTGTACGTTTCGTTGGCCCGGTCGGCAGCGTCTTTGTACTGCCCAACCTGCTCGGAGAGCTCCTTGGTGCGGGCCAGCAGGGAAGTCTTCTCGTCGCCCTGCGCCTGGGCAATCTTCTTGCCTAGCCCCTTCTGCTCGGCCCTGGTGGACTCATAGGACTGCAGGGCCTCACGCCGCTCAGCATCCGCCTGGAGCACCTGATCCACGAGCTCTACAGATTCGCCGCGCTTGCGCTGAGACTCTTTTACAATGTCCGCATGGTCGCGGATGAACTGAATATCTAGCATGGCTTTATCCTACTGCCAAAAGGCGACACAGGCCCCAGATGGAGCCCGCAGCCAGCAGACGGGCACCTGGTCAGAGCACCCGCATATGTTATCGGCCAAAAATGGTCTTACGGAAGCGCTGACCGGTCGGCGTGCCTGCTAAGCCGCCTTCTCCGGTCTCGCGCAGGGAGGCTGGCAGCTGCCGCCCCACCTTCCGCATGGCCTCAATCACTTCATCGGCCGGAATCTTGTTGCTCCCGCCAGACAAGGCAATATCTGCCGCAATCAGCGCGTTGCCAGCACCGATGGCGTTGCGCTTGACGCAAGGCAGCTCCACCAGCCCGGCCACAGGGTCACAGACCAGGCCCAGGAGGTTGCTCATAGCGATGGCGAAGGCCTCTGCACAGGTGGCAGGGTCACCGCCAGCCGCCTCCACAGCCGCCGCAGCACCCATGGCCGAGGCCGAGCCCACCTCCGCCTGGCAGCCCCCAGTGGCCCCGGCAATCATGGCGTTGTTGGCCGTGACCAAGCCGAAAGCCCCGGCCGTGAAGAGGAAGCGAATCTGCCCATCCCGGCTCAGGTCAATCCGTCGCTTGAGGGCTGCCAAAACGCCCGGCAGAGTGCCCGAGGAGCCAGCCGTGGGAGTAGCGCAAATCACCCCCATCGAAGCGTTGACCTCATTGGTAGCCATGGCCGCCTGCACGGCCTCGAGCATGGTGTCGCCTGACAGACTCACATGGTCCTTCCGGTAGTCGCGCAGAAGCGCAGCCTCGCCGCCGGTCAGCCCCGTTGGAGAGAAAACGCCCTTGCCGCGCGACCCCTTCTCAACCGCCCGGTCCATGGCATCCAAATTCTCGCTCATCCGCTGCCAGACCTGCTCCCGGCTCTCCTGGTAGCGGTCCATCTCCTGACGGATCATCACCTCACTAATGGGCAGCCCCTGGGATTGGGCCATGCCCACCAGCTCCTTGACTGAGGTAAACATGCGTGCTTCCTTTTCTGCGCTAGCCCTAGTTGATGTAAATCATCTGTGGTGCGGCCCGCCGAATTTTCTGCAAAACCAGCTCGGACAGGGGCTTATCTAAGTCGTATACGTGCATGATTGACCCGCCGTCAGCGCTCTGGTAGGAGCTTGACCGACGCAGGTTGTCTCCAGCCCCGGCCAGCTGCGCAACCGGATCATCTTGACCGGAATCGGGCCGCCCGCTGGGCTCCTCCACCAGCAAGAGCGGGAGCATACCGCCGGGCTTCAAATCGTATCCATTCATCTGAATACGCCGTATTTCCACTGTTCCGCCGCCAATCGAGCAGCCAAAAATACTCATCTGCCGCTGCCCGCGCCGCATGTTGAGCACAGCCGTATTGGGGTGGTCAATCGGACTGGGACCAGGGCACTCGCGGAACTCGATATGCACACCCTGGTCGCGGGCAATACTCACCGCATTGGGCACGCGCCCGTCGTCTGGGGCAAAACCGAGCAAGCCACTCACAATGGCGTAGTCAGTGCCGTGGCCCTTGTGGGTCTTGGCAAACGACTCATAGTAGTCAATAATCGCTTCGTCCGGCAGACCGCCAATCAGGTGGCGAGCAGCCCGTCCAATCGCTACGGCACCAGCGGTGTGCGAGCTGGAAGGGCCGACCATAACGGGGCCTATGATGTCAAAGACACTCCTGTACTCCCCTGCCATCGCAGCCTCCCTCACTCGCCCCGCGCAACCAACGATTACCAACTGCACGCCGTTCATCTCCCAGCCCTTAAAGTTTACAGAAATCTCGGCCAAAACTGCGGGTTTGACGCAAGGCACGGCGCGTATATGTTGACACTAAACCCTTTGAGAGCATAAGGGAAGTCATTTCTCACAGAAAGAAACAGCCCCTTAGCACGCTCGAGCCCGCCAGAACGTGCAGGATTCGTCGATATCTGCCTACAAATGCCCCGATCACTGCCATCAGGGCAGACAATAGAGTTCATGCCCGTATCAGCCATCATTGTCCTCGCTGTGGTGGTGTGTGTCATCATCGCCCTGGCGGTGCTGGCCCTGTGGCTCAGAGCCCGCTCCCGACGCCGGTTTGCGGCACTGCTCCAGGCCCGCCACGACGATCAGGTCTCTTACGCTTTCATCGTTAACCCCTCCAAGCCCCAAGCCGAGCAGACACGCGCGCGTATCAAGGAATTCTGCCAGGGCAAAAGGCTGACTGACGTTCGCTTTTACGACACCCAGCTAGACAAAGACGGCAAGGCTTGCGCTCTGGAGGCGCTCGCCCAGGGTGCCGACATCATCGTGGCTGTGGGCGGCGACGGCACAGTGCGCACGGTCGCGAGCGCGGTGGCAGGAACCGGCCACGTACTAGGCATTATTCCCATCGGCACCGGCAACCTTTTCGCCCGCAACCTAGGCATTCCCGTGGGCGATTTGGACGCAGCGCTGGCAGTGGCTACTTCGCGCGGCTCTCGGAAGGTCGACGTGGGGCGAATGCGTATCCTCGACGGCCCCGACACCGCCACCCGCCACGCCTTCCTTATTATTGCCGGCATCGGCTTTGACGCTCTGATGATTGACGACACCGATCCCAACCTAAAAAAGAGCATCTCCTGGCTGGCTTACTTCATCTCCGGCGCCAAGCATCTCTTCGCCGACAAGTACCAGGGCGACATTACTATCCGGCAGCCAGACGGGCGCGCACAGACGAACACCAACGTAGAGTTTCGCACCTTTATGGCCGGCAATTGCGGTGAAATTCCGGGCTTTTCCCTGATGCCAGACGCCTCCTTTGACGACGGTATTCTCGACTTCGAGATTATCGACACCACTGGCGGCTTAATCGGCTGGGCCAATCTTTTTGGCGACGTGATGCACCAGACCATCACCCGCAAGTCTTCGCAGAGCCCCTTGTCAACCAACTCCTCGATTGTGCAGATGCAGGGAGCGAGCGCACAGATTAATCTGCGCGAACCCGCTCTGGCGCAAGTGGACGGCGACATTTTGGGTGAGACCCAGAGTATTGAGCTCACCGTAGACCATCAATCCCTGAGCGTGCGGGTGCCAGTAGAGTGAAGCGAGTCTGCCAGCCCAGCTGGCGAAAATGTAAGCAAATGTGAGCTTACGTTGACTTTTGTGCGAATTGCTGTCAGGTCACTGTGAGAAAATAGGGCTTATGGTTGCAAACAATGCGGGAATGCCCGCCACTCAAGATGATTTAATCAACGTCGACGAGGTCGTCGGCCAATACTACGACCTAGTCCCTGACCCTTCCAACGCCGCCCAGCGCGTCTCCTTCGGCACCTCAGGCCACCGGGGTTCCTCCCTCAAAACCTCCTTTAACGAGGCTCATATCGTAGCCATTTCCCAGGCCATTGCCGAGCAGAGGGCCAAGGAAGGTGTGACCGGTCCCCTCTACTTGGGCCGCGATACGCACGCCCTCTCCCTACCAGCTTGGAAGTCTGCCATTGAAGTGCTCGTGGCCGCTGGTGTGCGGGTGCGCATCGATTCGCGCGACGACTACACCCCTACTCCCACCATCTCGCAAGCCATCCTG
The DNA here is from genome assembly GCA_033127725.1 of Bombiscardovia nodaiensis. Classification (NCBI taxonomy): domain Bacteria; kingdom Bacillati; phylum Actinomycetota; class Actinomycetes; order Bifidobacteriales; family Bifidobacteriaceae; genus Bombiscardovia; species Bombiscardovia nodaiensis. Next base: position 559,041 of record AP026798.1, on the reverse strand, counting down.
ACCCACAACCGGGCCAACGACGGCACCCAGCGCTTCTCGGGCGACGACCTGGCCGACGGCATCGTCGTCACCCCCTCCCACAACCCACCCACCGACGGCGGTTTCAAGTACGATCCGCCCACAGGCGGCCCGGCCCCCGAGGCGACCACCAAGGCCATTGCTGACCGCGCCAACGAGCTCCTGGGCTCTTACCAGCAGATTCGGCGCATCCCCTTCGAGCAGGCCATCAAGTCCGACCTGGTGGAGCGCTTCGACTACCGGGAGCACTATGTTAACGACCTGGACCTGGTCATCGACTTCGAAGCCATCCGCTCCTCCGGTGTGCGCCTGGGCATCGATCCTCTGGGCGGCGCGTCGGTCAACTACTGGCCGCTCATCAACGAAAAGTACGGGCTCAACATTGGGGTCATCAACCCCGAAGTGGACCCCACCTGGCGCTTCATGACCATTGACCACGACGGCAAGATTCGCATGGATCCCTCTTCGCCTTACGCCATGAAGGGCCTGGTAGACCGGCTGGACAACGGCGCCTGGGACTCCTACGACTTGGTCGGCGGCACCGACCCCGACGCTGACCGCCACGGCATCGTCTGCCCAGGCTGGGGCGTTATGAACCCCAACCACTACATCGCCGTGTGCGTCCAGTACCTCTTCTCGGGCAACCGCCCCGACTGGCCGGCAGGCGCTGGCATCGGTAAGACTTTGGTCTCCTCTTCCCTGATTGACCGTGTGGCCGCCTCCATCGGCGCCAAGCTGGTAGAAGTGCCCGTCGGCTTCAAATGGTTCGTAGACCCGCTCTTCAAGGGTCAGGTCGCTTTCGGTGGCGAAGAGAGCTCCGGCATGAGCTTCCTGCGCTTGGACGGCCACGTCTGGACCACCGACAAGGACGGACTCATCCCCGACCTCCTGGCCGCAGAAATCACCGCCAAGACCGGCAAGAACCCGGCCCAACTCCACCAGGAGCAGGTCGAGCGCTTCGGCGAAAGCTGGTACCAGCGGGTCGACACACCCACCAGCTTGGAGGAAAAAGCCAAGTTTGCCAGCCTGAGCCCGGCAGACGTGGAGGAGACCCAGCTGGCCGGTGAAACCATCACCGCTAAGCTGACCGAGGCCCCCGGCAACGGCGCAAAGATCGGCGGTATCAAGGTGACAACCAAGAACAACTGGTTTGCCGCCCGTCCCTCCGGCACCGAGAACATCTACAAGGTCTACGCCGAGTCCTTCGTCTCCCCCGATGCCCTCCAGCAGGTGCTCACCGACGCCAACCAGGTAGTGAGCAAGGCTCTCTCCAAGTAGCCTCTTCAATTCTGGACGGCCCCACCCACCATTGCGCGGGGCCGTCCTTTCTTTCGGCATCCCTAGCGAACTGGCTAGTGCGAAATACTGTCTTCAGCACCCAGCAAATCCTTCATCAGGTCGGTGCTGGAAGAGAAACGCTTACCTTCCCCGCGGTCAGCCTGCCTACGCGCCGCTATATTGTCCGGGCTATCTCGGGTAACTTGAAAAGGCAAACCATCATCAATCAGAGCCTGCCGTAGAAACATATTGAGGGCGGTCGAAAGATCGAGACCCAGGTCAGCAAAGAGCTCCTTAGCCTCCTCTTTCACGCGCTTATCAGTGCGGAAACTCACCGTAGTTGTCTGGCTCAACGCACACTCCCCCCATCTTTCACATATCAATACTTTCTTACTATTGTAATACATCATCAATATGTTGTCTATACATCTGCACTGTTATAAGCAAAATATGCCCTTTTCCCCCGAGTCGTTTAGGCTGGGGGTATGAGTCAAAATGAGATAGTCGTATCTACTGACGGGTCCGCCCTGGGCAATCCCAACGGACCTATGGGCTGGGCTTGGGCCGACCACGGATCCAGCGCCTGCGATGCGGGCGGGGCCACTAACGGCACCAACCAGATTGGCGAGCTGTGCGCCGTTTTGCAAGCCCTGCGCACCCACAAAAGCGCCACGCCGCTGACCATTCAGACCGACTCCCAGTACGCCATCAACTGCTCCACCAAGTGGGTGCACGGGTGGAAGAAAAAAGGCTGGAAGAACGCGGCAGGCCAGCCCGTGAAAAACCGTGAGCTCATCGAAGCTATCGACCGCGAAATCAGCAGCCGACCCGGTCCGGTCAAGTTTTTCTGGGTCAAAGGCCACGCTGGCGACGAGTACAACGAGAAGGTTGACGACTTGGCCCACGGCTACGCTTCCGCCGTACGCCGGGGCGATAAGCGCTCCTACCTGCCCTTAGAAGGCTGGCGCTCCCTCCTCGCCTCCCCCTACACCAAGGGGCTCAAAATCTCCGAAGAGGTCCGCCTCCAGCTCAAGGGCCAACAGATTGACCCCGCTCAGGCCGACGAGCTCTACCAGCGCCAGAGCCCAGAGCAGGACGCTTCTGACCAGGGCACACCAGGTCCAGCAGCAGGTCAAGCCAGCTCGCCTGCGCGCCACGAATCCCAGGCCGCCAGCCCTGCGCCTGCGCAGTCAGAGAGCCGGGAAGATGCCGACGACTTGAGCGAAACCCAGGTCCTACCGCCGGTCAGCACCGACAGCCCCGAAGAGACACAGGTGATGAAGCCCCTACTCTCGCCAGACCAGATGGAGGACGAAGGGCCAGGCGAGCAGACAGTAGTGCTCTCCCCGCTCTCGCAGTCCCAAGATTCCCCGCTCTCTCAGCAAGTTGAGGACCAGGAGCCAGACGCGGATGAACCGGCAGAAGTACCCACAGAAGAACCTACGCAAGCATCGGCAGAGACATCGACAGCAGAGTCGGCCGCCACCTCCCCCTCGCGAGGACTCACCGCTCATGGCGACCTGACCATTACGCCGCCGCCCTCCGCCTCCTCCTACTTTGCCGGCCAGGACCTGCACATCTCGGGCTCCATCACCTTCGAAGCCGACATTGACCAGGCTGGCCACGTTCACATCAACGCCCCCTTCCGCCTGCACGCTATCGAAGTACAGGATTCAAATGACTCACAAGGCTGAGCTTTTTCAGCTTCTGGCCGCGTAGGAAATACTCAGCCAGCGCAAGACCAATCTCGGGTAGGTCCCTCGCGTACTATGGGTGAATAAGAGCTGCGCCCGCAAGGTGGCGCGCATAAGGAGATTCGATGGATAAGACACAGCAAGATGCATTGAAAAAGGCGGCAGGCATCGAGGCCGCAAAGCTCATCGAAAATGGCATGATTGCAGGGTTGGGCACCGGCTCTACCGTGCGCTTCCTGGTGGACGAACTGGGCCGTAGAGTCCAGGAAGAGGGCCTGACCTTCACCGGTGTCACCACCTCCCGGCGCACCCAGGAACAAGCCGAGGGCTACGGCATCAAGATTGTGGACATTGACGACGTGGACCACATCGATGTGACTATTGACGGCGCTGACGAAGTAGACCAGAACTTCAACAGCATTAAAGGCGGCGGCGCGGCCCTTCTTTGGGAGAAGATCGTGGCCACCAACTCCAACAAGATTGTTTGGATTGTGGACGAGTCCAAGGTCGTTGACACCATTGGCAAGTTCCCCCTGCCCGTCGAGGTCATCCCCTTCGGTGCAGGCCACGTTATCAAGCGCTTTGAGGACCGCGGATACCAGCCTACCCTGCGCATGGCCGAGGACGGCAAGCCCGTGCGCACCGACGAGAACAACTACGTGGTGGACCTCCACCTGGAGCTCATTGACCACCCGCAGGACTTGGCCGAAGACCTGATCAACACGGTCGGCGTGGTGGAGCACGGCCTCTTCCTGAACATGGTTGACACGGTCATCGTAGGCGACCCCCACGGCCCCCGCGTCATGACCAACTCCAACAAGTAGTCCCATTCTGAGCCAGTACTGATACCCCTGTTGCCACCAAGACGCAGCCAGGGGTATCAGTATTTGTGGTCCGAAGTGATATGGTGGTCACGATTGTAGGTTTTAGCGTCCCGACCAGCTTTTACACCGGTAACGATAAGGCTGATCAAGGCGGCAAGAACGAGCACCATAACCAAGACAAAAGCCCAAGTTCCCATATTGTTCCAAGAGCCAGCGAGCACGCAGCCCAGCGCCGTAACGAGAATCGTCAAGCCGCACAGCACCGCATCAGCTAAGAAACTGGGCGCATATTTGCGGTAGACGTAATTCCAAGTCTCGTCCGAGGCCAGCATCTCATCAACGTTCACACCTGAAGCGAACGAAGTCCTGCGCAGTTTCCCACTCTTGCTGAGCGCATACACCCAAGCAAACAGCACAGTAGCAGCTCCCATAACGACAACCATCACTAGAAAAATCATGCCCGCCTCCCTGCGAGTAGACACGTATTGCCACCAGTATAGAGCAAAAAAGAGAACCCCTCCTGCTGCTATGGACGCTTCAAAAAAGCGGCCACGGAACAACAGGAGGGGCTCTCGGCTACAAAGCCAAAAGACCTGCGCTGAAAACTACTTGCGCTGGTGACGAGTCTTACGCAGCATTTTGCGATGCTTCTTCTTGCTCATACGCTTGCGGCGCTTCTTGATGACAGAACCCATCGGCGAGCCTCCGTTCCTTAAAACTGATGGTAAGTATTCAACTTGCCCAATAATACACCGCTTACGCGACCTTTACAGGGGGAAGTCTTTAAAGAAGGCTTCAACACTGGCCTTCGTTCCCTCAGCCCGGAAGACAACCGTGGCGTTGCGCCAAACCAGAACGACCCGCTTGGCATCAGCCGCATCTTCCCGCTCTGCGTAGGATCCCGACTCCTTGCCGGAGACCTTGACCTTGCCCGAAGCGATTTCCTTGCCGGCGAGCGAGGAGAGCACCGCCTGGTACTGCTTGTTGGCGTCGTCATCCTTGGACCACTGGGCCATGTGCAGGGTCACGTCCTTGCTGGTGTCCCCCGACGAGTAGCTCAAGGAGTACTCCTCCAGCGGCGAAGATGCCTGCCAATCTTGCGCTTTATCAGCCTTCACTCGCGCAAAAGAGGAGAGTGTATCGGGCGTGGCTTTAAGCAAATCGCTGGCATTATCTGGCAGAGCCTGGGCCTGGATCGCGGGCTTGGTAGGCGTCTGGCTGGCCTTTGCCGACCCGGTTGTCGACGAGGCGCTGGGTACAGGATTGCCGCCCTGCGGAGCCCAGTGCGGCCACACGAACGCAGAAAAGAGCACGGCAATAGCTACGAGCGCTACGCCGATAACCAGGGCCAGCCGGCGACGGCGGATAATAGCAGCTTGGCTGTTCTTCTGTTCAATATCAGGCTTTTTTTCAGGCATATTGTTATTCTCTCACAGCGCCTGTAAAGCGCCTGCAAAAGACAGACAAAAGTGCGCAAATTAGGCAAACTTGGCCCCAAATCCGGCAGGACCCACCGCCTGCCGCCGTATTTCACGCCCTCAACGAATATAGCCTTCCTTGTCCCTCAAGGCCGATAGCGTCGCAGGTATGGCGAAAAGCACAAGTCAGTATGTCTGCACCGAGTGCGGTTGGACCGGGGCTAAGTGGTTCGGCCGCTGCCCCGAGTGCGGCCAGTGGGGCACAATTGAGGAATTCCATGAGGCCAGGCCCTCCAAGCGAGGCACAGGCGGCGGCACGGGTTCTGGCGGTAGACGAACCCAGGCCTCAGTTGTCTCCGCCCAGGCCCAAGCTCAGCCCATTTCGCAAGTGTCCACTAGCGACATGGACCGACTGAGCACTGGTTTCGAGGAGTTCGACCGGGTCTTAGGCGGCGGCATTGTGCCCGGCTCAGTCATTCTCGTGGCTGGCGAACCGGGCATCGGCAAGTCCACCCTCCTACTGGAGACGGCGGGCAACGTTTCGCGCTCAGCCTCTGGCAGCGTCTTGTATATTTCCGGCGAGGAATCCCAGGCGCAAGTGCGAATGCGGGCCTCCCGGGTTGGTGCAATTGATGACGCTCTGCTGCTGGCAGCTACCACCGACCTGGGCACAGTGCTGGGCCTGATTGAGCAGACCAAGCCGGCGCTGGCCATCGTCGATTCGGCGCAAACCATCACTTCCCAGGACGTAGACGGCATCTCCGGCGGCTCCACCCAGGTGCGAGAAGTGGCTTCGGCACTGATTGACCTGGCTAAAACCTACGACATCCCCATCATGCTGGTGGGCCATGTGACCAAGGACGGCGCGATTGCTGGCCCGCGCACCCTGGAGCACTTGGTGGACGTGGTCTGCCAGTTCGAGGGCGACTCCCAAACCGCCCTGCGCATGTTGCACGCAGCCAAGAACCGCTTCGGCCCTACCGACGAGGTGGGCTGCTTCGACATGAGCGGCCAGGGCATTGAGGAAGTCACCGACCCCTCCGGCCTCTTCCTGTCCACCTCCGAAGCGCCCGTGGAGGGCACCTGTGTCACCTTCACCCTCGACGGCCACCGCAGCCTCCCCATCGAAGTGCAAGCCCTGGTCACCAACTCCGTCTTGCCCACCCCCCGGCGCAACACCAACGGCATTGACGCCAACCGCCTGGCCATGCTGGCGGCCGTCCTCTACCGGCACGGGCGGGTCAACCTCCTGACCAAAGACCTCTATGTCTCCACGATTGCTGGCGGTCTGGCCAAGGAGCCGGGCTGCGACCTGGCTATCGTGGCGGCGCTCGCCTCGGCCTCCTCCTCCAAGCCCATCGCCAAGACTACCTGCGCTATCGGTGAGATTTCACTCACCGGCCAGGTGCGTCCGGTCCCTCAGCTGGCCCACCGAATCAACGAAGCGGCCCGCCTGGGCTTCACGCGCGCCATTGTGCCCACCCGCCGCACGGGCAGGCGGCCGGAGCCGGTCCCTGGCTTGGAAGTGGTGGAAGTCTCCACCCTGGCCGACGCTCTGGGAGCCCTCTACCTGCGCTAAGGCTGGGAAATCTGGCGGTTGTCCATTATGTGGACTTTGACCCGCACAATTGACAGACGCTACGTGTATAAACAGGAGTGTCAATAGGTTACATACCACTTCAGGAGGCTGGATGGCATGAGCCAACAGCAAACATTTGACCGCCAATCTGATTACCATCGCTCGGACCGAGTTTCCCCTCTCGACTTCGCTTCCTGGGCACGCGCATATTCTCAGCGCACCAACCGCTCCCTGGCTGGTTCTCGCATAGTTCTGCCCGATGACCTGCCCAGCAGCCCTGAACGTGACCTGCTCGTCAGCCAGGCCCACGATTGGGGTATGAGCGTCAGCCAGGCCCACAATTCAGACGCACCCACCACGTTCAGCACGTATTATCCGCAGTCTGCGGACGTGCCCGATATGCGCGAGTCCACCGGCGCTCAGGCCATGGACTGGGCCCAAGAGCATATGCCTGTCCTGCGAGCGCTGGTTGACCAGTTCTGCAGCGAGCACGATACCAGCCAGCTGCGGATTGCCATGTGTCTGATTTTGGAGCCGAAAACCGCCATTTTGGCCCGTCTCCTGGCCCAGGCGGGTGCCCAGGTAGGCATTTACGCCGGGCCGGAGACCCTGGACCCGCGCGTGGCCCAGCAGCTCCGGTCTGAGGGCATCGCCGTGTATGCGAACCCCAACTGGAACCAGGCGCAATCCGTATCCGGAGCCTTGGAATTACTGGACACGCTCGGGCCCAACCTCATTATTGACGACGGCGCTTCCTTCGCCCGCCTGGCTGCCCGCGAGCGCCCAGAGCTCGCCGCCCAGCTCATTGGCGTGGCTGAGGAGACCACTTCCGGCGTGCGCGCTTTCGACGCCATGGAGGCCGACCAGGTCCTGCCCTTCCCTGTGGTGGCGGTCAACGACAGCCTGATGAAAACGGGTTTTGACAACGCCCACGGCACCGGCGAAACCTGCGCCACCACCATTCAAGAACTCCTGGGCTCCGGCTGCTTTGAGAATTGCCAACTGGCCGTGATTGGCTACGGCCCGGTCGGGCGCGGCTTTGCCCAGCGGGTGCGGACCCTGGGCGCTCAGGTCACGATTTGCGACAGTGACCCCCGTGCCTGCCTGCGTGCCGCCTTCGAGGGCTTCCCCACGCGCAACATCGACCAGGTGCTGCCCACCAGCGACATGGTCATCTCAGCCACGGGCGTTTACCACACCGTGAGCCTGGAGCAGATGCGCGCTATGCGGCCCTCAGCTGTCCTGGCCGTTATCGGCGGCATTGCCAACGAACTCGCCTTGGACGACCTGCCCAGCGGCTCCTTTGACCACAGCCAGCCGGTCAGTGACTTGCAGGTGCCTGACGGCCCAAGGCTTAAACTCCTCTCGTCAGGTGATGGCGTCAATTACACCGCTGGCGGCGGCAACCCTATTGAGATTATGGATTTGAGCTTTGCCGTGCAGACCTCGGCCCTGGCCTGGCTGCTCGATCACCGCGGACAGTTGAAGACCGCTGTCTACCGCCTGCCCGAGCAGGTTGACCGGCAGATTGCTGAGGTGGCCCTCCAGGCTCGCGGCTACGAGACCAGCCCCTTTGAGCCTCAGACCGACCACAGCTGGCAGGTTACGCGCTTTGACCAGCCCAACGGGGCCGCGTCGTCCAGCCTTTGAGTAGTTGCTAGCAGCTGCATACGCCCGTCTGCTGCAATACGCATATCTTTCAGGCAGAGCACAGATATAAGGCAGACCAAATACATACAGAACGCATACAGAACACATACACAGTCAAACATTACAGTTACACCACAGATAAGGCGGACCTGTCAACATGATGAGCAGCATGAGCAGTTCATACAATTTGGGCTTGAGCTCAGCCTATTTGGAGGAAGTCAGCATCTACACAGCCCGCCTGGTCATCCCGGTTACGGCGCCCATTATTGTCAACGGTTCGGTGGCCGTCAGCGGCAAGCGCGTGCTGCATGTGGGCACCCGCAGCTGGGTGCAGCACGAACTTAAGAGCGAGCTGGCACCCGGTGCCAGAGTGAAGGAGTATTACTGGGATGGCATCCTGATGCCCGGCCTGGTCAACGCCCACACCCACTTGCAGTACACGGGCATGGCCGCGGTAGGCCGGGGCAGCTACCCCGACTTCCACTCCTGGGAGCTGGCTTTCAACGATGTATACAACGACCACACTCGTCCACAGGCCTGGCGGCATTGGGCTATGCTCGGTGCCCGGCAGATGGTGGAGTCCGGCACCACGGCCGCAGCAGACATCGTCACAGATTTGGACGCGGCCATAGCCTTGAGCTCGCAGGGTATGCACGGCATTGCTTACTGGGAGGTGATGGGCTGGAAGAACAAGGACTGGAACGAAAAAGGGCGCTTCCAGCTCAACCTGGAGCTCTCGCGGATGCGGCGGGAGCAGGTCACTTCCATCGGTATCAGCCCCCACGCGCCCTACACCCTGGACTCCGAGCCTTTTGTGGACCTGCCAGGCATGGCCCGTCGGCTCAATATGCGCCTGCACATCCATCTGGCTGAGACGCCGCTCGAAGCCTCCACCAATCCCCCGGTCCTGTCCACCTATTCCTCTCCCGACTGGCAAAACCGGTATTGGGCTTCCTACAAGGAGCTCAAGAGCCAGGGCAAGCACGCTTCGGCCGTCCAGTTCGTGGACCAGCTGGGATCCCTGGGCCCCGACGTGCACATAGCCCACGGCGTTTGGGCCGACGAAGAGGACCGTCGCATTTTGCGCCAGCGGCAGGTGTACGTGGCCCTGTGCCCGCGCTCCAACCGCATCACCAACACCGGCAAGGATGCGCCCGTGCGCGAGTATTTGGAGGAGGGCAATGCGCTCTCTATCGGCACCGACTCCCTCTCCAGCTCCCCCAGCCTGGACCTGTTGGACGAGTGCGCCGCACTCTACGACCTCGCCCGCTCCCAGGGCTACGGCAAGGCCGACCTCTCCCACCGGCTCATCCATATGCTCACCCTGGGTGGGGCCGCCGCCATGGGCATGCATGTGGGAGCCAACCGCATCGGGCAGATTAACGCTGGAGCCTTGGCCGACTTGGCCTTTCTCGACATCCCAGTCAGAGCCAAGACCCCGCAGGAGCTGGAGGAGACCCTGGAGACACTCGTGCGCAACGGAGGCGGCAAAAATAGGGCCACCCTTATCGCCGGCAGTCTGGTCTACGGGCAGGAAACCCTGACCGGCAGCGCACCTGAACACCTGAGCTAGACCAGCGTCGAGTAAGCGCCCGCTAGCCCCGTGCCTGTACAGTGGTCCTATTCGACACCACCAACCTGACCCCAACCAACGCAAGGAGTTCCCATGAGCCTGTCCCTAGACGCTATGAGCCCGTTTGCCCAGTCCCTAGTCAAGCGCCTGAACCTGGAGCCCCACCCGGAAGGTGGTTGGTACATCTCCACCTGGCGCAGCAGCCACATAGACCACGTTTCCGGCCGCCCCCTGGGTTCGCTCATCTACTTTCTGTTGGCCCAGGGCGACGCGAGCGCCTGGCACAAGGTGGACGCCGACGAAATTTGGCTCTGGCACGGCCCTGCCCCGGTCCTCTTGGAGCTGGGCGGATACGGCGACGCGCCCGCCACCGACCCTGCCGAGCGCCAGCAAATTACCCTGGGCGCGCAGCTGAGTGACGGCGGCAGCCAGGACGAAGGCACGGAACCCGTAGGCCAGCTGCTAGTGCCCGAAGGCTGCTGGCAGCGCACCCTGCCAAGCCAGGGCGACGCTTTGGTCTCCTGTGTGGTCAGCCCTGGTTTTACCTTCGACGGCTTCACGCTTGAGGACTGAGCCCCTCCAGCAGTTTGAGCGTTACCTGAGCGGCGGCCTGGGCGGCCAGGTCCATGTCGCCCTCTTGCTCGTTTAAGTCCTCGTAAGACTGCCCGCAGGGGTTGCTCACCCCGCGGACGCACAAGAAGGGCACCCCGCACTTGCCGCAAATTTGTGCAGCCGGAGCCTCTTCCATAGCCTCCCCGTCAGCGCTAAATGCTTGTACCAAACCGCTCAAGGCTGCTTCGCTAGTGTTAAAACGGTCACTAGTTGACAGGTTCCCCACTAGGAAGTTGGCCTTCTGACCCGGTTCCCGCCTGCCCTGGCCTGGCCGTGGGGCTTGTACTTGCCCATCCCACAGGCCCTGGGACAAGAGCTCGCTGACAGCCGGTATACGGGCGTATCCCAGCTCTTGGGCCGCATTTGTGGCCCGACTCACCAAGCTCGGGTCACTGGCAAAGTACTCCTGGTATGGTGGGCACTCGGCAATGATAGCGGTGTTGGTCTCGGCATAGTGTTGCTCCCGGCTCACCATGACATCGCCTATGTGTAGCCCGGGATTGATGGACCCTGCTATACCGCTAAAAATCAGCGCCTGCGGCTGGTAGTGGTCGACCAGGAACTGTGCGCAGGCCGCAGAACTCGCCGCTCCCATGCCGCCCACACAGACCAGCAAATCCAAGTTGCAGTAGCGTCCCCGACTTAGGTGGTAACCCCAGATCTCACTGTCCTCCCGCCCTTGCAAGGCGCTCTGGAAGCCCGCCGCTTCTCTGGGCAGGGCACATTGGATAGCGATCGACTGCTGAGATAGGTTCATGCTTCCACATATTGGACGCACGATTCGACAATATTAGCGGTCAGGAAACCACAGTATTCCTGGAAACAGTGGGATGAGGCACCCGTTATCGAAGAAAACTATAAGGAAAAATAGCATTTCTGCCTGTTCAGAGAGGTTTTTGTACTCGGCTTTCCCTACAATGGAAAGTGAATCGGGTATTCCACCGATTTTTCAACCCATCCATCTTCAACGCATGACCGCCAAGTAATGCACTAGGAGTTTCGGGTATGACCTTCACCAACAGGCAAAATGCTATTCGTCTCATTATATCACTTCTTAGCGTGACTACGCTCTTCGCCTCGGCCGCTTGCGGTAGTGCGAGCGCAGCTAGCGGCGGCAGCCAAGCCGCCACTAACCCTCTAGCCCAGGAGACCATCACTCCTGGAACCTTAACAATTGCAACGGGTGAGCCCGCCTATACCCCCTTTGTGATTGACAACAAGCCCGAGACAGGAAAGGGCTTCGAATCAGCTCTAGCTTATGCTGTAGGCGAAAAAATGGGCTTCAAAAAAGACCAAATTCAGTGGACTCGCACTACCTTTGACTCGGCCATCGCTCCGGGCGCCAAAGACTACGACATGAATATCCAGCAATTCGGCATCACCGAGGAACGCAAAAAAGCCGTAGACTTTACTCCCTCCTACTACAACGCCGCCCAGGCTCTGGTTGTCCGCAAGGATTCCAAGTACGCCTCAGCTACTTCCGTGCAAGACTTCAAGGGGGCTACGATCGGCGCCATGGTAGGCACTACTTCCTACGACATGGCTAAGTCCAAGCTCAAGAGCGACATCAAGACCTTCAACGACAACGTGGCTGTAGCCCAGGCCGTCGATGCCAACCAAATTGATGCCTTGGTGGTTGACTCCACGGTCGCCGTCAATATTGTCAAGACTCAGCAGGTCCACAATGCCAAGGTCGTCGGCCAAATTCCCGACTCCGAAGACCCCAACGGCACCGGAATCCTCCTGCCCAAGGGCTCCAAGCTCACCAAAGCCGCCTCCCAGGCCATTACCGACCTTGAGAAGGACGGCACCTTGAAGCGCCTGCAAGACACCTGGCTCAAGGAGTACACCACCGATATCCCCGTCCTCAAGTAAGGTGGCGGGCCTGCTCCTCGCCGTCTCCAGCGGCCCGCCCCGCAAGGCTTATCGAGAGACGGACCTAGGATGGAAGGCGCTTGAAACATCTTTCATCCCATCCATTTTTGCCGCATATTGTCCACGAATGCACAAGGAGTTACGGGTATGGCCCTCATCAGCAAACACAACATTATTCGCCTGGTCGCAGCGTCGCTGAGCACACTGACGCTCGTCGCAGGAGCCGGCTGCGGTAGCTCGTCCTCGAGCAGCACAGACTCCTCCAAGTCAGGCAGCACAGATTCTTCGACCATCTCCCAGCAGACCGTCACCCCGGGCACGCTCACCATCGCCACGGGAGAACCGGCCTACGCCCCTTACGTACTCGACAACAAGCCCGAGACCGGCAAGGGCTTCGAAGCCGCCGTAGCCTACGCTGTGGGCGAAAAAATGGGCTTCAAGAAGGATCAGATTAAGTGGACCCGCTCCACCTTCGACGAGGCCATCGCCCCGGGTGCCAAGGACTACGACATGAACATTCAGCAGTTCTCCATCACCCCGGAGCGCAAGAAGGCCGTGGACTTTACTCCTTCCTACTACAACTCCCCCCAGTCCATCGTGGTGCGCGCTGACTCCAAGTTCGCCTCGGCCACCAGCCTGAAGGAAATCAAGGCTGGCACCGTTGGCGCTATGGTCGGCTCCACTTCCTACACCTTTGCCAAGCAAAAAGTGAAGGACGATATTAAGACCTTTAACGACAACGTAGCCCTGGCCCAGGCCCTGGACTCGAATCAGATTGACGCCATCGTGGTCGACACCCCGGTCGCGGTAGACATCACCGAGTCCAAGCAAGTCAAGGACGGCAAGGTAGTTGGCCAAATCGCCGATTCCGACGATCCGGAAGGCATTGGCATCGTCCTGCCCAAGGGCTCCAAGCTCACCAAGGCCGCCTCCCAGGCCGTGACCGACCTGACCAAGGACGGCACCATCAAAAAGCTCCAGGAGACTTGGCTCAAGGAGTACACCACCGACATCCCCATCCTCAAGTAAGACCGGCCCGGCCAACTCCAAGTGAAAGCAACAACCAATAGCATGTCTTCTCCAGACCAGCTACAAGCCTCGCAGGCCTCCTCAGTTTCCCCGGTCTCGCAGGTCTCCCAAGTGCAGCGCGAGCGCGAGGACTACCGCCGCAAGCAGAGCCTCAAATCAGTGCTCACCTCGCTCGCCTCCACGCTCGTCTTCGCCGTCCTCATAGTCCTGGGCTTGAAGCTCTCCCCCGGCTGGCCCCGGGTCAAGGAGTCTTTCTTCTCGGGCAAGTACTTCACCGAAGCCTTCCCCAAGGTCCTCGAAGGACTCTGGCTGAACGTGCAGGTGCTCTTCTTCGCGGTCATCGGCGTGGCTATTCTGGGCACCCTCCTAGCCGTGATTCGCACCAGCAAGTCACCCTTCCTCTTCCCCCTGCGCGTGCTGGCCCAGCTTTACACCACGGTCATGCGCGGTATCCCCATGATTGTGGTGCTCTACCTGATTGGTTTCGGTATCCCCGGCCTGGGCATTTTCGGCCGCATTCCCGCCGCCCTCTTGGGCACGGTAGCCGTCATCCTCTCCTACTCGGCCTACATTGCCGAGGTCCTGCGCGCCGGTTTCCAAGACGTTCACCCCTCCCAGCGAGCCTCGGCCCGCTCCCTGGGGCTCACCTCCGGGCAGACCATGCGCCTAGTCGTCATCCCCCAGGCCCTGCGCAAGGTGGCCCCAGCGCTCATGAACGACTTCATCTCCATGCAAAAAGATGTGGGCTTGATTTCGGTCCTGGGTGCTGTTGACGCGGTGCGCGCCGCCCAGATTGTGGTCGCCACCTCCTACAACTTCACCCCTTACGTCGTGGCCTCGGTGCTCTTTATCGCCACGTCGGTGCCCTTTATCTTGCTCAACGACTGGTATTCGGCCCGTCTGCGCCAGCGCGAGCAGAGCGGAGGCACGGTATGAGCCAGCTTACGAATCAGGAGTCAGCAGTGTCAACAGCCTCAGCAGTGGCTCATCAGCAGCAGTCCTCCGCCCACCAGACCGTACTTAAGCTCGACCAGGTGCGCAAGTCCTACCGGACCAACGAGGTCTTGAAGGGCATCTCCTTCCAGGTGCGTGCCCACGAGACGGTCGCCCTACTGGGCCCTTCCGGCTCCGGCAAGTCCACGCTCATGAAGTGCGTGAACCTGCTGGAGGAGGTCAACGACGGCCAGATTTGGCTGGGAGGCACCGACATCACCGACCCGCGCGTCGACCGCGACCACTGCCGCTCCCGCATTGGCGTAGTTTTCCAGCAGTTCAACCTCTTCCCCCACATGAATGTGCTCAAAAACGTGACCCTGGGCGCGATTAAGGTCCACAAGATGCCCAAGGCTGAGGCCACCGACAAGGCTATGGAGCTCCTGGACCGCATCGGCATGAAGTCCAAGGCTTCGGCCTACCCCGACCAGCTCTCCGGCGGCCAGCAGCAGCGCGTGGCCATCGCCCGGGCCCTCATGTGCGACCCTGAGCTCCTCCTGCTCGACGAGATTACGTCTGCTCTGGATCCCATGCTGGTGGGCGAAGTGCTGGAAATGGTATCCGAGCTCAAATCCCGCGGTACCACGATTCTGATGGCCACCCACGAGATGTCCTTCGCCCACGACGCCGCCGACCGCATCGTCCTCCTCCTAGGCGGCATCATCGCCGAAGACGGCACCCCGCGCCAGGTGATGGACGAGTCCCAAAACCCCCAAACCAAGGAGTTCTTCAGCCACTTCCGCGGCCTCTGAGTTCCCTCAGTAAGCGACTGCGCAGTTTGGGACTAGTCAGCAGAAAGCTGCACAAGCTAGTCCAAACTGCGCTTCCTCCTGTATCTCCCCCTTCAACAAACTACCCTCTTGGCATCTTTGCTTTCCCCAGCCTCGGGATGCTTATGCTAAAATAAGAAACCTAGTATGCTTTTACGCGCCCTTGGGTTGGGGAATTTACCGGTGATAGGCAAGGCATAGAGGGTAGTTTCAACTGAATACACGGGCCCGCTCCAAGTTGAGTTCCACTTTGGGTCCGCTTGGGGAGAACATGCGTAGTTTCCGTGCCGCCAGCTCCGCAGTGCTAGCACTAGCTCTACTGATCCTAGGAGGTGGAGCTACCCAACTGACGCGCCCAGCGGCAGCCGACCCAGCCCCGCAAGGAAATTCAAGCGCTCTCTTGCGCGGTGGCAGCAACACGGATGCCGTAGACGGTTTCTCCCTCTCCCCCTCCAGAGGCTTAGCAAACAGAAGCACGAACCCGAATACCACGTTAAAGCCCGCCGGAGCCCTCGATGGTATGACCTTTACCCAAACCGCTTCTGGTTTTGCCCATTCCTTGGCAATTGCCTCAGATGGTGACACCTATGCCTGGGGATGGGACATGTACGGAACGCTTGGCACCGGCAGCAGCATGGTAAACAGCAGAGGCCCAATCGACCACGGTTGGGTGCGTCCTCTCCGAGTAAAAACTCCTCCAGGAGTACATTTCACCCAAGTCAGCGCAGGTTTCCAATACTCGCTAGCGCTCGGCGACGACCACTGCGTCTACGCATTCGGCAGGAATCTTTACGGCGAACTAGGCAATTCCACCAACATGGTCAGCGGGGACCCCAATCCAACACCAGTCAAGATTACCTCCGGCAGCCTTGCTGGTGCCACCATCACCAGCATCAGCGCAGGTGCTGATTATGCTATGGCTCTTGACAATCATGGACACGTCCACGCATGGGGTGATAACGAATTCGGGGTACTTGGTGTCAATAACGGATTCTTAAGTCAAAATCCGACTCCAGTACTTGTTAACTCTGGTAGTTTAGCCAACGCCACCATCACACAAATCAGCGCAGGCTCAGCTTATTCTTTGGCTCTAGATAATCAGGGGCACGTCCACACGTGGGGAGGTTATCACGACGGGAGCGGAGTCACTGTCAAAAACCCAACTCCCTCACTGCTCAATACTGGTAGCCTAACCAACGCTACTATTACCCGCATTAGCGCAGGCGACGGTCACCTCATGGCCCTAGACACTCAAGGGCACTTACATAGCTGGGGCATGAATTTTTACGGAGAACTGGGTAACGCTGTAAACGTTGGACTTGACATTTGGAATCCGACACCCACACTCATTAGCTCAGGAAGCATAGCCAATGTCACCATCACTCAAATGAGTGGAAATGTAGATTTCTCTGTTGCACTAGACAGCCAAGGTCACGTCCACACGTGGGGCAACACCTACCAAGGACGACTCGGCTTAGGAAACATCAACGGCAGTGTTAATGTTGCTAGCCCAATACCTACACAAGTTACCACTGGAACTCTAGCAAATGTTAAGGTAGCCAGCCTCAGCAGCAGCGCCTGCGACAGTGAGAGTTCATTAGTTATCGATCAAAACGGTAAGATACACGCTTGGGGACACAACGGCTATGGCCAGCTTGGCGATGTCTCTACTCAAGCACGCTGGTCATTTGTACCCGTACGTACAGGAAATTCCCTGTACGTGATTGACTCTGTCAATTTCGACGGGAGCCCTGTCAGTCAAAAAACTGTCGATACTGCCACCGGTTCCTGGGAAATGCCCGTACCTTCACACCCTGCAGGCATAGTTCCTGTAACCGTCACGTACCACTGCGGAGGCCTACTCGTTGGAACCGTAATTTACAATCCCCTTCCGGTCGAAACAAGCCCCACAGAAACCGTCACCCTCCACTACGAATATAAAGGCACCTACCGGGTGGACTTTGACCTGGGTGAGGGGAGTGGTCAAGCCACTGGCCCCGGCTATCAAGAAGTCATGAGCGGCGACCCCATCACCTGGCCCACCGACCCAACCTGGGCAGGACACCAGTTCACCGGCTGGTTCAAGGCCGACGGCAGCCCCTGGAACCTAGCCGACCCCGTAACCGGACCCCTAACCCTCACGGCCCACTGGAACTACTACTCGTTCACCATGACCCCTATCAGCGGCCCCGTAACAGGCAACACTCCCGTCACCATCAAGGCTGATCATCAGCCCACAACTCTCCGATTCACCCAAATCAGCACTGGAAGTACCCATGTCTTAGCTATCGGCTCGGACGGCAACACGTACGCCTGGGGGAGCAACGCATACGGCCAGCTAGGCGATGGCACACGAAACAACATACAAACGCCTTCCCGAGTACTCGTTCCGGACGGCGTACACTTCATTCAAGTGAGCGCAGGAGGGTACAGTAACTTTTCACTTGCGCTGGGCGACGACCACAATGTGTATGCATGGGGAGACAACACATACGGCGAATTGGGCGACAGCGTAGCTCAGTCGTTACGACCTCGCAAGATCACCACCGGTAGCCTACCTGCTGGCGCTATGACTCAAGTCAGCGCTGGATCCGACCATTCGCTGGCCTTAGATAATCAAGGCCACGTTTACGCATGGGGTTCGAATTTCTCGGGAGAGCTTGGAAATACCGCTAACAACAACTTAAACGCTGCCAATCCCACACCCACACTTGTCAACAGCGGCAGCCTCAGCGGGGCAACCATCACCCAGATAGGCGCAGGAGCCAGCCACTCTCTGGCCTTAGACACGCAAGGCCACATCCACGCCTGGGGAAACAATCGCTACGGTCAACTCGGAACCACAACTCACAACGGCACAGACATTGCCAATCCAACGCCAGCCATCATTGCCAGCGGCAGCCTTAGCGGGGCAACCATCAAGCAGATTGACGGAGGATCCAGCCACTCTCTGGCCTTAGACACGCAAGGCCACATCCACGCCTGGGGAAACAACTACAACGGCGAGTTGGGCAACCCCATTAACAACACCATAGAATCTGCCAATCCTTCGTCCACTATTGTCAACAGCGGCAGTTTGAACGGTGTTATTGTCACGCAAGTCAGCGCAGACAACTCAAATTCCATGGCTCTCGACGCACAAGGCCGGATCCACGTCTGGGGCAATAACTACTGGGGTCAGCTCGGCACCGCGACTAACAGCTCCTCAATGACTCCCAATCCCACGCCCGTAATTGCCGCCGGTGGCAGTTTGAACGGTGTCACTATATCTCAAATCAGTGTAGGCACCTATTATTCTATGGCCTTAGACTCGCTAGGCCGCATCCACGTCTGGGGGTGCAACACGTACGGTGAGCTGGGCAACGACACTACTGACTTCAATGTCAACTCCACCCCTGTGATGCCGCTTCAAACCGGAAAAGTCACCATCTCCAGCGTTGAGTTCGGAGACAACCTCCATACTTGTGTCCCCACCTACAACAGGCCGCGCGAGGAATGGACCGGCAAAACTCCCAGTCATGTTGACGGACACGTTCCGGTCAACATCCACTGGAAAATAGCGGGCGTCGCTCAACCGGATTTCAACATCGCGTCCGGCTTCCTCTACTATACCTTCTACACACTTCCCGGTGCCGGAACGATACCTCTCCACAGGCAAGCTGGTACCCTCCTCCTGGCACTCACCTGCTTGAGCGCCTGCGCCTACGCGGCCCACCAGCTCTCCCAGCATCGCAAGCGCTTAGCCCAGTCTGTGCGAGTCAATCCCCTCCCCTAGCAGCATTCGCTCAAGCCCTATCTGATTGCCATGGTAAAACGATGCCCCACTCCCCAAGCTGAGCTGCTCCAACCCCATCAACAGCGCTCCAAAAGGCCAAACGCAGCAATCAGCACACAGGTAACACTAAGCATTGGAACAGTGCACAAACCAATGCTCAAGCCAAAACAATCACGCGTATGATCTCTGGATAAACAAATATCTAACATTACAGGTTGGCATCTGGTGTAAGCGCCTAACCTACGCTATTACCATGTTCTAAGAAAACTTTAACCAATTGCTATGCGCATTTTAAGCGTATTCAAAAGATGCCCGCTGTGCATTTGCTGCTGTAACAAGTGGCCGGCCCTGCTCATCAAGTTCCAGCACGGTCACACGATCAGTAATACGGTCAACTTTGCGGCTGGCCTGAACACCTTCTATAGCCTGAACTCGCGTTTCTTCTAGCGTATTGCCAGCGGCATAAAACCCGGGCATATCCGGCGAATCAGCCCACCAAGTGCCCACCGGTGACAGCTCCTGATGATAAGTAAGAGTAATTTGCAGCATGGCTGACGCTCCCTTGGATAGCCGACGTTCGCATAAGCCCAACTTAATGGCAGTCCATACGAGAGTCAAAACTAACGAACAGGTTATGACCAGTTTGGGCTACGAGCCAGCCTCGGCCTGGCGAGCTAAGCGCAGGGAGTCGGCGGCGTCTTGCTGAAGCTGGGCGGACAGCGCCTCTCCGCTGGCGAATTTGGCTTGAGGCCGCAGGTAGGCCAGGAATTCGACCCGCACCCGGTGACCGTAGAGGTCTAGCCAGTCGTCTCCGACGATGGCGTTGACTTCTAGCACGCGCTCGTACTGCTGCCCTTCGCCTGCGAAGGTCTCCTTGCTGCCGATAGAGATGTCTGCCGGCCACCGCCAGGGCGAACCCGGGGCCAGACGCGCGTCTTTGCCCGCGCTGGAGAAGGTCACGGTCTCGAGACCGCCGTCCGCCGCGCTCGTTCCGTCAGCGCCGCCCGATGCAGTCGAGCCGCTAACAGCACCAGAAACCCCGGCAGCACCAGCTCCTGCAGACGCGGCAGCCTCGCTAGGCCCTAGGTCCACGAGCCAGCCAGCGTAGACACCGTCTACCGGCATGTAACCCTCATAATCCTCAGAAATATTGGCTGTAGGATAGCCCAGCTCGCGCCCCCGCTGCTCGCCGTGGACCACTTCGCCTTCGACAGCGTGCGCATGTCCCAAAATCGCAGCGGCTTCACTCGCCCGCCCGCTAGCTAGCAGGTAGCGCACATTCGTAGAGCTCCAGATACGCACTTTCTTGCACTGGTGCGCCTTGGTCCAAGCCCGCAGCTCAGCCTTGTTCATGCCCTCTAACGGATCTCCTGGCTCACCTGCGCCCGCGGGAGCCTGGGGTTCAATCTCCCCGGGCACCCAGGTGTAGCCGGGGCCCGCGTCGTCCACAATGTCCAGCGTGAACACGCCCGTGGCTTCGGCCAGGCGCTCGATAGCTTCCACGTTGCCAGCCCGCCCAGCTCCCATAGTGGCATCTTGGCCCAGTACCAGTGTGCTCATGCCAATTTTGCCCACGAGCGCGCCCAGGAAGAAGCGGAAGGATTTGGCAGCGAAGGCGAGCGTGTATTGCACGCTGAGCACCCAGTCCACCCCCAGTTCCCGCATGATGCGTAGGCGTTCACGCTCTGGCATGAGCTCGTCCCTGTCCTGTGCTGCCTCGCCGGAAGGCAGGTCCGCGCCCGAGTGAGCGTCCGCATAGGAGTGTACTTGCTTGGGGCTGGGGTCGAACATGACGACGACCGCGTAGTCGCCTTGCTGGCGGGCGAGCTCCACTACTCGCTTAATCAGAGATTGGTGGCCTCGGTGCATGCCGTCGAACACACCGACGGTTACGACGCTTTTTTTGGTGGTGCTCAGCGTGGGCCAGTTTACAATCCCGCTCAAGTCTGGTTCTAGTCTGCTGACTTTCATCTGTGTCCTATCTGCTCTACTGGGCTCTACCCGCTAGTATCGCGCGCATTTACTCATTTGCCAAGGCGAACACGGCTGAAGGCTTAGCGCTGTGGCTGCCGCGCGGCTCTAAGAGTCCCACCAGCTGCTCACTGCCGTCTGTGCCGGTCAAAATGGCCGCTGTGGGCTCCGTAATGCTCAGAGGCAGGAATTGGCCGTGCTCCAGCTCCTGGGCCTGCTCGGAGCTCACAGCGAGCGTGGGCATGGTCAGTTTCGCGCCGTCTACCAGGCCCAGGGCGCGCGCTTGGATTTCCGCCCTATCCTGGTCCAGCATGGCCTTATTTCGCGTCTGCACCTGCCCCTGGCGGTCGGTGAAGGTGTGCTCTACCACATGTGCGGTGATTACGCGGGCGGCGAGCGCTGGATTGCTTAAATCGAAGCGCCCTACGCGCACCCGTCGCAACCTGGTCAGGTGACCGCCCACACCCAGCTCAGCGCCTAAATCTCGGCCCAGAGCACGGATATAGGTACCCGACGAGCAGGAGACGCGCACCTGCAAGTCAATGACCGGCTGACTCGCGTCCTCCTGCTCGGCACTCTCCTTGCTAGGGTCATCCAAGCTAACCTGTGCCCGCGTGCGGGTGAGCCGAAGGAGCTTGTATTCGCTGACCGTAATCGTGCGGGCCTTGAGCTCAACGGCCTGTCCTTGCCGGGCGAGGTCGTATGCCCGCTGCCCGTGCACTTTGATGGCCGAGTAAGCGTTGGGCACTTGCTCAATGTCGCCAGTGTAATGGGCAATGGCTGCCTCGATTTGGCCCTGGCTCAGCTCTTGGATCCGCTCCCCTGCTCCTGGCTCAGGGGGGAGTAAGTGCCCGTCAGCGTCGTCGGTGTCCGTGGCCTGCCCCAAGCGGATAGTGGCTTCATAGGTCTTGTCATGGCCCACGATGGCGTTCAGGAGCCTGGTAGCCTGCCCAAAGCCAATCACCAGCACGCCCGTCGCCATGGGGTCTAGGGTACCGGCGTGCCCCACCCTGCGCAGGCCCAGACGGGCGCGAACGGCAGCCACCAGGTCGTGGCTGGTAACGCCCTGGGGTTTGTCTACTATCAGTATTCCGCTCTTCATCAACCTGCCAGTTTTCCTGTCTTTTCTCGGACGCGCGTATCTTACAGAATGAGGGCTGGCCCGGCGCCCTCCGCCAATGGCCAGCCCTCATACGTTCTCAGGCGAGAGGAGTTTGCTCTCCTTCAGGCTCATACTCTGCAGTGTCCTCGGACCCGTCTGGCTCACTGGCTTCGGATGCAGCTCTATCGCCGGTCTCGCCAGTCTCACCAATCTCGTCAGACTCATTGTCCTCATCGGACTCATCGGCTTCGTCATCGTCGTGGCGGTAAGGATCAGGGTCGCCGGCGTACTGGGCGTTGGCCCTCGCTGCTTCCAACTCTTGGTCGCGCTTCTGCGCAATCGTCAGTACATCCTCAATTTCGGTAGCCTGTGAGGGCACTTCGTCGTAAATGAACCGCAGGTTGGGCGTGAGTCGCAGCCCGGCCTTGGCCCCCACCAGGGAGCGCAGGCGGCCCGTGGCCTGGCGGAGCGCCTGCTGGGCCCGCTTCCGCTCGCCGTCCTCGTGCCCGGGCTTGCCAATCTGCGTCCAGTAAACTTTGGCAATCTGCAGGTCGTTGGTCACGCGCACTTCCGTAATCGTGACCCCGTCCAGGCGCTTGTCGTGCATCTTGCCTTCAAGAGAGGAGGCGATAACCCGCTGAATCAGGGCCGCAATTCTCACAGCTCTTGGGTTAATTCCAGAGGCCATCGCCTACTCCTTTTACTTGTATCTTCACTGCTGCTTGCGTACTTCCCGAGCTCCTACTTGCGCTCAACTTCTTGCATCTCGTAGGTCTCGATGATGTCGCCCAGCTGGATGTCGTTGAAGTCACCCAGGTTGATACCAGCCTCGTAGCCCTCGGACACCTCGTTGACGTCGTCCTTGAAACGGCGCAGGGTGGAAATCTCCAGGTCGTTGATGGTAACCACTCCGTCGCGGGAGATACGTGCCTTGGTGCCACGCTTGACCGTGCCATCTTGGACCATAACGCCTGCGATGTTGCCGAACTTGGAGGAACGGAAGATTTCGCGAATCTCCGAATGGGAGGTCGTGACTTCCTCGTACTCCGGCTTGAGCATACCCTTCAGGGCGGCCTCGATGTCTTCGGTGGCCTGGTAGATGACCGAGTAGTACTTGATTTCCACGCCCTCTTGGTCGGCCAGCTCCTGCACCTGCCGGTTGGGTCGGACGTTGAAACCAATAATCACGGCCTTGTCGACAGTAGCCAAGTCCACGTCGGACTGGGTGATAGCGCCCACGCCGCGGTGGATGACCTGGATGCCAACCTCGTCGGACACCTCGATCTTCATCAGGGAATCTTCCAGCGCTTCCACAGAACCGGAGGAGTCGCCCTTGATGACGATGTTGAGCATGTCCACTTCGGACTTGGCGAACTGCTCGTTCAGGGTCTCCAGGGAGACGACCTTGCGGCGCTTGGCCTGCTGAGCCGCGCGAGCCGTAGCTTCACGCTTCTCGGCAATCTGGCGGGCCGTGCGGTCCTCGGGTGCCACGATGAAGACATCGCCAGCGGTAGGCACAGACGTCAAGCCCAGCACCTGCACAGGTGTTGAGGGGCCTGCTTCCTTCATCTGCTTGCCATTCTCGTCGAGCATGGCGCGCACACGACCATAAGCCGAACCGGCCACGATAGCATCGCCCACATGGAGGGTGCCTTGCTGCACGAGCACTGTTGCCACAGCACCACGGCCCTTGTCCAAGCGCGCTTCCACGGTGGCACCGCGAGCGTCCATGTTGGGATTGGCCCGCAAGTCCAAGTCAGCGTCGGCTGTCAAGAGCACAGCTTCCAGGAGCTTGTCCACGTTCGTGCCCAACTTGGCGGAGATGTCGACGAACATAGTGTCGCCGCCGTACTCTTCTGAGACCAGGCCAAACTCGGTGAGCTGGCCGCGCACCTTCTCGGGGTTCGCGCCTTCCACATCAATCTTGTTGACCGCCACCACGATGGGTACATCTGCTGCCTTAGCGTGGTTAATAGCTTCCACGGTCTGCGGCATCACACCGTCGTCGGCAGCCACCACCAGGATGGCCACATCTGTCAGCTCGGCACCACGGGCACGCATAGCCGTAAAGGCCTCGTGGCCAGGGGTATCGAGGAAGGTAATCTTGCGAGGTTCACCCTCCAAGTTCACCGTCACCTGGTAGGCACCGATGCGCTGGGTAATGCCGCCAGCCTCGTGTGCCGAAGTGTTGGTCTTCCGAATCGTGTCGAGCAGTCGGGTCTTACCATGGTCAACGTGGCCCATCACGGTCACCACTGGCGGCCGCGGCTTCAAGTCCTTGTCGTCCTGGTCTTCCTGCTCGGAATCCAGGTCAATGTCGAACTGCTGGAGGAGCTCACGATCCTCTTCCTCAGCCGAAACAATCTTGATATTCCAGCCAATTTCCTGGCCCAGAATCTCAAAAGTGGCCTCGTCCAGGGACTGCGTGGCTGTAGCCATTTCGCCCAGGTGGAAGAGCACAGTGACCAGAGCAGCGGGGTTGACGTTAATCTTCTCGGCCAAATCCGACAGGGTCGCCCCCTGCCTCAACTTGACGGTTTGCCCGTTGCCAGCGGGGATGCGCACGCCACCGATAGTAGGTGCTTTCATCTCCTCATACTCATGGCGCTTAGCCATGCGATTCTTGCGGGCCTTGGAAGACTTGCCTCCCTGGCGACCGAAGGCACCTGCTGCGCCTCCATGGCCGTGACTGTGCCCGCTTGGACCGGAAGGCTGGAAGTTGCTACCTGCTCCAGCACCTGCACCAGCGCCGAAGCGGTTGCCGCCGCCCTGCCCTGGGCGCGCACCGGTACCTGCACCAGCGCCAGTCCTGCTGTGACCCCACTGGGTGGGCCGACCGGTACCCTGACCCGGACGCCCATTGCGGAAGTGTCCACGGCCGCCTCCACCGCGGTGACCGTCACCAACAGTGGGCTTGGCCATAGGGTGTGGGCGAGGGATGTCGCTGGGCATAGGAGCCCTCATTCCCTGCTTACGACTGAAGGGGTTGTTGCCTGGACGCGGCGCATTGGCCTGCTTCCTGGCACCGGGCTTGGCCGCCGAGTGTGGCCCTGGGTGAGCTCCTGGCGCAGCAGGTCGTGCACCCTGCCCTTGTTGGGGCCGCTGTTGGGCTTCCTGCTCAGAGCGCTGACGTGCAGGACCGGGGTGGTGGGCAGCTGGCTTAGCTGCTGACGGCCGCTTGTTAGCTCCCGGAGTGGGGAACTTATGCTCTGCTGGCTGCGCTGGTTCGGCAGCAGCTGGTGCTGCCTGTGGCTTGTGTGCCCTGGGAGCGCTTTGGGCGGGAGCAGGAGCTGTAGTCTGGTGGCTGGCGATCGTAGTCTCCGTCGGCTTGCTGGCAGCAGGCTGTGGCGTGCTGACATGTGTATCTGCCGCCGTAGTGGCCGCTTTACTGGCAGCCTTTGGAGCGGACTTGGGTGTGGATTGACCAGCCTTTTGATTTCCAGCCTGCTGGTCTGGCTGGGGAAAAGCATTCTTGAGACGACGCACCACAGGCGCCTCTACGGTGGACGATGCTGACTTGACGAACTCGCCCATTTCTTTGAGCTTACCTAATACGGTCTTACTATCTACGCCAAGCTCCTTGGCTAATTCATACACGCGCGCTTTGGGCACTTATTTTTCTCCTTACACCGACCGCGCGTATGAAGGCGCAGTCATTCCAATTTGACGGTGAACATATCCTGTCTCATCGTGCGACCATGATTGTGTTACCTCGTCTCTTTGCCGTATCCGGGCAGCTTGAAGCCGCTCACTTCGGATACGGTTTCAAGCATACTCGTGCATACGGATGTTTACGTCAGTCCGATTCGCCCGCAGGAGAAGCAACTGAACCACTGGCAGCGCCTGAATCTTCGGCCTGTCCAGCCTCCGGTCCTACTGCCTGAGCTTGGTCAGGCTGAGCGCTTGACTCGCTCTGCTCAGACCCGGTGGTGCTCTGGGCAGATTCAGACGCGCCTTCGGCAGTTTGGCTGGCCGAGTCCTCATTCGCTGCCTTGGCCTGCTTCTCGGCCGCCTGGAGCTGCTCTTGCGCCTGCATTTTAGCCAGGTGCGACTCCAAGGATTCAATGCCAATCTTCCAACCGGTCAACTTAGCGGCCAGTCGGGCGTTCTGTCCTTCTTTGCCGATGGCGAGCGAGAGCTGAGCATCACGAATGTAGGCTATGGCCGTCTGATTACGAGCTGAAACGACCTTGACTTCGCGCACGGTTGCTGGTGAGAGGGCAGCGGCAATGAACTGGGCCGGATCGTCGGACCAGTCCACAATGTCGATCTTCTCCTCACCTAAGTTCTCCATGACCGCACGCACACGCGAGCCGCTGGGCCCAATCAACGCACCCTTGGGATTCACACCCTTAGCGTTGGCTTTCACAGCAATCTTCGTGCGAGCGCCAGCCTCACGCGCAATCCCCATAATCGAAACGGCACCGGAGTTGAGCTCAGGCACTTCCAACTCAAAGAGCCTACGCACCAAGCCGGGGTGGGAGCGCGATACCACAATTTCTGGGCCCTTAAAACCGCGAGAGACCGTGACCACATACACGCGAATACGCTGTCCGTGCCGGTAGCGCTCCCCTGGCACCTGCTCGCGCCGGGGCAGAATGGCTTCCACATCGCCTACAGAGACATGCACATTGTTGGGGTCTGAGGCATCTTGCTGCACCACGCCAGTCACCAAATGCTCTTTTTGCCCTGCAAAGGCGCCGAAAATGCGCTTGTCCTCAGCCTGACGGAAGAGGTCGTCGAGCACGCCACGAGCGGTGGCAGCGGCCACACGCCCAAAGTTTTGAGGCGTGTCGTCATACTCTTCGCCCAAGCGTGGGGTCGGGTGAGGGTTGTCTTCGCTGGGCTCTTGCGGGATTTCATCCTGAGCCCAAATCGTCATTGTGCCAGCCCGGTCGTCGAGTTCCACCCGGGCGTGCTTCGATGCGTGAGGTGTTTTTGAATAAGCCAAACGGAGGGCTTCTTGCAGAGCTTGGTCCAAGGTCTCGGCATCTATTCCTTGTTCTGCTGCTAACTGATGAATCTCAGCCAGGTCCAATTCCATGTCAAGACCTCCTATGAAGTTATACGTCGTGTGAGGCCAATTAGCCCACAGTCTACAATTCAGACTATTCTAGCCTTTCATGCAGACACTTACGGGCTTCAAAACGCGGTCGAACCGATCGCCGAGAACCAAAAAAATGGCCCGTCGTACGCTGGCCCTTCTCCTGTGCGCCCTACTGCCATCGCTTGCTGCCTGCTCTTCACAGATGAGTTTGGAGCAACTCGACCCAGCAGGTGCTGCCGTGAAGATGAGCTCCTGCGAGAGTGCCGAACAGCGGGTCCAGGAGGCCAGCCAGCTAGCCAGCGACCCAGCGGCTATGCAGACACTCGCTCTCAAGTCATCTGCTCAAGCTTGGCTGCAGGTGGCCATCAGCTGCCCCACCCGCTTTGGCGAGGCCACCACTCGCTCAGGCCTGTCATGGTATACCGCCCAGCAGCGGGCGCGACAGACCCCGTCAGACAGCGTCAACCTGCCGGACCCACAAGAACTGGGAGCTCAGGCCGCACAAGCCTTGGAAACCACCGTTCACGCCTTCAGCCCTACTCAGGCAGCTCACGCAGCACAGTGCGAGGATGCTGCCGGCTTTAGCATGACGCTGATAGCCGCCCGCAGGACGAGCAACAGCAACGCCTTACTCAAAGCCGGAGACCTCCACCACGCTGCTGCCCAACAATTCGCCGCAGCAGCCGACAAGGATCCCCGGCAGGGCGTCTATTCGGCCCAGCCCCTGCTCGACCACCCAGACACGATGGCTGACCACGCTAACGGTCTGCAAGCCCCCACCGAGGCCGTGGTGGAAGCCAACTGCGCCCGAGCCTTACTCACCGTGAACGAAGAGAGCCCAACCGCAACGGCTGAACCCCAATCTTCCAACATGAATACCCCCGACACCAAGGACGAGCACTCGTCCAAGGCAGGAACCACCCAAACTGCGCCAAACAGGCCTCAGCAAACGCTAGCCATGCTGACCACAGCCCGCTGGTACAGCGCTTTCAGCTTGGGCTACCCCAGCTTCGACCAAGCGCTCTTCCGCACTCCCGCAGACGACTAATAAACTCAACAATTCACGGGCAAAGCCCATACAAACGCTATACGTTGTCTATACATTTGCCGGCATCGGGCTGGTGCGTTCCCTCTCGCCTTGGCTACTTCCAGTGGGCCTCCAGCCTAGGCCGCGCTAGTCTGCCCAGCATGGCAAAACCCGCCGCCAAGACCAGATGCGGGTCTTAGCAGCGGGTTATTTCTTAACTGTGAGGCTCTTACTCAGCTGTTACAGCTTGGTAAGCAGCCAGCAGATCGCGCGTTACCTTGCGACCGTCAGCGCCAGAGAAGGTCACTACAGTACCCATCGGCATAGTACGGAAGAGAATCATCGTGTTCGGATCGTCGGGCAAATGCACGCCCTCGGCTTCCAGCTCCTCAACCTTCTTGCGCAGAATGGGAGCGCCAATCGGATCTTCTTCCCACTCGCCCATGCTGGACTCTTCGTTCAGACGGAAGCTCTTGCCGTCGCCCTCAATCTCTACGTCAACGCGCTTGACAATGTCGCGAGAAGAAGTGGCAACTTCGATGCCGTAAGTGCCAGCCTCGGCGTGCCAATCGTTCATAGTCTGAGACCAGTAGGCAAAGTCACGCTCATCCAAGCTCATAGAGACGCTCTTAGACTCCCCTGCCTTGAGGAAGACCTTCTTGAAGGCCTTAAGCTCGTGGGAGGGGCGGTTGACCCTTGCCTGCCCTGGAGCCACGTAGACCTGCACCGTTTGAGCGCCATCAACGTTGGAAACGTTGGTAACCGTGGCCTGCACGCTCACTTGGTTCTTGCCGGACTTCTCTACAGATACGTCGGTAACTTCGAAGTTGGCATAAGACAGACCGAAGCCGAAGGGGAAAAGCACGGGCTTGTCAAACGTGTCGTAGTAACGATATCCCACAAACACGCCCTCGCCGTAGCGCACATGGCCCTCTTCACCAGGGAAGTTCATAACGGTGGGGTCATCGCTCAAATGCATCGGAATGGTCTGAGCCAGCTTGCCCGAGGGGTTTGCCTCACCCAGCAGCAGATCAACGATTGCCTGACCGCCAGCCTGACCCAGCAGCCATGCCTCAAGCACAGCCTTGGCCTGTGGCAGCCAATCAGTCAAGCTCACCACGGAGCCGTTGGACAATACCACAACCGTGTTCGGATTGACTTCGCTCACCTTAGCCAGGAGCTCTACCTGCTTGGCAGGCATGTCGAGGCTGGTGCGATCGAATCCCTCGGACTCAGCATCTTCAGGCAAGCCGAGGAAGAGCACGACCTTATCGGCCTGCTTGGCTACATGCAGAGCCTCTTGAGTCAGCTCTTCGTCTTGAGCAGCGTCGTCAAGGGTAAAGCCGGGAGCGAAGTCCACTTCCACGCCTGAATGCTCGAAAGCATCGAGCGCGTTGGTAACCACTGTAGGGGTGATGTGGGAGGAGCCGCCGCCCTGATAGCGCGGAGTGCGAGCGAACTCACCGATAACAGCTACCTTCTCGCCCTTGCGCAGAGGCAGGATGGAGTCCTCATTCTTGAGCAATACTACCGATTCGCAAGCTGCCTGGCGGGCCACCTGGTTGTGGGCTTCCACATCGTAGCGGTAGCCTTCGCGAGACATAGCAGGCTTGGCCTTCTCAATCAGGTCAATCATGCCCTGAGCCATCTTGTCGAGCTGCTCCTTGCTGAGCTCGCCAGCCTTGACTGCTTCGACTACTTCGCCATCGCTGGCCGAAGGTGGCATCTCCAAATTGAGGCCTGCGTTCAGGGCGGCAGCGCGGTTGTGAACTGCTCCCCAATCAGACATCACAATGCCGTCGAAGCCCCATTCGTCGCGCAGAATGTCCGTCATCAATCGACGGTTCTCGGAACCAAACACGCCATTCAAACGGTTGTATGCGCACATGAGCGTCCAAGGCTTGGCATGCTTCACGATGTACTCGAAAGCTGGCAGGTAGATCTCACGCAGGGTGCGCTCGTCCATATCGGAGCTGGCGCGCAGGCGCTCGGTTTCCTGATTGTTGGCGGCGAAGTGCTTAACAGAGGTACCAATGCCTTGAGATTGCACACCGTTGACCAGTTCGGCAGCCTGATGGCCGGTGAGCACTGGGTCTTCTGACCAATACTCAAAGTTACGGCCTCCCAAGGGACTGCGCTTAATGTTCACGCCGGGGCCCAGGATGACGGCAACTTTCTCCTGCACGCACTCCTCGCCCATGGCCTGACCCACCTCGCGGGTGAGTTCTGGGTTCCAAGAGGATGCCAGACCCGCGGTGGGCGGGAAGCAAGTAGCTGGCACAGAGCCATATACATCGTTAGAAGCCGAGTCCTTGGCCTTACGCAGACCGTAAGGGCCGTCGGTAATCATGTAGCCTTCGAGACCTTGCTCTTCCAGTCCCTGAACGTGCCAGGAATCGGATCCGGAAGTCAGCGAGGCTTCCTCTTCCAAGCTCAAATCGCTGACTTTCACATGAGTGTGTTCTGTCATGATATTCCTTTCCACAGGCCGCCGCCCACCCTAACTCGCCGAGCTAGGCACAGGCGAAACGACATGCTTATTACAACGTTTACTTGACCTTGCGAATGGCCATGATGAAGAAGGTACCCACCAGCAGGAAGACAATAGCTACTGGGAAGATCATCTTGTAGCCACCAGTCATGGCGATGACCCGAGTGGTAAAGACGGGCGCGAGCACCTGGCCGACCGTGTTGGCCAAGTTGAGAATGCCCAAATCCTTGCCAGCCTCTTCCGGGTTCGGGAGCACGTCCACATTGAGCGCCTGATCCACAGACATATAGCAGCCGTTGGCAATACCTGCCAGAGCCGCATAAATATACATGCCGGTAGCTGAGGGCATGAAGAAGGGAACAGCCATGCCGACAGCAAACAAGACGGTCGAAGCGGCCACAATAATCTTGCGGCGCTGGAGGAAATCAGAGAGCGGGCCAGAGACCGCGGAGGCTGCAATCGTGGTAATCACCGTAATAATTGAAAGCACCTGCAAGGCAGTCTGAGCGTCATCCAAGCTCAAATTAATGTACTTTTGCAAGATAAAGAGCTGGTAGCCGGAAATCATGAAAGCGCCAATAACGAAGACCAAGCGACCACCCAAAGCCAGGTAGAAGTCGCGGGCGCCCTTGGTTGGCGGAATGAAGGAGCGAGCAATTTCTGCTGCAGACACCTTAGTAGCGTTGGTTGCTGCGGACTGCTCGCGCGGCCAGACCAGCACGACAATAATGCCAGAGAAGAAGAAGATTGCTGTACCAAGAATGGCACCAGTGTGGACGTTCGAAAGGAAGAAGGAACCCACGAACGTACCCAACTGCTGGCCCACAATCATGCCTGCGCCGTAGAGGGCAGAGAAAGTGCCACGAGTCAGTTCGGGAATGCGGTCGGAGAGCACGGCCACAGCTGGAGCGATAATGCAGTTGAGCCCCACCTGAACCACGCACCAACCAGCGACCACTATGGCCAAGCTCTGTGTGTTGAACGCAATCACGTAACCGACAGCGGCGATAATGCCGCCCACGATCACCCAAGGTGTGCGCTTGCCCACCTTGAAGCGAGACATGTCGGAGAGAGCGCCGAATACTATGTTGGCAACCAGGGAGAATACAGCGCTGATCGAATTCACTAAGCCGATGGCGCCTTCAGCGGAAACACCCTTCATACCATCGAAAATGTGGGGCAGAAGGACGCTCGCACCCATGAAGAAGGGCAGCGCCCACAAAATAGAGACCAGCGCAAAACCGCAGGCGAAGCGGATACTGTTGCTCTTTGTTAATGGTTTACCTGTATCGGGAGCGAGATTGGTGGCTAGCTCAGAACTCCTGAGGGGAGGGGTCGCTGCCTGTGCCTCCTCGTTCGACCTGTGAGTATCTTTCATGTTGACTCCCTCTCACTTGACTTCATTATCTGTGGCAACTACGTCGGTGCTTCCACAGGCCAGAAGCGTTCAGTTCATTGAACGTATCCGCCCCATAGAATTACGATTTGTCCACTGTATCAAAATCTCTATCGAACCGTATCGAGAATCTCCGCCGCCCAGCTTCCTCCCACTCCCCCACGCCGCAGACAATTCCCCCAGTTTTCCGCCAGTTTTGCAGCCCGAGTACGCCGGGTTTTTCTCTTCACCGTTAGCTCAAAAATTGGCTGAAAGCAAAATTCAGACCAGCATGGGGGGCGCCGAAGCAGCAATCGTCATCAGTATTACCGCCAGCACACAGCACTATGCAAGTCAGCAGCCTGCACATATAGTAGGGATCGGGCAGCAAACGGAGAAATCGGTCCGCCGAGTGTCAGGCTCACCGAAGAGCGCAATCCGCAGGCAATTCGCCAATGAGTCCGTCAGCAGATACGTATGCTATACCTTAAGTGTTCCTCCTGCTTGAAGGCTGGCTCTACTTCCTCTTAATGGCCTTGAACGAGACACTGATGATGGTGGCCGTCTTAGGAGCCATACCCGCCAAAGCAAATGGGTCTATCTTCATCGCTTTGGCATTTATTCGGCCTGGTCCAAGATTCACACTTGGACGGAAATTCTCATCAACACTTCCGCTTTGGCCCTCATAGCCGCGCTACTGCTGGCCCCATTCATGCTGTGGCCGGACGTCCTTGGGAGCTTCTTAGATTTTGCCCCCCTCAACCCGTTTATAGGTTTTGCACTAGACGCCCTACCAGTCTTTAGCATTCGAAAACTGACCCAGCACCGCAACGTAATGCAAAAGCCCCGGGCGTAAACCCAGGGCTCCTGATGGCGGATAAGGCGAGATTCGAACTCGCGGAGGGGGTTGCCCTCACACGCTTTCGAGGCGTGCTCCTTAGACCGCTCGGACACTTATCCATTACGTGCCGCCAAACTAAGTCCTGGCAGCAACCGTTCTATTATGCCACAGGTGAGCGACCGCAAAACACTGGCGCGCCTGCCAGGCAGATTGGCCTATTGTAGCTCGCCATCAGGCTTGACGAGCTCAGCTGGAGAACGCTTGGCTCGGATGGCCTGTGCCCGCTCTGCCAGCTGATCGGCCGGCGGATAGGACACATGTTCCAAACTGAGTCCACGGGCCTCCACAGGCCCCGTAGCGCCCTCTCTGACGGGCTGTGCTAGCTTCTGCCGGAACCAGTGAACGCTCTGCTTACCCTGGCCCACTCGCAGGCAGGCATTGACCAGAGAGCGGACCATGTTGTGGGCAAAGGCATCGGCCACAATCGTGAAACAGACCAAACCTGACTCCACAGCCGGAACCTGGTAGGCAGTGCCCACTTGGCCAGCTGCCTGACTCGGCTCACCCCCCTCTTGGGGCGGATTATGCAGGAGCGGATTGCTGGGCACCCGATCCCAGTGGGCATACTTCACCTGGCGTATGGTCGTACCGCCTTCATTCGCGGTGGCAAACGAGCCGAAGTCATGCAAGCCAATAGCCGCAGCTGCCGCTTCGTTCATGGCTTCAATATCGAGCGGGTGGCGGACGGGCAGCACAAAGGCTCTCATTCGGGGATCCAACCTAGCGGGGTTGTCGCAGACCCGGTAGACGTATGTGCGCTCCAGGGCCGAAAAGCGGGCGTCAAAGCCTTTCGGCGCTACGGTAACGGAGTGGACCGCAATGTCGAAGGGGAGCACATGCTGCAAGCGTCGTTCCAAAGCCAGGGCCGGCTCACTGTCCATATGCCCCACCACCAAGAGCAATATTTCTTGGGGTATATCTAGGTGGCAGACCTGCTGGGCGGCGTGGACCCCGGTATCAGTCCGCCCCGCGACGACCAGGCGTGGCTCCCAAGGCCCGGTCTCAGTACTTTCGTCAGCGTTCTCAGCGTCAGCCTCTGCTCCGGCATTAGGGGTGCTCACCTGACTAGCCACGGCTTCAGACTCAGCCTCGGCCTGTCCCTGGCCTCCTGACGCTCCCCCGGCAGATGTATGCTCAGCAGGGCGGGCCAGATGGAGCACCTTGCGCAAGGCCCCTTCAAGCTCGCCTTGAACGGTTCTCAAACCTGGCTGCCGGGCCCAGCCGTAGAAATCACTGCCGTCGTAGGCAAGGTCAATTCTGAGTCTGACCATTTGAGCCTGCACACTCCACCCCCATCTCTTTACTCCGCTTGCTTCCCGCTGCAAGCCCTTTCTGCACACACGCACGCGCTACCTACAACTCAATTATCCAGAACCTTCTCCAGATACAAGTGTGGGCCGGGGTTATCCCCAGCCCACACATCGTTTTACGCTATTACGCTACGTTTTGTAGACGACAGCTGAAGCAAACAGCTACTACTTCTCGCTGTCAGCCTCAGCGGCTTCCTCAGCCACATCGGCGTCCTCTTCAGCCTCTGCCTCTGCAGCTTCGTCCTTCTTGGACTCCTTCTGCAGGTCTACAGCAGCCTGATCAGCCTCAGCCACGTCCTCGCCGGACTCATTGGCTTCCACGGCCTGCTTAGTGGCGTCTTCAGCCATGCCCTCGGTGATGGCTGCCTCAGTTGCTGCTGCCATCTCCTTGTCGTCGTCCTGCTGAGCTTCCTTGGCGGCCTGCTTGGTGGCAGCCTCGGCTTCGCGAACAGTGGACTTCTTGGCGGACAGAGGCTCAGTTACGAGCTCAATGACGGCCTGAGGAGCGTTGTCTCCCTTACGGGGGGCGATGCGGGTAATACGGGTGTAACCACCCTCGCGCTGTTCCATCTGCTGGGCAATCTCAGTAAAGAGCTTGTGGACGATGGACTTGTCACGGATGACGCGCATGACGCGACGCCGAGAGCTCAGATCTCCCCGCTTAGCAAAAGTGATCAGGCGCTCAGCCAGGGGGCGCAGGCGCTTAGCCTTGGGCAGGGTCGTGGTGATGCGGCCGTGAGCAAACAGGCTGGTAGCCATATTGGCTAGCATCAGACGCTCATGGGCCGGGCTCGAAGCCAGACGTGGACCCTTTTTTGGTTGTGGCATAACATATCTCCTTGTGATGCTTCCCGCTCAGGTGGGCATACGCCCGAACATCCGAGTCGAAAAGACTTCTTGCGGGAGCGGACGCTTTCCCTTGCCGTCGTCCGCTCCACTGGTAGACCTAATCGGTCACTGATCCTCCGGCGAGAAGAAGGTGCCGCCCTCAAGGTTACTGCTATCGAACCCTAGAGGTGATGGCTTCAAAGACAGCCCCATACCCTGGAGCTTCTCCTTAACCTCGTCAATGGACTTCATCCCGAAGTTGCGGATGTCAAGCAGGTCCTGCTCGGTGTGCGCTACGAGTTCTCCAATGGTATGGATACCCTCACGCTTCAAGCAGTTGTAAGACCGCTGCGTCAGATTCAGGTCCTCAATGGGGACATTCATCTCAGGGTCGGCTTCTTCCTGCACCGGCTCGGGACCAATCTCTACGCCCTCGGCCTGATCATTCAGGTCGCGGCAAAGACCGAAGAGCTCGACCAGGGTAGAACCTGCTGATGCCACAGCATCTCGAGGTGAGATGGCTGGCTTCGTTTCAACATCCAAGATCAACTTATCAAAGTCGGTACGCTGCTCAACGCGCGTAGCCTCAACCTTGTAAGAGACCTTAAGCACTGGGGAGTAGATGGAATCGACCGGAATTCGGCCAATTTCATCAGAATCCTGCTTGTTGAGCTGAGCCTGAACATACCCACGGCCGCGTTCAACGGTGAACTCAATTTCAAGCTCGCCGTCTTCAGCTAAGGTCGCAATATGCAGATCGGGATTGGCTACGGTGACTCCAGCGGGAGGCGTAATGTCTCCAGCCTTGGCTTCACCTTCGCCGCTCTTACGCAAATACATGACGACCGGCTCGTCATACTCACTGGTGAGCACGATGTTCTTGATGTTGAGCAGGATTTCCGTTACGTCTTCTTCCACGCCGGGAAGCGTGGTGAATTCGTGCAGGGCACCGGAAATACGAACCGAGGTAACGGCCGCTCCCGGAATCGAGCTCAGCAGGGTACGACGCAGAGAGTTGCCGAGAGTATAGCCAAACCCAGGCTCAAGAGGCTCAATGGTGAACCGTGAACGCTGGGCATTGACAACTTCTTCAGTAAGTGTCGGACGCTGTGCAATAAGCACTGTTCTTATCCTTTCAGCTCCGACCGGTGGTGCACTCACCGGTCATCGCGGGTGGACTTTATGGTTTTCTAGTGCTCAGACGCGACGGCGCTTGGGTGGACGGACACCGTTATGTGCCTGTGGAGTGACATCGGAGATGGAGCCGACCTCGAGCCCTGCGGACTGAAGAGAGCGGATTGCGGTCTCGCGGCCAGAGCCGGGACCCTTCACGAAGACGTCAACCTTCTTGACGCCGTGCTCCATGGCCTTGCGCGCGGCCGACTCAGCAGCCATACCAGCTGCATATGGAGTGGACTTACGCGAACCCTTGAAACCGACATCGCCACCCGAAGCCCAGGCCACAACTGCACCTGAGGGATCAGATATAGAGACGATAGTGTTGTTAAACGTAGACTTGATGTGCGCCTGCCCGACGGGAACCGACTTGCGATCCCTACGACGAGGCTTGCGCGTGGCCTGCTTTGTGGCTGCCATTGATCCTCGTTTCCTTCTAACGATTAAAGATTATTATACTTGCTTGCAGGTGGAGCTTTCGCTACCGACCCATACGACCTTACTTGGTCGCCTTCTTCTTTCCGGCGACTGTACGCTTCGGGCCCTTGCGGGTACGGGCGTTGGTCTTGGTGCGCTGGCCATGCACAGGAAGTCCCCTGCGGTGGCGCATGCCCTGATAGCAATTAATCTGGATCTTCCGGCGAATATCAGCGTCAATCTCACGACGCAAATCACCCTCGATCTTGTAGTTGCCCTCGAGGTAATCACGCAGCGTAACTAGCTGCTCATCCGTGAGATCCTTGACGCGAATATCTGGACTAATACCAGTCGCGGCGAGTGTTTCCTTTGCACGAGTGCGCCCTACACCGAAGATGTAGGTGAGAGCTATCTCGATGCGCTTCTCATTAGGGATGTCGACTCCGGCAAGACGTGCCATGCTCGATTCCTTCTGTTCACGCAGGTCGTGCACCAAGTCCTCCGGTTGCCCGGCCCGAGCCTGCGTACTCGGGGTTCAGCTCCTTGAGCTGTGACTTGACGCCTATTGAATTATGCCGCTGGAAATCTGCTCAGCCTTGGCGCTGCTTGTGGCGCGGGTTAGTGCAGATCACCATGACGCGGCCGTGACGACGGATCACGCGGCAATTCTCGCAGATCCTCTTCACACTAGGGCTGACCTTCATGGTTTTCCTTTGCTTCTTGTACCTTTACTTGTACCGGTACGTAATGCGACCGCGGTTCAAATCGTAGGGGCTCATCTCCAGCACTACCCTATCTTGAGGCAGAATGCGAATGTAATTCTTGCGCATCTTGCCTGAGATCGTAGCCAGAACGATGTGCTTATTTTCTAGCTCGACGCGGAACATTGCATTCGGCAATGCCTCCACTACTCGACCTTCGACTTCAATCACACCGTCTTTTGCCATGAGCCTTCAATCCGTTCGTTGGCTGATTACATGATGCGTCTACCGACACACCAACTTACTAGTGTAGCATGATAGAGCGCCAAAAATCTACGGCGTGTTCTAGTATCGCCCACTGCGTGAGTCTTACGTACCTGCGGAGTGCTTGCTCGATTGAGCACACACTATAAAGGCCACCAAGGGAATCGACCCTCGGTGGCCTTACAACTGTTAGAGAACCTCTTACGGCTCAACCGCCGCTATCAGTCCTCAATTGCGATCGTCTGCTTATTCTCGACAGGCTGCACGGATTCCTTCGGCAGGGTCACGTGAAGCGTGCCATCCGTAAACTTGGCATGGATGTCGCTCTGCTTGGTGCCCTCGCCCACGTAGAAGCTACGGGAGCATGAGCCCGTGTAGCGTTCGCGGCGAATCCACTTGCCAGAGTCATCTTGCGAGCCCTGCTCACCCTTCCTCTGGGCGGAGACGACCAGGTAGCCGTCCTCCAGGCGTAGGCTCACATCTTCCTTCGCAAAGCCGGGCAGGTCAATATCGAGCTCGTAGTTGCCATCCTTCTCGCGCACATCAGTGTTCATCAGGTTGGACGGCACCATGCCTGTCCCCTGCGAGCGCCGCGTATCACGCCAGTTGTTGAAGAAGGGATCGTCGAAGAAATCAGAGAAAATCGAGTTGTTCATCAAAGCTGGAAGCATTGCCATAATACTCACTCCTCACACATATAGAGTCAAACCTTCGAGACAGGAGCCGCAGTCCGGAAGCAACCGCTCACCCCAGCAGCTAGTCCCGGCCTGCCACCTCCAGATGCTCCCTGGGGGTCTTGCCCTTGCCGTTCACTTCCTTCAACCTTTGTAAGTGCCTCTTATGCCCGAATTTAACTCAGAGTGAAAAAGTTGAGCCTTATGCACTCAACTTTTAGGAAAACAGCTTTCGTTCGCATCTGTGATTGTCCTACTCCCTAGGGGCAGGTCCGCACTTGGCAATCTACGGGAGCCGACTACCAGCTCCAACCGCCGAAAACCAATAAGGCTGACCTCACCTACTTGCGCCTACAGCAGTGCCCTACCCGCTACTACTTCTGCTCAGGTAGGGCACTAGGATATGCGCCTATGGTCGATCAGCCTACTGGGGCTTGAGCTCAGGAACGCTTGTCGAGCTGGT
This sequence comes from Bombiscardovia nodaiensis, assembly GCA_033127725.1. Taxonomy (NCBI): domain Bacteria; kingdom Bacillati; phylum Actinomycetota; class Actinomycetes; order Bifidobacteriales; family Bifidobacteriaceae; genus Bombiscardovia; species Bombiscardovia nodaiensis. The sequence goes on along the minus strand of AP026798.1, from coordinate 520,206 downwards.
CGATAATATGCTGCGAAATCGTCTCAACCTCGCCCACGCCGTCAATGCTGATGAGCATCCCCCGCTGGGCGTAGATGTCGAGCAGGGGCTCGGTCTCCTTAGCGTAGATGTCCAGGCGCTTGGCAATGGCTTCGGGCGTATCGTCGGCACGCCCCTCAATCTGCGCCCGCTTCTTCATTCGTTCCATCAGCACTGCCCGGTCGGCATCGAGCGCCACTACGGCAGTCAGCGGAGTCTTGAGCTCCTTGAGCATGGCATCCAGGGCCTCCACCTGCGAGGCGGAACGCGGGTAGCCGTCCAGAATCCAGCCCTCCTGAACATCATCCATGCCCAAGCGGTCTTGCACAATGCTGTTGGTCAGCTCGTCGGGAACCAGCTCGCCCTTGTCAATGTAGGCCTGAGCCTGCTTACCCAGAGGCGTGCCATTCTTCAGGTTATAGCGGAAGATGTCGCCCGTAGAAATCGTGGGAATGCCGTAATGCTTGGCAAGCAGGGCAGCCTGCGTCCCCTTCCCTACTCCTTGAGGTCCCATAATCAGCAGTCGTTGTGCCATTGTAATCCTTTGCTCACAAAGCCTGGTGGCCCCTTGGCAGGGCCCTTACCTCCTCCATCATACGACCCAGCGGAGAAAGCGACTCGTGAGTGCAGACCAACATGCAGCTCGCAGGCTCACAGCGCCGGGCTCTCGGCCTGAGCAATATGTATGTTGGCTGAGCACTGGGCCACAATGTGAGGGCTATGGGTGGCCACGAGCACCAGAGCACCAGCTTGTGCCTGCTGCTTGAGCATGCGCATCACCAGGTCCGCATTGCCCTCATCCAAGGCAGATGTGGGCTCATCAGCCAGAATAATCGAAGGATCTTTGAGGATGAGCCGGGCCAGAGCCACCCGCTGTTGCTCGCCGCCAGAGAGCATATAGACCTTCTTCTGCTGGTAGCCTTCGAGCCCTACTGAGGACAGGGCTTGGCTGATCTTGTCCTCCTTCTGCCGCCGGCTGCCCGCCTGCAGCTTTAAGGGCACTATCAGGTTGCGGCGGACGCTCCAGCGGTCAATCAGCCCGTAGTTCTGGAAGAGAAAGCCCAAAACTTCCCGCAGGCACTTGCGCTGCGAGCCCGGGCTCACCTTCGGTCCAAAGCGCCAGTCGCCAAAGGAGAGCGTACCCGAGTCGAAGGGTTCGAGAAGCCCTATGCAGTTGAGCAGGGTGGTTTTGCCAGCACCAGAATCCCCGGTCACGGCGGTCAAGGCTCCCGAGCGAACAGTGCACGAGAGGGCAGACCAAATCACCCGCTGGCCGAAGCTCTTTTCTAGGCCAGTAATGGTGAGGTCAAAAGGCTTATCTTTGAGTGCAGACACGAAATCCTCCTTCGGTTTTACGGCCGCTTGATGTCTTCAGAACGAAAACGCGACTCGTACCCGGCTACCGCCCCAAAGGTGCAGCAAGATACCGCCAGCAGGGCGGTCACTCCAATAAGGGCGTCAGTAGGCTGGCTCATATGTCCCAGAAGGGCAGTAATCATGAGACTCAAGACCGCAGCTCCCAGCTCGCTTGTAAAGAAGAGCGCATGGCGGCGCAGGAAACCATAGCCGTGAATCACCTCCACAAAGGAGGCCTTTCGCCGCGTCTGGCAGTAGACACTCGCGCAGACCAGGGTGGCCAGTATCAGAGCGAAAGCGCCCAAGGCAAGGCCCAGCAGGTCGCCTCGCTGCTCTCGCTTGGTTATGGCCAGAGTGACCGCTACTGAGTCGGCCGCATTATCTATGCCCTGGTAGCCGGAACGAATGCCCACCTGAGTCAGGCGTTTATCCAGACCGTCCGCATCGAAGAAGAGCAGGCTCGCCGTGGACGTATATGACAGGTACTCCATGGGTCCAGGAATTCCCGTAGAGGGCGAGAGTACCGCTAGCACCGGGTCAGTCAAGCTCAAATCCTGTTGGTCTTCAGCTGGCATATATTTGGTGCCGTGATAGGTAGCCACTTCCTGCCCGTTCTGGGTGCGGATGATTCGGCCTTCGATATTCCCTATGCCTTCGCAGGAGTTCTCCTGCCAGGAGCATGTGTTGGTAAAGGTTTGCACATACTGGTCGAGCAAGTTTTGCGTGTCGCCGGTGTAGGAGGCGGGAACCAGCAGGGTAAAGCTAGCCTTGGTCTGCTCTCCCAAGCGAATGCGTTGACCTGCTTGGTCCCGCACCGTTTGAAAATCCAAGTAGCGGGGGTTGACCAGCATAGAGCGCGAGCCGTTGGGCAAGTAGGGGTTGTGCGCCTCTGGACCCTCTACTGGCCCACCCCGCGCAGGCGAATACCGGGCTAGCAGCACTTGACCTTCTGCGTCCATGTCTTGAATGACCCGCATGAGTTTGGAGGACTCGGCCATGTCGTCGGCGTGCCTTCTGTGCACTGAGAGCCGCAAGACATAGGCAGGCGGGATCCGTGACCACTGGCCCAGCTGACTCTCAGTGTGGCGTACTGCACTCACACGGCCCACAGCCCCCGAAGCAGTGGCGAACATCAAAGCTAAAACCAGAATCTGTACTACGGCTGCCAAGATGCCGTCTCGCAAGGGTGCGCCCTGCCCATTGACTATCTGTGGAATGTGTTGACGCAGACTGTCTGCTCCCCCAAGGACCAAGAGGCAGAGGGCGCAGTACATGGCCAGCGCCAGTTGTCCGGCGGCAAATACGAGCGCAAATCGCCACAGCTGATTGAAGTGATTGTAGAGCGCCAGAAATGGCAGGCCCAAGATGAGCAGGCCCATCAGACCGACACCCACGCTCAGGGCTAGACTGCCCAACTCACTGGCCCCTATGGCTGCCGAGGTGTACCCATGCAAACTCTTTATGGCATGAATGCTGCGGTTGCTCGACGACGAGTAGCCCAGTGCCACCATCAGAGTCACCATCACGATGGCTAGTGCGGCAGCGAAACTCCCCTGACCTAGAGAGTAGACCAGAGCATTCATACTTGAGGCAGGCCTGGCAGAGGTTTGAAGGCCAGCGGCCCTCAAACGGGCCATGAGGCTCTGCAGCTGGCCCGCGTTTGCATTGGAAGCGTAATCGCCACGCAGGTCCTCAGTGCTCAGAGCAGAAGCAGGGCGAACGTGCGTGTTCTGATCGGCCTGCGAGAATGTGGGATAGGTTGAGCCACCCTGACTCTTGAAGGCCTCCTGGTCACCCAGGAAAACAAACAGAACCCGGCCGCGGTAGGAGTCGTGAGCTGCTGGCTGCATCTTGTAAATATTAATACGCAGGTCGTGCGCGCTTTTGCTTATAGCCTGCTCGGCTTCATCTTTGGAGGGGCTGGTCACATCCTTCACAGTAAAAACAACCCGCGTGCCAGCAGGCTGGCTCTAATCTAATGTCACCATGTATTGGAAGGAAAAGAACGCGACCAAGGCCATCGACAGCCATACCGTCCACCGTGCAATCCATCGCACCCTTGCCACCGCCTCACAAGAGAGGGTGAGCCCTTTGGCACACTCAGCCCTAAGATACACTCTGGCCTGGCACTTGCTCAGCCCTGCCCATTCAACTAGTAACCCGTAGAAAGTATCAGTCCCTCACTGGCTCTGTACTTGCTCTCATTATCAGCCTATCAGAAAGGATACAGGGTAAGCAAACTTGAGAGCATATGCTCTCACGGTCTTGCAAGAAAGCGGAAAATAAAAAAAATCCAGTGCTCGCATATGCAGCAAACACTGGATTTTACGGTAAGAAGTACTAGCTCAGCCTTCCTTGTGGTCGCCCTCTAGCAGGAAGCCTGTGTACTGGAACTGCTCGGTCTGGGCCTTGGCCTGACGCAGGGTGTCGAGACCGACGCCCGCAATAATCAGGATGGTAGTGCCGCCGAAGGGCAGCTTGCCATTGAGCTTGAGCATCATAATCAGCACCGTAGGAATCAAAGCCACGAAGAGCAGGTAAACAGCACCGATTGTATTCAAGCGGTTCATCACGTAGGAGAGGTAACGGGAAGTGGCGCGCCCTGCACGAATGCCAGGAATGAAGCCACCATACTCCTTCATATTGTCGGCCGTCTCATCGGGGTTGAAGGTGATGGACGTGTAGAAGAAGCAGAAGAAGACAATCATGAGCGAGTACAGGCAGATGTACCAGACGCTGGTCGTGCTGGCCAGGTTCGTGTTAATCCACTTGACCCAGGACTGATCAGACTTACCGAACTGGGAAACCAGCGTCGGAATGGCCAGAATCGAAGAAGCGAAGATGGGGGGAATAACGCCCGACATGTTGATCTTCAAGGGCAGATAAGTGGAAGAGCCGCCGTACATCTTTCGGCCAATCATGCGCCGGGTGTACTGCACAGGAATACGACGCTGGGCCAGCTCAATGTAGTCCACGAAGATGAGGATAACGATGAGGACCGTGACCACAATAGCAAACTTCTTCCAGTCGCCATTCTTGCCGTTGGTGCCCCATCCAATGTTCCACAGCTGAGGCAGGAAGCCCGAGCAGATGGAGGTGAAAATCAAGACCGACATACCATTACCGATACCCTTGTCGGTAATCAACTCGGCCATCCACATAATCAGACCAGTACCACCGGTCATGATGAGAATCATAATGACGAAGTTCCAGACCGATCCGTCTGGAATGACCTTCTGCTGGCAGGCGTTGTTGAACAGGGCGCCAGAGCGGGCCGTCACCAGAATGGTGGTGGACTGCAGAATAGCCAGACCAATCGTCAGATAACGGGTGTACTCGGTGAGCTTAGCCTCACCGGACTGCCCTTCTTTGTGCAGCGCCTCGAAACGAGGAATCACTACGCGCAACAGCTGGACCACGATGGATGCCGTAATGTACGGCATGATGCCCAGTGCAAAAATTGAGAGCTGCAAGAGAGCGCCACCGGAGAACAGGTTCACGAGGCCAATGAAGTCCTCATTGCCCGCCGATGTAATGCACTTTTGTACAGCGGGATAGTCTACCCCAGGTGTAGGTATAAAGGAACCTATCCTATAGATAATAATGATGCCGAAGACGAAGAGGATCTTCTTCCTCAACTCTTTGGTCTTGAAGGCCTGGATTAACGTCCTCACCTGGATTCCTCCCTATAAGCGCACCGGCTCACCCCATGCCGCGCTAACAACTTCCTGCCCTATCATACCTGATGGGCCAGCCAATGCTTTGAATCCGTATATGCAATCGGCTCCCGCCCGTTCTGACGGGGAGAGCCGATTGCTATTGCCGCAGTACTATGTATCAGCCCTGGCTTGTTCAGTCTTCAGAGACAGAACCGCCCGCAGCCTCAATCTTGGACTGAGCTGCTGCCGACACCTTGACGCCCTTGAGCTTGAATGCAGACTTCGCGTCGCCCTCACCCAATACCTTCACTGGGTATCCAGAGCGTACAGCACCCTTCTGAGCCAGAAGCTCAGCGGAAATCTCGCCGCCCTCGGGGAAGAGCTCTGAGAGCCGACCCACGTTGACAACCTGATATTCCTTCTTGAAGGGGCTCTTGAAGCCGCGCAGCTTAGGCAGGCGCATGTAGAGCGGCAGCTGGCCACCCTCGAAACCAGGACGCACCTGATACCTCGCCTTAGTGCCCTTCATGCCTCGGCCTGAAGTCTTGCCCTTAGATCCTTCACCACGGCCTACGCGAATACGATCGCGATTGGCACCTGGCGCTGGACGCAGGTCATGCATACGCAGGATATTAGCTTCTTCGGTCTTTGCAGAGTCTTTGGTAGCCATAATCAGTCTGCCTCCTCAACAGTGACCAAGTGACGAACCTTGTCGATCATACCCCTGTAGACAGGCGTGTCGTCAATCACGACACTCTGTCCAATCTTGTGCAGACCCAACGACAGGGCATTCACCTTTTGGCGCTGAGTCTGGTTAGCGAATCCCTTAACCAGCGTAACTTTCAGCTGCTTGCTCATCACTCACCATCCTTGCTGTCAGAAGCGGCCTTGGCCTTGGCTTCTTCACGAGCCTTGCGGGCTTCAGCAATGCCAGCAGCGCGAGACTTGAGCAGGGAGTCGGGTGCGACCTCTTCCAAGGTCAAACCACGACGTGCTGCGATCTCTTCGGGCTCTTCAAGAGCCTTCAGGCCTGCAACGGTTGCGCGCACTACATTGACAGCCGTGGCCGAGCCCATGGACTTGGTCAGGATGTCGGTAATGCCGGCGCACTCCATGACTGCACGCACCGCACCACCGGCGATTACACCGGTACCGGGGGCAGCAGGACGCAACAGGACCGTGCCAGCTGCATCGTGACCAATTACCGGGTGGGTAATGGTGCCACGGATGCGCGGGACAGTGAACATGTGCTTCTTGGCATCCAGCTGGCCCTTGGCAATTGCTGCCGGGACTTCGCGGGACTTGCCGTAGCCTACGCCCACAGTGCCCTTACCATCGCCTACGACTACTAGAGCCGCAAAGCTGAAGGTACGACCACCCTTGTGGACCTTGGAGACGCGGTTGATAGTAACAACCTTGTCAAGCATGTCGTCGTTGCGGTTGTCGTCACGGCCCTTACGACCACGACGCTCACCACGACGACCATCTGAACGGCGAGAATCACCACGGCCACCGCGGCGGCCACGACGCTCATCACCATTGTCCCCGTTGCTGGATTCACTCGACTGTGCAGTCTGTGTCTGATCAGCCACTTGGGTTTCCTTCGTCTCGTTATCGCTCACAGTGCCAAACCTCCCTCACGGGCGCCTTCTGCTACCGCTGCGACACGGCCATGGTACTGGTTACCACCGCGGTCAAAGACCACACTAGTGATTCCAGCATCCTTAGCCTTCTTGGCGATCTCTTCGCCAACCTTGCGTGCGGCATCAGTCTTATTGCCCTCGACCTTGGGGAAGTCACCAGCAAGAGTTGAAGCACTAACCAGTGTCAAACCCTTGGTGTCATCCACGATCTGGGCGATCATATTGCGATTGGTGCGAGTCACAACCAGGCGCGGACGCTCAGCGGTTCCCGCTATACGCTTGCGCAGGCGGGCGTGACGGCGCAGACGGGCAACGCTCTTGCCTTTACCGCGAATTGCGACGCTCATATCACTTACCAGCCTTTCCAGCCTTGCGCAGGATGTGCTCATCCTGGTACTTAATGCCCTTGCCCTTGTAAGGTTCCGGGGCACGAAGCTTACGGATGTTAGCCGCTGCTTGGCCTACTAGTTGCTTGTTGGTGCCGTGCACAATAACCTCATTGGCGTTCGGCAGTTCGTAGGTGATGCCTTCTGGCGGATCCACCGTAATGGTGTGGGAGTAGCCCAGAGAAAACTCCAAGCCCTTGCCCTTTGCTGCCACACGGTAGCCCGTGCCAACAATCATCAGGTGCTTCGTGAATCCCTTGGAGACACCTTCTACGATTGATGCAACAATAGACCGGCTCAGGCCATGATCTGCACGGGTAGTGCGATCGTCGTTAGTCGGCTCAAGAATGATCTCGTTGCCTTCTACCTTGCCAGTAATGCACTCAGGAATCGTGTAGGAGTCGGAACCCTTGGGGCCCTTAGCTTCAAACTCTTGTCCCTTGATGGAGACCTCTACGCCCGCCGGTACGGCGACGGGGAGCTTACCAATATGCGATGCCATGTTCAGCTCTCCTTTCTCACCACACGTAGGCGACGATCTCGCCACCAATGCCCCGATCGAGGCATTCCTTTTGAGTCATCAATCCCGAGCTCGTCGAGATGATAGCGACACCGAGGCCGCCCAAAGGCATGGGCAAAGAGTCAGACTTCGTGTACCGACGAAGGCCAGGCTTAGAAACGCGTTTGATACCTTCCAAGCTGCGCTCCCCGTGAGGGCCGTACTTGAGCTTAATCTCAAGAGTCTGGCCAACGCGGGCTTCCTTAGCTGAAAAATCAGCGATATACCCTTCGCGCTTCAAAATCTGCGCAATTGCTGCCTTGAACTTTGAATACGGCATTTCTACACTCTCGTGCTTTGCCGCACTCGCATTCCGCAGACGTGTCAGCATGTCTGCGATAGGATCTGTCATTGTCATGTGGGCTTATGCCCTTCCTCGCCGTGGTTTCCGCCGCCCGCCAGCAAACTGTACGGGCAACGGACCTTCAGCGTCGATGTTTACCAACTTGATTTCGTAACTCCGGGCAACTCGCCAGCATGTGCCTTGTTGCGCAGGCAAATGCGGCACAGGCCGAACTTGCGATATACAGAATGAGGACGACCGCAGACCTGGCAGCGTGTATAGCCACGCACCTTGAACTTTGGCTTGCGTGCCGCCTTAATCCTCAGAGCGGTTTTTGCCATTTCAGTTCTCCTTGAAGGGGAAGCCGAGCTGCTTGAGCAGGGCGGTAGCTTCCTCATCGTTCTTGGTGGTGGTCACCACGGTGATGTCCATACCACGCTGATGGTCGATCTCGTCAGGGTCGATCTCATGGAAAACTGACTGCTCCGTGAGACCAAAGTTGTAGTTACCCTGGCCATCGAACTGTTTGCTGCTGATACCGCGGAAATCGCGGATACGGGGCAGCGCTAGAGTGAGCAGACGGTCCAAGAACTCCCACATCCGCACTCCACGCAGGGTGGAGTAGGCACCAATGGCCTGGCCTTCACGCAGGTGGAACTGTGCCACAGACTTCTTAGCCTTCGTCACCTTGGGCTTCTGACCGGTAATAGCGGTCAGATCTTTAATAGCACCCTCAATCAGCTTGGAGTCACGAGCTGCTGCACCCACACCCATGGAGACCACGATCTTCTCGATCTTGGGGACCTGCATGGGGTTGGAGAACTTGAACTCCTTCTCCAGCTCGGGCACAATCTGCTCGTCATACTTCTGCTTCAAACGAGGGACTGCCGGTGCTTCAACGGTTGTATCGCTCATGACAGCTCCTTGCCTGACTTCTTGGCGATGCGTGTGCGAACTCGCTTAATCTTGCCCTCACGCGCTTCTTCCTTAACTACGACACCAACGCGAGTTGGTTCCTTAGTCTCAGGATCGATCACCATGACGTTTGAACGGTGAATTGGTGCTTCAACCGAGACAATGCCCGACTGCTGACCTTGCTGGGTGGCCTTCATGTGCTTCTTGACAATCTGGACACCCTCGACGATCAGACGGTCGTTCGGTAAAATCTTGGTGACTTTACCTTCCTTGCCGCGATCTTTACCACGGATGACCTTCACCTGGTCGCCTGTCTTAATCTTGGCTACCATCTCAGATCACCTCCGGTGCTAGAGACACAATCTTCATGAAGCGCTTGTCGCGCAATTCACGACCAACCGGCCCAAAGATACGAGTACCACGAGGCTCTTGACCGTTACCCAAGAGGACAGCGGCATTCTCGTCGAACTTGATGTATGAGCCGTCTGGACGACGGTGCTCCTTGGTAGTACGAACGACGACAGCCTTGACGACTTCGCCCTTCTTGACCGACCCGCCAGGGATTGCATCCTTGACTGAAGCGACGATGACGTCGCCAATGCCGGCATAGCGTCGCTTCGACCCGCCGAGCACGCGGATGGCTAAGATTTCCTTAGCACCCGTGTTGTCAGCGACGCGAAGCCGCGATTCCTGCTGAATCATTGATTCTCCTTAGCCGCGCTGGTTCTCCGCAAGCACCTTACTCCCTCAGGAGGACGGTAACGAGCGAAGCCTTGCCGAACTTATTACTTGGCGCGCTCTACGATTTCCTGTAGACGCCAGCGTTTGGTCTTGCTCAAGGGTCGAGTTTCCATGATGGAGACGAAATCACCTACGTGAGCTTCGTTCTGCTCGTCATGCACCTTAACCTTGCGGTTTGAACGAACGACCTTTCCGTACAGGGGGTGAGTCGAACGCTGCTCAATCTCGACGGTGATGGTCTTCTCCATCGCGTCAGAGACTACGTAGCCTCGACGAACCTTGCGGAAGTTGCGCTCTTGCTTCTCAGCCATGCTTACTTCTCCTCAGCTTCGCTCTTGCTGCTCTCTGCGTCTGCTTCAGGCGCTTGGCTGATGCCGAGCTCACGCTCACGCAGGACGGTGTACATCCTGGCGATGTCGTGCTTGACAGCCTTCAGACGAGCAGAATTTTCCAGCTGACCGGTAGCAGCCTGGAAGCGGAGGTTGAACAGCTCTTCCTTGGACTTCTTGAGGAAGTCCTCAATCTGCGCATCGGTCTTCTCGTTCAGATTCTTGATTGAATATTCGGCCGTTCCGACTGTCATCAGATGTCACCGCCTTCACGTGCAATAATCCTGCACTTCATGGGAAGCTTGTCGATTGCGCGGCGCAGAGCCTCGCGAGCGACGTCTTCGCTCACACCACCAATCTCAAACAGCACGCGACCGGGGTGAACATTTGCCACCCAGAACTCAGGTGCTCCCTTGCCGGAACCCATTCGAGAACCGAGAGCATGTTTGGTCAACGGACGATCAGGGAAGACCGTGATCCACACACGACCGCCACGCTTGATGTAACGGGTCATGGCGATACGGGCCGCCTCGATCTGACGGTTAGTCAGATAAGTCGGTGCCAATGCCTGGATACCATAATCGCCGAAAGCGATCTCGTTGCCGCCCTTAGACATGCCCCTACGCTTGGGACGCTGCTGCTTGCGGTAATTAACCCTCTTTGGGATAAGCACAGCTCACTCCTTTGCTTCCGTTGCGACCGGAGCCTCAGCTTCGGTCAGCGCGACCTGAGCAGGAGGCGTTGCGACGCCACTGTTCTCGTGCTCCTCGGCCTGACGCTGACGCGTACGACCCTCAGAGGGGCGAGCACCCCTGCGCGGACGGCGGTCTGAGCCACGATGACCGCGGTTGCCCTGCTGGGCCTGCTGCTCATCGAACTCACGCTCAGTCATATCTCCCTTGTAAATCCACACCTTTACGCCAATGCGGCCGTAGGTAGTGCGGGCTTCAAAGAAGCCGTAATCGATCAAGGCACGCAGCGTCTGCAGCGGCACGCGACCTTCACGGTAGAACTCAGAACGGCTCATCTCAGCACCGCCAAGACGACCCGAGAGCTTGATACGAATACCCTTAGCTCCGGCCCTCATAGCGTCCTGCTCTGCCTTACGCATGGCACGACGGAAGGTGACGCGGTTGGTCAGCTGCTCAGCAATACCCTGAGCAACCAGCTGAGCATCAATAGCAGCGTTCTTCACTTCGAAGATGTTGAGCTGCACTTGCTTGCCGGTAATCTTCTCCAGCTTGGCACGCACGCGCTCAGCTTCCGCACCACGCCGGCCGATAACAATACCGGGACGAGCAGTGTGGATGTCGACGCGAACACGGTCACGCGTACGCTCAATAATGATCTTGGAAACGCCTGCGCGCTCCAGGTCCTTATTCATCTCCTTGCGGATCTTGTCATCCTCAAGAACGAAGTCGCGGTAACGCTCCCCCTTCTTCTGGGAATCAGAGAACCACTTGCTGCGGTGTTCTTCAGTGATGCCGAGTCGGTACCCAAACGGGTTGATCTTCTGCCCCATTATCGGGCTCCTTCCTTGTCGGCCACGACAACCGTGATATGGCTGGTGCGCTTGTTGATACGAGCAGCACGACCCTGAGCACGGGGGCGGAACCGCTTCATGGTCACGCCTTCGTCTACATAGGTCTCACGAATTACCAGGTCGTTCTCACGGAAAGGCTCATTGGCCTTATCCGCCTTGACACGCGCGTTGGCAATAGCACTCTCCAGAACCTTGCGAACCGGAATGGCTGCATCCTGAGGAGCAAACTTCAAAATAGTCACGGCTTCAGTCGCACGCTTGCCTCGGATGAGGTTGACGACGCGGCGAGCCTTGCGGGGCGTCACGCGAACGTGACGGGCAATTGCTTTAGCTTCCATGTCTGTACTCTTCCTCGCCTTTAGCGGCGTGCTTTCTTGTCATCCTTCACGTGACCCTTGAAGGTGCGCGTGGGGGCGAACTCACCGAGCTTGTGGCCAACCATAGCCTCAGTCACGAAGACTGGGACATGCTTACGGCCATCGTGCACAGCGAATGTGTGACCGATGAAGTCGGGGGTAATCATCGAACGGCGCGACCAAGTCTTAATAACTTCGTGCGTGCCCTTCTCGTTTTGCGCGTCGACTTTCTTCTGCAAGTGGGCGTCGACGAATGGGCCCTTCTTGATGCTACGAGTCATCTCTCGTCTCTCCCTTACTTGCGGTTCTTACCGTTTGGACGGCGGCGCACAATCATCTTGTTCGAAGCCTTCTTCGGACGACGAGTACGAACTTCGCCCTTGCCCCATGGAGACACTGGCGGCTTGCCGCCGCGAGTACGTCCACCATGCGGATGGTCGACAGGGTTCATGGACTCACCACGAGTGATTGGCCTGCGGCCCAGCCAACGGGCGCGACCAGCCTTACCCAGCTCGATGTTGGCGTGCTCGGAGTTGCCGACCTCACCAACCGTTGCGCGGCAGCGTGCATCCACGTTACGAATTTCGCCGGAGGGCATACGCAGCTGAGCGTAAGCGCCATCCTTAGCGACCAGCTGGACACCAGCACCCGCGGAGCGGGCAATCTTGGCACCACCCAGAGGGCGCAGCTCAATCGCGTGAACAATCGTACCGGTGGGGATGTTGCTCAGAGGCAGGTTGTTTCCGGGCTTAATATCAGCCTGGGGACCAGTCTCGATGACATCACCCTGCTTTACGCCTTCAGGAGCGACAATGTAGCGCTTCTCTCCGTCTGCAAAGTGCAGGAGAGCAATGCGAGCAGAGCGGTTGGGATCGTACTCGATCTCAGCAACCTTGGCTGGCACGCCATCCTTATCCCAACGACGGAAGTCAATGAGACGGTACTGGCGCTTGTGGCCACCACCCCGATGGCGGCTGGTCACACGGCCGTATGAGTTACGACCGCCAGTGCTGTTCTTCTTGCGAACCAGCGACTTCTCGGGCTTGGAACGCGTAATCTCGGAGAAATCCGAAACCGAAGCGTTGCGACGGCCCGCAGTCGTCGGCTTATATGTGCGGATAGCCATAATGTAGTTTCTTCCTTAACTTTCTCGGCTAGCCTTCAGTTACCGAAGACATCGATGGACTGACCTTCAGCTACCGTGACGATAGCGCGCTTCTCGGAGACGCGACGGCCGTAACCGGTGCGTGTGCGAGTGCGCTTACCCTGACGGTTCAGTGTGTTCACCGAAGTGACCTTCACGCTGAAGATCTGCTCAATGGCCTGCTTGATTGCAACCTTGTTCGCAGCAGGATCCACCACAAAGGTATACTGACCGCGATCCGAGTTGGCATAGCTCTTCTCGGAGACGACCGGCTTGATGATGATATCGTGTGCTGGCTTATGAATTGCTGCCATGAAAATCAGGCCTCCTTCGCGGTCTGTGCCTGAGTTTCGCTCTTCGCCTCAAGAAAAGCGTTGAAGCCTTCCTTGGTGAAGACAACGTCCTCAGCCGTGACCACATCATAGGTGTTGAGCTGATCGGCGAAAATCGTGTGTACTGTGGGCAAATTGCGCACAGACAGCCACTCGTTAATCTCATTGCGGGAGAAAACGATAGTGGTGAAACGCTCGCCAACAACCGGCAGAAGAGCACCCTGAGCACTCTTAGTGGAAGGCTGCTCGCCGATGCCAAAGTCAATGACGTGCGTACGACCAGCATTAGTGCGGTCGGACAAGACATAGCGCAGGGCTGCTGCCTTCATCTTCTTCGGGGTCTTCTGCGAGTAATCACGAGGTACTGGGCCATGAGCCACAGCACCACCAGCCCACTGAGGAGAGCGGATGGAGCCCTGACGAGCACGACCAGTGCCCTTCTGCTTCCAAGGCTTCTTGCCGCCGCCGGAGATGTTGGCGCGATTCTTGACTGAGTGCGTGCCCTGACGAGCAGCAGCCAGCTGGCCCAGGACAACCTGGTGAATCAGCGGAATGTGATCGTGTACATCTTCTTCAGAGATGCCGAAAATCTCAGCAGGAGCCTCAACAGAGCCAGCTGCCTTGCCCTTGGCATCAGTGATGTTCAAAGTGACGCTTGCCATAGGTATCAAGCTCCCTTCACTGCCGAGCGGACCACGACGATAGAGCCGCGAGGGCCAGGAATAGCGCCCTTGACTGCAATAATGCCGCTTTCAGTATCCGCAGAGACAATCGTGAGGTTCTGCACGGTAGCAGTGACGTGGCCCATACGGCCAGCCATCCGCTTACCCTTCAAAATACGGCTCGGCGTAGCGCAAGCGCCCACAGAACCTGGGCGACGCTCGTTTTTGTGAGAGCCGTGAGTACGGCGATAGGACTTGAAGCCCCAGCGCTTAATCGTGCCAGCAAAGCCCTTGCCCTTGGTGGTGCCAGTGACATCCACCTCGCTACCTTCCGGCAGCAAGTCAACGGCGAGTTCCTGGCCAGGCTCATACTTATCGGCATCCTCGGTGCGCACCTCTACGAGGTGACGACGCGGAGTGACACCAGCCTTGGCGAAGTGGCCAGCCAGAGGCTTAGTCACCTTGGTGGGGTCGATCTGACCGTAACCAATCTGAACAGCCTTGTAGCCGTCAGTTTCGTCAGTCTTGACTGCCGTCACCACGTTAGTTGAAACGTCAACCAACGTCACCGGGACGAAGAAGCCGTTCTCGTCCCATACCTGCGACATACCGAGCTTGCGGCCCAGCAGTGCAGTACTGTTTTTCTGTTCTCGAGTCATGCGGTTCCCTCCTCCCTTACAGCTTGATTTCGATGTTGACATCTGCAGGCAGATCGATGTGCATCAAGGAATCCACTGCCTTAGGAGTGGGGTCCACGATGTCAATGAGGCGCTTGTGCGTCCGCATCTCGAAGTGCTCGCGAGAGTCCTTGTACTTATGAGGAGAACGGATGACAACATACACGTTCTTCTCTGTCGGCAGCGGAACGGGGCCAACAACTGTTGCGCCCGCGTTCGTCACCGTCTCGACGATTTTCTTCGCCGATTGGTCGATGACCTCATGGTCATAGGACTTAAGCCTGATGCGGATTTTCTGTCCCGCCATTGCCGTCCGCCCTTTCTAGCGATGAGTTAACTGTTTACCAACCTGCATTCAGGGCATCGGCGCTTATGGCTCAATAGGCACTACGCCCACTCAACCAATCCACATCAATGCGTGGCCACAAGAGCAACTGGGGAGAAACTCCTGCACTACGCTCGCTATTTTGATTACCAAAGTGCGAGCCCCAAAAGAGGCAACTTTATTATTTAACCACGAGGGGGCCCCTAGCATAATCCGGGCGTGTCGACTAAGAGCTTACCTGAAAAGCCAAGAGCCCCAGGGCCTGCCAGCCATTTCTGGACTGACAGCTCCCTGGAGCTCATATAGGACACCCAAGAGACGAAAACTAGGGCTTTTCTAGCCTCCGAAGAATGAGCGTATGCCCGCTTTCTACAGGCGCTGAGAAGCTTCCTCCGTGGCGGCCACACCTTCACGGGCTACCCGCCTCTTGTGGCCCTCCTCTTGGCTGATGCCGTAGTAGGCAGCAATGGCGATATCCTTCATGTCCTCAATCTGCGGAACGCGCGGATTAGCCGGGGTGCACTGGTCTTCGTAAGCACGCATACCAATCTGGTCAAGAATGCTCCAGAAGTACTCCTCGTCTACGCCAGCAGCCTGGAAAGTGGAATCCATGCCCAGCTTGTTGTCGCGGTAGTCCTCCAGGGCCTGCGCGTACTTTTCGACCGCCTCAGCGGGCGACGAAGCCTTAATGCCCAACTCGCTGGCCAGCTCCTGGTAGCGCTCAGCAGCCGTATACTCGCTGTACTTGGGCCACGAAGTCGACTCTTGAGGCACCTGACCGTTGTAGCGCACCACATAGGGCAGGAGGATGGCGTTGGTACGGCCGTGAATCAGGTGGCAGAGGGCGCCGATGGTGTGAGCCATACCGTGGCACATACCCAAGAAGCCCGAGCCGAAGGCCATGCCGGCCATGGTGCCCGCGTTGTGCATCTTCTCCTGAGACTTGGTCTTGGCCTCCCCCGGCTCGAGGTTGACCGAAGGTGCCAGATTGTCCCAGATGAGCTTGGCGGCGTGCAGGGCCATGGCATCCGTGTAGTCGTTGGCGTAGACGGAGACGAAGGCCTCAGTCGCGTGGGTCAGCGCGTCGAAACCGGAGTCGCAGGCTAGGGACCTGGGCTGGGTGCGAGCCAGGACCGGATCCACGATGGCCACGGAAGGCGTGAGCGCGTAATCGGTGATGGGGTACTTGTAGCCGGTCTTGTGGTCGGTAATCACTGCGAAAGGCGTGACTTCAGAGCCAGTGCCCGAAGAGGTGGGGATGCAGACCAGCTTGGCCTTGGTACCCAGCGGCGGAATCTTGAAAGCGCGCTTGCGGATGTCGAAGAACTTCTCACGCACGTCGGAGAAAGAAATCTCCGGGTGCTCATAGAGCAGCCACATGATCTTCGCAGCGTCCATAGGAGAACCACCGCCCACAGCGATAATCGTATCGGGCTTGAACTCCTCGCGCATCATCTGAGCGCCGCGCTCGACCGTCTCCACACTAGGCTCGGGCTCAACGTAATCGATAGTACGGAAGGTGACGGGCTCCTGACGGGCGCGGAGCTGGTCGATAATCTTGTCGACGATGCCCAGCTGCTCCATAACCTTGTCGCAGACGATGACAGCCCGATGAATGCCGAACATGTCGCGCAAGTACTTGATAGCGTTCGGCTCGAAATACGTCTTGGCTGGCACCTTAAACCACTGCATGTTGTTGTTCCTCCGCGCAATCCGCTTCACGTTAATCAAGTTGACAGCTTGGACGTTGCCCGATACCGAGTTGCCGCCGTAGGAGCCGCAGCCCAGGGTGAGCGAGGGGGCGATAGCGTTGTAGATATCTCCAATACCGCCCAGGGAGGAAGGCTGGTTCCAAATAATGCGGCAGGCGTGCATCCGCAGGCCATACTCGCGCACGAGGTCCTCGTTGTCGGTGTGGATGGCGGCAGTGTGGCCCGCGCCGTGCACCAGCATCTGCTCGCACATCTCGAAAGCCTGTTCCTTGTCGTTGGCACCCAAGACGGCCTGCACCGGAGCCAACTTCTCCAAGGTCAGGGGCTCCATCTCGCCAACTTCCTTACACTCGGCAGCGATAATGGTCGCGTCTTCAGGAATCTCAAAGCCGGCAGCCTTGGCAATGTACTGGGGGGACTTGCCGGGGACAACAGAGTTGAGCTTGGGCGTGGGCGCGCCTTCTCCCGGGTAGGCAGTCACGCCGAACATGTAGCGCTCCAGCAGGGCCTTCTCGCGGGCGTTGACGAAGTAGGCCTTACGGCGCTTCATCTCAGCGATTAAGCGGTCGTAGATGTCTTTGTGGGCAATGATGGCCTGCTCAGTGGCGCAAATCATGCCGTAGTCAAAGTGCTTGGAGAGAATCAGGTCGTTGACCGCGCGAGGGACGTTCACGTCCTTGTCCACGTATGCAGGAGCATTGCCAGCCCCCACGCCGAGCGCCGGCTTGCCCGAGGAATAGGCCGCCTTGACCATGCCTGGACCACCGGTTGCCAGGATAGTAGCCACGCCAGGGTGCTTCATCAGGGCACCAGTGGCATCAATGGAAGGGTGCTCAATCCACTGAATGCAGTTCTCGGGCGCTCCAGCCTCTATTGCAGCGTCGCGCACAATCTTGGCCGCAGCCACCGAGCAGCGCTGGGCAAAGGGGTGGAAGCCGAACACGATTGGGCAGCGGGTCTTCAAGGCAATCAGAGACTTGAAAATCGCCGTAGAGGTAGGGTTGGTAACCGGAGTTACGCCCGCCACCACGCCTACTGGCTCGGCCACTTCAATAATGCCGTCCACGTCGTTCTCGTTGATAATGCCCACCGTGCGCTGGTGAGCCAGGTGGTTGGTGACGTGCTCGCAGGCGAAGATGTTCTTAGTGGCTTTGTCTTCCACCAGACCTCGCCCGGTCTCCTCCACCGCCAGCTGAGCCAGCGAAAGATGCTTGTTGAGCGCTGCAATCGAAGCCTTGGCCACAATCCTGTCGACCTGCTCCTGGTTGAGCTGCTCGAACTCTTTCAAGGCGACCTGAGCCTTGGTGACGAGGCTATCAACTTCAGCCTCTGCGCTGGCCTTGGCCTGCTCTTCACTACTCATACGTGCTGATGTGTTTTCCTGTGCCGAAACCACGGCCCCTCCTTGCAACAGTCACTGTTAGCGCTTCCCCTTCAACTTCATCCCTACAGGTTGCGGCGCCTCTGTCTCATCTGATACCACTGGGCACATAGTGTGACCAGACTCACAATTTAGTGGAAGGGGGCTACCTTCTATGCTCTGAGCGCGGTTCGTTCACTTTTCCGGCGTGTCGCGGCGCAGAATGTTACTTTTACGAGCATTCTTGAACAAATCTCGTGCGTTTCCCTGTGCAGGCGTCGGCAGCAACAAGGCCGATCTGAGAAGGCCCCAGCGGGCTGGGCAAGGCAGGGCAGGGCTCCTCCGATAGGTCAAGATCTAGTTGCCCTCTTCCAAGGAGAATCTCACAACGTTATTGTCGTCTTGCATCAAAATCCCGTTGGGCACCAAGCACGACTGCACTTCATCATCTTTCGGGTCGAAGGGCAGGGGGTCAGCTTTCCCACTAGCCCGGTCGCCAGGATTCATCTCACGGTTGAACTGCTCTAGCGTGTAATTGTCTGGAACCAGGCTCTGCCTATGCAGGCAATCTACGGCCGCTTGCATAGGGTCCGCATAAAGCTTGGGATTGCTCACCTGCGCTGTATAAACTGGGGAGACGTCGGCTGCATACATGTTCACGCAGGCATTGTAAGCGTCGGCCACATACCAAGACTCCCGATTAGCCTGCGAAAACGGCAGTATGGTTTCATATAAGCCGCTGGAGGTCTTAGGCAGCTCATAATTGGGGTAACCCTTGTCGGCCATGCAATGCTTCACATTGGCCCAAGCGCTCTCATAGTCGGCTGTGCTCATAGATCCATTGCGCACCGTACGGTCCAAAATATCTTTTTGCTGGTCGGAGACACGCAACCCTTCCAGTTTTTTCTGCGCTAACTCAGGGATGGAGGCCGCTACTTTTTTGTTCGGCTCCACAGGAGCTGGTGACGGCACAGCTGAAGAGCCACCATCCGAAGGCTTATCAGCCTGGGGCACGCTCGGAAAACTCTGCGATTGGGGCTTCTTACTCGATTTGGGGGAAGGCACCCGCGAACGAGAGCTGTGAGAGCTGCTAGCAGACGGTTCAGGCGCTGCGGAAGACGAGGAGGAACCACAGGCAGCCGAGGCCAGCAAGATGGACAGACTGAGTGCCAGCGCACCAACGACTTTGATTGAACGGTTCTTACGATTACGGTTTGCCACGGGGCACCCCCTAGATTGAAAGGCCTTCGTCGAAGTACCGACAGGTAGCCGGTACTCTGGGGACCGTCTCGGAGAACACACTCCTAATGGCCGTGATAAGAAAGAGCTCTGCGCCCTGCCCTCGCTCCCCGCAGCACCCCGAGCAAGCGGAAGCAGCGACAGTGGTAAGACCACTATACTGTAAAAATCAAAAAAATCCCCACCCGTCCACGATGTGGACAGATGGGGACTTGAAAGCCTTGTAGGCGGGTGCCTTAACGCTTCGAGAACTGAGGAGCGCGGCGAGCCTTGTGCAGACCAGCCTTCTTGCGCTCGACGATACGAGCGTCACGAGTCAGGAAGCCAGCCTTCTTGAGCGCGGCGCGGTTGGCATCGCGGTCAATCTGGTTCAGGGCACGGGCGACACCCAAGCGGATAGCTCCAGCCTGACCGGTCACGCCGCCGCCGTCTACCAGTACGTTGATGTCGAACTTGCCTTCGAGCTTCAAGAGCACGATAGGCGAATTGACCTCACGCTGGTGCAGGCGGGAGGGGAAGTACTCCTCCAAGGAGTGGCCGTTGATGGACCACTTGCCCTCGCCAGGAACCAGGCGAACGCGGGCGACAGCTTCCTTACGACGACCGGTGCCGTAGCCCGGTGCAATCGCGGAAGTGCCGGTGCCAGCGCCGGAGTTGGTCTCAGAAGTGTATGATGCCGCGGTCTGCTCTGCCTCAAGAACCGCGGAGCTGTTGTTATTTTCAGCCATAGTAATTGTTCCCTTCGGTTCTACTTAGCCTGCTGCGAGACCTGAGAGATCTTGAACTCGACAGGCTTCTGAGCTTCATGCTTGTGATCTTCGCCAGCATAGACGTGCAGGCGGGTCATCTGGACACGGGCCAGCTTGTTCTTGGGCAACATACCCTTGACAGCGGTCATGATGATCCGCTCGGGGTTGTGCTGCATGAGCTCGCCGTAAGAATCACGACGGAGACCGCCGGGGCGACCAGAGTGGGTGTAGAGGACCTTGCTGTCCTTGTTGCCAGTCAGGGCAACCTTAGCCGCGTTAATGACGATAACGTGGTTACCGGAGTCGGCATGAGGCGCATAGGTGGGCTTATTCTTGCCGCGCAGCAGGTTTGCCACCTGAGCGGCCAGACGACCCAGCACCATATCAGATGCATCAACGACGTACCAGTCGTGACTTAAGTCAGCCGGTTTTGGCGTGAACGTTTTCACAGTTTCAACCTTTTCTTTGCATTGTGTTTCGGGCTCTCCGCAGCGCTGTTAAGGCAGCGAGCGAACAACCGCATTATCCGTGGGCTCCCTGCAAGTCCTAGACGGCGAGTGGGAAAAGCGCTTTGAGGACCCCTGAGGGAAACACAACATTACACAATTGTACCGTGACCTTCGACAAGCTTCAACCAGCTCGGCTGGCGAGTCGCGTTACTGCAAGCGGCCAAGAGCCATTCGATGAGCCTTAGTCAAGCCTTTCCTATGCTTTGAAGCAGCACGAAAGTCAGCCACATGGCAGAAAAGACGGCGATGCCCTCAGTGTCAATCAGCGGGAAGCAGCTGCCTTGGCCACTGACGCATCCTTATCGCTCTTAAGGCGCTCTATGGTCGATGCCTCACTGGACGAATTCAGAGCTACCGCTCGGCGGACCATAGCAGCTAGGACAACCGGCGCGTCAGACTCAATATCAACGCCCAACTGCCCTAGAAAATCAAGGGTTTGGGAGTCGGTATCCTCGCTCTGCGCCCCCTCCAACCTCATTTTCCAGGAAGTCATCGGGTTGGCCAGCGCAGCAGCGCGCACACCCTGGTCCGGGTCCTTGGTCAGCAGCCCTGCCAACCAGTTCTTGTCGTCTTTGTTGGCAGCCACCGCCCGGCGCACCTGCGGCTCGGGATCCTGAGAAAGTTTGACCAAAATGTTAGGAAAAGGCATAGTTTCAGCCAAAAACACCCGGTCCTCCACCGGCGTGTGCTCGTTGCCAGCCACCGCCTCCAGGAGTGCCGTAGCCCGCGAAAATGCTGCCTGGTCAGACCGGTCGGGCAGGGTCTGCCGGGCCAGCCGGCTCAACTCCTGAGCATCGTCCGAATGCCGCAGCCGCTCATAAGAGACGGTCAGCACCTCCTCCGCTTGAGCCTGCGGACCTTCGCTGCTTTGTTGCGTGCTCTCTTCAGCTTCACTCATACTGTCC
This sequence comes from Bombiscardovia nodaiensis, assembly GCA_033127725.1. Lineage (NCBI taxonomy): Bacteria > Bacillati > Actinomycetota > Actinomycetes > Bifidobacteriales > Bifidobacteriaceae > Bombiscardovia > Bombiscardovia nodaiensis. The sequence continues at coordinate 498,804 of AP026798.1, read as the reverse complement.
AGCTTAAAGCGAGCGCACGATTTCCATATGGTCTGCAGCTCAAAAGTGCGCATTCCTAGAATTGGAGCCAAGTCGATACTTCTAAGCGAGCACATACACTAGATATAAGTACTTATTTCATGAATCAGGAGGCGAGATGCGGACAGTATTGGACTCGCCTGAGGATGCGGCCCTTGGGCAGCTGGAGGACCGCAAGTCGGTCTTTATTGGGGCAGTTTGCCATATCAGCAACGAAGCTGAGGCCTTGGCATTCCTGGCGGCGCGACGGGAGGCTGACCCGAAAGCGCGGCATGTATGCCATTGCGCAATTTGGGGTGGAGACTTGGTCGGTCCAGGCGCGCAAGGACCCATAGACCCAGCAGATGCGGACGACGTGAACAACTCCGATAACCAGCAGGGTCCTGCCAATTCGGGTAGCGGCACGCTCTCGGAGCACATGAGCGACGACGGAGAGCCCTCTGGCACTGCCGGTAAGCCGATTCTAGAAGTGCTGCGCCGCAACGATATGACTGACTGCATCGTGACCGTCACCCGCTACTTTGGCGGCATCCTACTGGGCTCTGGCGGGCTGATACGCGCCTACTCCTCAGCGGCTTCTCTGGCTCTAAAAGCGGCCAAACAGGCGCAAATTGTGCCCGCCCGGCGATTACTGGTACGCGTGGACTATCCCCGCTACGAACGGCTCAAGCAGCTCGCCGGGCGCTGTGAGGGGCAGGTGGCCCACGAGGAATTCACCGACCAAGTCACCCTGACCATCGACCTGCCAGCCGAGCAAGTAGAAGCCTTCACCGGCCAACTCACTAACCTCTTCAACGCCCAAGTATCCGCCCAAGACCAGGGCTCCACCGCCTTTTATCGGGCGCTTTGACCTATAAAAGTTTCCGTTTGGTTTACTCACACACGAAAAAGTTAACCGCGGCTCGCTAGCTCAAGACGCTTTGCACTCGTAGCATGAGCTGTATGAAGAGCAAATACGATTATCACATCAGTCTCGGGCAGGCCTTGGCAGGTCTCCGTCAGGAACGCGGCAGCACCCAGCAGGAACTCGGAAATTTCCTGGGTGTAAGCAAAGTCGCCGTCTCCAAGTGGGAGAACGAGTTAAGCCTGCCCGACATCTCTCTTTTACCTCTCCTGGCCTCCTACTTTAACGTCAGCATTGATCAACTCTTGGACTATGACGCTCAGCTGAGCGACGAACAAGTGCAGGCTATTTACACTCAGCTAGCGCAGGAACTTGCGCAGGCCCAAAATCAAGCCAGCAAAAAAAGCAGCTCAACCGGCGACAGTACCAGCGATACAGCCACAGCAAGCACGTCCACCCAACAGGTCTGGAATTCCATACAAACCCTGACAAAACGTTATTATTCCAGCCCTTCCCTCCTCCTCAGCATGGGCATCTTCCTGCTCAATCACTACGACCTCCTCCCCGGAGCAATGCCAAGAGAACGAGCACAATACTATCTGAGCGAAGCCTGCAACTTGTTCACACGAGTCCGGGAGCTGAGCAGCGATGCCAAACTCACCGATAAGGCTAATACGAATCAGGCTTACTGTTTACTCGCTTTAGGCCGTCCCCAAGACGTGCTCAACTTATTAGGTGAGCACATGGACGAGCTCTACCCCGTAGAAAGCCTCATAGCGACCGCTGACCAGCAGCTCGGTCGAAGCGATGAGGCCTTGGAAACCCTTCAAGCTTCGATTTTTCAGTACGCAACCGTTTTACTCAATCAACTCGCCAATTACCTACCACTTCTGCAATCTTCTCCCGCGCACGTTATCGCCAGCGACCAGCGCGGGGAAGCGCTCATTGAAGCTTTCCACCTAGACCTCTTAAGCCCCATTATTGCCCTCAACTTCCGGCTCTATCTGGCCGCTGCTTATGCAGAGCTGGGTATCAAGCAGGGCGCACACAAGGCTCTGCAAGCCTATGCAGACCTTCTCGAAAGCACCGACTTCCCGGTCACTAGGCACGGCGACGACTATTTTGACCGCATTGACCATTGGCTGCAAACCATTGGAGTGGACCCACTGGCCCCACGCTTAAGGGGCCAGTATGAGCAGCGCATCAATATACTGCCCTTCCAACACCCTGCACTGGCAAAGCTCTTACAAAGCGAAGATTTTGCCGAACTCGCGGCTCGATTAACCGCTATAGACAAGTGAGAGAACCATGAACTTCGGCATACGACATTTCTTGAACCCAGCTATAGGCGGGACTCAATGGATCTACACTCTCGCCAGCACAGCAGCGAAGGCAGAGACGGCAAACATGTCGTTGGGTCGATTAGCTCCCATATTGATTCCACTGGTAATCGTGCAATTAGCGCTCATGATAGCTGCACTCGTCCATCTTTTCCGCCACCAACATTACCGTTTTGGAAACCGCTTTATTTGGGCGATAGTCATTATTTTTGGGGAGATCATAGGTCCAATCATTTACTTGCTTTTCGCCCGCTCTCCCGAAGAGAGTAAGCAGGTAAGGAGCCAAGATAAGCCATGAATGACAACAATCCTAGCCTGAAAACCGACGCAAAAGCTCTTGAAGTGCAGAACTTATTCAAGCAATTTCAAGATAAGCAAGTCTTGCAGGGACTCAATTTGACCTTGAAGACCGGCGAAATCTATGGTTTCGTAGGCAAAAATGGTGCCGGGAAAACCACCGCCATGCGTATCATTCTAGGGCTAGAAACTGCTAACTCCGGCTCAGTTCACATTGCTGGGCGACCGGTCCATTTTGGCTCAGCAGCAGCCAATCGGCAGGTCGGTTACTTGAGCGATGTACCAGCTTTTTACGACTACTTAAGCGCTGAAGAATATTTGACCTTGTGCGGGCGCGTCACCGGCATTCCCGCGAGCGCATTGGCAAACCGAGTACAAGCCATGATAGCAACCGTGGGGCTGAATGGGAGCGGGCACCAGCGCATTCGCGGCTTCTCCCGAGGTATGAAACAGCGACTGGGCATTGCTCAAGCCCTGCTCAATGACCCTCAACTGTTGATTTGCGACGAGCCAACCTCCGCGCTTGACCCTGAGGGGCGGCACGACTTTTTGCAGCTTATAGCCAACTTACGCACCACTATGACTATCCTGCTGTCAACCCATATTCTCACTGACATGGAAGAGCTGTGCGACAGGGTGGGCTTCGTCGACCACGGTCGTCTCGTTGAGGAAGGCAGTTTGCAAGAGCTGCGGGCCAAGTACGCCCATCCCCTGCTCCGTCTCGGGTTCGCCGATGCCGCCCAAGCTCAGCAGGCTCAAAGGGCCTTAGCTCCCTTGCTGCAACTGCAACCAGAACAGTCTAAGCAAGCAGGTGGGATCTCTTTCTCCAACTCACCGTCAACAAGCGCGGCAGCACAATATGAAATCAGTCTCCCCTACTCAGGATCATACGAACAAACAGCGCATTTGGCCTTGCAAACCCTACTCAAAGCTGGTGTAACACCGGCACGTTTTGAGCAAGTCAATCCCAGCTTGGACGACGTATTTATGGAGGTTGTAGGATGAGCAAAACCATCATGAGTACAGCGAGAAGTGCTTGGGCCCTGTGGGGGGCGCAGTGGCGGACCCTCTGGCGCAGTAAGAGACTGCTCATCTTAGCTGCGCTCTTTGCCCTGCTCGGGTTGGCGAATCCTCTGACTGCTGAGCTCACCCCAACGCTGCTCAAATCAACAATCGGCGGCGCCCAACTGGCACAGCTCATACCCGACCCCGACTCCGTGAGCTCTTGGGCGCAATTCTATAAGTCCATGACCCAGCTAGGTATCTACTTACTAGCCATATTCTTTAGCAATATGATCAGCCAAGAAGTGAGCGCTGGAACGCTGGTCAATCTGGTGACCAAAGGACTGCCGCGGCCCACTCTTATCGCAGTCAAATATTGCTCAGCCCTCAGCCAGTGGATGCTCTCAATCCTCTTGGCCTTTTCCATCACCTGGGGCTACACGCTCTACTACTTCCCGGACCGGCACAGCCCCCATCCGCTGGTGGCTCTCCTTCCTCTGCTCGCTTTCGGTATTTTCTTTATAGCGGTCATAGCATTCGGCTCTTCCCTGGGTCACTCCCCTTACTCAGGCCTACTCGTTCTGGTAATCGTTCAAGCTGGGCTTATGATTCTCAACACCTTTGAGCAGGCTAAGCGCTTCAACCCAATCTCCCTGATAAGCGACAACATGTCTCTTCTGCAGGGGCAAGAGCAGCTATCACATGTACTGCCCGCTTTCATAGTGTCACTCGGAGCTAGCGCTTTTCTCCTCGCTAGCAGCACGCTCATACTGAACCATAAGCGCCTATAACTAGAGGGTTTCATAACGAGCCCTCTCAGTGTAACAAAAGCAGAGCGGACGTACTCGTAAAGCCGCCAAACTTCAGGCTTGTGAGATACTTCGGATGAAACAAAACGGAGAAACTGCTAGAGTTGTGAGCAGAGTGTCCAGTAAAAGGCTGCTGGGCAGATTCGCGGTTGGGGAACCAGCGAGCGCCGAGACAGCGAAAACATAGTGAGTACAACAGACAGCGACTGAAACGCTGCCTGCTTATGAAGGAGTATATATGCGACGGATTCGCACAGTGAGCGCTATCGTAGCTCTCATCTCCATAACGGTCCTGGGGGGGGGGTCCGCTAGTTTAACGCGGCCCGCACTAGCTCACGCCGACCCCACCGATCAATCCCAAGGCTTTACCCTCTCCCCCACTTCAGGCACCAGCGACGGTGGCACAGTAGTAACTCTCAAACATCCCGCCATAAAACCCATACAGTTCAAGCAAATCTGTGCTGGCTATATGTTCAGAGTAGGGATAGGAACCGATGGTAATGCATACGGTTGGGGTTACAACGGAATGGGTAATTTAGGCAATGGGAAAAATACTGACGAATGGCTGCCCGTAAAAATCCAAACTCCACAAGGTGTCTCATTTACTCAAATCAGTACAGGTGGCTTTCACACTATTGCCCTAGGTTCAGATGGCAATATCTACGCATGGGGTAGAAATAATCCCGGAAATTTAGGCGTGGGATTAGCTTCTGATTGTGTACTTACACCAACAAAAGTGCGTACACCTGCAGGAGTTTCTTTCACATCAATCTCTGCAGGCGCAGAATATTCTCTAGCCCTCACTACCAGCGGAACAATCTACTCCTGGGGAGAAAACGATAAGGGACAATTAGGGCGAGGAGGATCTGGGTCTGTTCCATCGCCAGTACAAAACCCTTCGGGTATTTCTAATCTGAGCTACACGCAGATCAGCGCAGGATATGCTCACTCACTTGCGATTGCTCAAAATGGAAAAACCTATGCATGGGGCACCAATGCGCGGGGGACTTTAGGGAATAGCAGTATTCCTATCGACTATGGATACAGTTCAATACCTGTTGAAGTACAAGCACCGAGTGGCGTCACCTTTCAACATGTTAGCGCGGGCCAATATCACTCACTAGCCCTTGGCAATAACGGCAGAACATACTCATGGGGAGGGAACTCATACGGTGAACTTGGCAATAGTTCGATTCCCACATCGGGTTCTAACGTCTATAGCAGAGTTCCTGTTCTTGTAAACAAGCCAAGTAACAGTGTGTCTTTTATACAAATCAAAGCTGGTGGAGGAATATCTCTAGCGATTGGAAACGATAATAAGGCTTATTCCTGGGGCAGAGGCGACTTGGGATACGACGGCTCCCGCGCTAATTTTTTTGTTGTTCCTCAACAGATAGATATGGGAGACCATATAATTAGACAAATTGATACTGCTATTGTTCAAGATGCTAGCAATTATAACTACAGTGACATGCTCGACAGCAATGGGTACGCCTACGGATGGGGCGGTAACGCTTCTCGAGGGATAATGGGGGACGGCACTATATCTGAGCCTCGCAAACCAGGATTGATGACATCGCCTAAAATTAGGTTGAATAGTGCATTGTTTAGCAATGGATATGGCTACCCGATTACAGAAATATCGGACAATACTTGGCACGTAGTTACTCCATCACATGCTCCAGGTTCCGTAGATGTAAATATTGACTGGTACTTAGGAAGCGTTAAGCAGACCACAGCCATCTTGCACTTTACGTTTTTATCTACTTATACCGTTACTTTTGAGCCCGGGAACGGTTCGACAACGACAACGCAACGGGTCGCTTATGGGCAGCGCGCTAAACGGCCTACTCCGGAACCGACCTGGGCTGGGCACCATTTTGCAGGCTGGTTTGCAGGAAATATGGCGTATGACTTCAACAAACCAGTAACCCAAAATCTCACTGTGACAGGCAAATGGGACGAATACACCTTCAGCATCGACCCCAAAACAGGACCTGTCTCAGGCGGAACCCAGGTCACTATCACCCCGCCAGAGCAGCACATGCGGTTTGCACAAGTGAGCGAAGGCGAGTACTTTTCATCTGCTATCGGTAGTGATGGATATATTTACACTTGGGGCAGAAATGGCTCAGGAGAACTCGGTATAGGCTCAACCACACCGAATATGAGCACGAAACCTGTTCAAGTCCGTACCCCAGCAAATGTACTCTTCACAGCTGTAAGCTCATGTTTATATCAGTCAATGGCGTTAAGCACACAAGGGGATATTTATCTTTGGCCCAACGTGGGCAGCATACTGCCTCAGAAAGTTACCGCTCCGGCAGGAATCAGTTTTACTGACATTAGCACAGGTGAGGATGCTGGGAGGCTAGCTATCGACAATAATGGCAACATTTATGGTATCGATACCGCAAGTCTCACGGCCGTTCAAGTGCCCACTCCTGCAGGAGTAGTATTCACGAAAGTCAGTGTTGGAAGACCTTCTTCCTCAACCGACTTATCTGCATTAGCCTTAAGCGACACCGGCGATGTCTATGAATGGCTATACGGAGGCATAGGCAGCAGTGACACTCCGGCAAAAGTAACTGCTCCGGTAAACATCAAATTTAAGGACATAAGTAAAGGCCTGGACCACTCGCTAGCATTAACAACAGACGGCATTGCATATGCATGGGGCGAGAATGATTCCGGAGAGTTAGGAGACGGCACCACCAGCCCACATGCAACCCCAATGCCAGTCATCATGCCAGTTGGAGTCACCTTTACCAGCATTAGTGCAGCCCCCGCTACGTATCGTTCTATCGCAACCGGCACTGATGGCAATATTTACGTATGGGGTGAACATTCTCAGCTAAGTGTAGGAGGTAGTCCTAGCCCTGAGGAGAAGCATACGCCAACACCACTTGACAATCCGCTAGGAGTATCTTTCGACTCTGCAACTGACGGAGTACTCCATATGCTAGCCATCGGTCAAGATGGCAATACGTATGCTGCTGGATTAAACTTTTATGGTGCATTGGGAACGGGCAATACCAATAGCAGCACAACACCGGTAAAAGTGCTCCCGCCAGATTTGAGCATAACGCAGGTTAAATTCGACAGCAACAACGGCACGAACTTAGCTTATGATACCATCGCCCAAGTCTGGAAGGTCACTACGCCCGCACATGCAGTCGACTCTGCAGTACCAGTGACTATCTCTTGGACTCTAGGCGGTTCCCAACAAACCGACTATGTTATTAACTCATTCCTCTACTACACCTACTTCAACCTGCCACAAGCTGGGGCTATCCCCTTGCAGCGGTATGGAGGCAGCGCCCTACTGGGACTGAGCGCTTTGGCAGCTGGGGTCTTTACCTGCTGGCAGCTGATACGAACGCGCGGGCGCAGAAGTCGAAAGCGCGAACATACTGGGACTAATAACTAAGGGAAGCTGGTTAATAGCATGCAGTAGACAGCACGCAGTCAGTAATTCTCCAGAACACATACTCGTTAACGCAAAAGCTGGCAGCACAGAGGTAATATCTGTGCTGCCAGCTGGCAATTTGAGAGAAACTAGCTCAGGCACCGAAGCAGGTCTTGAAGATGAAAGCGCCTACTATAGCACCGAGGATGGGGGCTACGACGGGGATCCAGGCCTCGTCCCAGCGGGAAGTGCCCTTGCCCGGGATGGGGAGGAACTGGTGAAGAATGCGGGGCATCAGGTCGCGCGCGGGGTTCAGGCCAGGGCCGGTCGGACCGCCCAGGGAAGTGACCAGGCCCCAGACGATGAAACCGACGACGATAGCGGCTGCGGCCTTGTCTTTCGCGCCCCACGGGCCTTCCAGGCAGCACAGGGCGCCGAGCACGAGGAGGAGGGTGCCGATGAACTCGTTGATGAAGTAGTTGGGCTTGGACTCGGAGGCGTCGGTCGTGGTGAACGAAGCCAAAATCGCCGAAGACGACTCAGTCTGCATGTAGTGCGGGTAGTAGGCCGCGAACACCAGCAGCTGGCCCACCGCAGCGCCCAGGAGCTGCACGGCGATGAACGGCGCCACCTGACTCCAGGGGAACATGCCGTTGACTGCCTGCGCAATCGTCATAGCCGGATTGATGTGGGCACCGGAAACGCCGCCGAACATGAGCACCGGGAACATCACGCCGAAGCCGTAGCCCATGGCTATGGTCAACCAACCCGAGTGGAAACCTTTCGTGCCTTTCAGCTCAACGTTGGCCACAGCCCCATTCCCGAAAATCATCAGAATGGCTGTTCCTACGAATTCCGCCGCCAATTTGGTCGTGAGTGCGTAATCCATAACTCTTCCTTTACCGCTAGTGGGCATCGCTGCCTGTGCCTTCGACTGGCCTCAGCGCCAGTAGCTCTGCAATACTATTTTACCGCTCTTTGCGAGCGGGCCACGCCAAGGCGGGTGTGCAAGGAGCAAGTATGCAGAGAATTGCAAGGAAAATTATCACGCGAGCTAGAGCCGCACAGATGCCGAAGCTTATGGTCACCGCGGGAAGCAACAACGTGTCCAAACTAGACCCAAATCCCCCCCCCCCGATTACTCCACCGATTTGCGAGTAAAAGAAAAACCCGGGAACCGCTGATTTCCAACGATTTCCGGGCTCTCATTTACCACTCGCGGAGACGAGGAGATTCAGAATAACCACGTATAAGGGTTGATATTTAGCCATTGTTAGAAGTTAGTTTTTCGAAGTGCACCTAAATATGCACCTAAATAATATGGAATTGTGTGGCTTGGTATGGGCTCATTTGGCGTGTAGGTCGGGCCAGGGTTGGGGTAGGAGTTGGTCGAGGGTGGTGTTGAGGACTTGGGCTATGGCCATGATGTTGAGGAGGCTGGGGTTGGCCGGGGTGCCGTTTGGGCCTGGTCGTGATTGACCTTTTTCGAGTTGTTGGTAGGAAAAGCGGGAGAGGTTGGCGTTGTAGGCGACGTGTTCTTGGCTGAGGCCGAGTTCGTTGCGGCGTCGTTGGATGTTGAGGCCGAGTTGTTTGGCGTAGTTGGCCCATTCTGCTGGTTGTGGTGTGTGTGGCATGAGGCCAAGGTAGGTGATGGACACCTATCGTCCAGCCTTACCGGTAAACCATATTGTGTAGGGCTTTACCGATTACTATGTGTAGAGCAGCGTGTAGGCTCGTATCTGCACAGAGCGAAGGGGCAAGGGTTATGGCTAAGGCGAAGCGGTCTCCGTTGGGTGAGGGGTCTCATGAGGGGGGTAAGGCCACCGAGCAGGGTGTTGAGATGGCTGAGACGGTTGAGCGGTCTGATAAGGCTGTGAAGGGTCGCAGGCGTGTGGTTATCGTGGTGTGTGCTCTGGTGGTGTTGGTAGCGCTTATTGTTGGGTATTGTGTGCCCACGGCAATGAGGTACAACGGAATCGATACTGATTATCAGGCGGCTCGCACAGCGGACTCCTCGCTTACGAAGGAAGCAGCTAAGGCGAAGCAGTTGCAGTCGGAGACGAAGCCTGAACAGGTGCAGGATGCGAAGACCCTTGACCAGTTGAAACAGGCGCTCGACACGGCTACCCGGGAAACGGGCGTCACGAAGCAGGAGCCGAACCGTTGGCTGTTGTGGAAGGTGAATGAGGCCGCTGGGTATTACACGACGGACAAGAAGAACGCTGAGAAGGCTACCAGTAGCCTAGTAGCGGCTGAGCAGGCGGTCATTAAGTCGAGGGATGCTAAGGCGTTGGCTGATGTTCAGAAAGCGCTTGCTGATGCGGTAGCTGCTGGTGAGAAGTTGTTCACAGACTCCGAGGGCAAGGTAGCTAATCCTGCTACTCGTGACGCGCTCAATACGGCTGTCACACAGGGCAAGGGTATTCAGTCTAAGGCTGGTGTCTCCGTGGCTGACACGCAGAAGGCTACTGCTACAGTGAATGAGCAGATGCAGGCAGTGAACGATTCAATGAAGGCTAAAGCCGATGCAGATGCTCAGGCCGCAGCCGAAGCCCAAGCCGCAGCTCAAGCACAGGCTGCACAAGCCACCCAAGCACGCCAGCAATCAAGCTACGCTCCCCAGTATCGTTCCTCCGGGTATTCCAGCCCCGCTCCCCAACGCCAGCAGCAAGCCGCCCCCGCGCCCCAGCAGCAACAGCAATCCCAACTTCCGGGTATGCTTTCAGAGTCTGAGTTCAACGATGCATTAGCTAAGATGAAGCAGTCAATACAGGATTCTTATAATAATGCACCTCAAATGTGCAAAGACCATCCGTCTTACTGCTTCTAGTAACTATGATATGTTCAAGAGTTATTTTATTGACCTGTATAAACATGTGAGATAGTATAACTGAAATTTAAGTAGCTGCTTTTAACCTTTATAGAATATTACTATTCAGTGATAGCAGCTACTTATCATTTACAACTGAATAGATTTGAGTGGTCATGTGCATTCTTGGGTTTATTAGCTAAAGGGGGTCTGGCCACTCCTTAACTCTTGTAGCTGTTTTCATTGACTTCGGGTTATTATGCTGAAAAGATAACAGCTACTTACATTTTATAACTAAATAAATTTGAGTGGTCATGTTAAACTCGACGGGTTATTGAAAGTGTCTGATGTGGCCACTCCTAACTCTTGTAGCTGCCATTAGGATTCTACGGATTATCGGTACTGGGGGATGGCAGCTACTTACCTTGTATAACTGAATAGATTTGAGTAGCTTTCGGATTGTTGGTTACAGGGTGGTGTCGGTGTCGATGAGGTTGGTGAGGTCGGTTTCTGGTTCTGGCTTGTAGTCTGGGTCGAGTTTTCGCATGTGCTCGGCTAGGCGGGTTTGTGTGCCTTGGTAGGGGTGCAAGGTGTTCCATGCTGCCTCGGCTTCGGTTGGGGTTTGGCCTTTATTGGCGGCAATCATGAGGAAATTGGTGTGCTCGCTCTCGACATAGCCGAAGAAGGTTTCGAGGGTGATGAAGGGTCCAATTCTTCGGTTGAGGGCATCACGTCGGGCAATGTCATCGCTAGTATATAGAGAGTTTGGTTTCACGTTGCTGACCAGCCAGACGGTGTCGAAGCAAGCTATATGATTGGCGTAACGGGCTGGAAGTTGGAGGGGATAGCGGTCGCAAATGTTGAGCAGGATGTCTAAAGAGAGCTGACCGGCGAACTCGTCCAAAATGAGCACTTTTTGGCCGTCGTATGATTCGAAGGGGTCGCGCACGTATTCGCTAACACGGTAGATGTCTTCGCTGGGGTAGTAGGCGCGTAGGCTGCTGGTTTTGCCACAGCCTGAAGGGCCGACTAGGTAGTGGACTTCCACTTCGCGGTCGGTGGTGCCGTAGAGGGCAAAGCGGCGTGCTTCGATGATTTGGTGCAGCCAGTTCGTGCAGTGAGCAGCGTAGGCTGCCAGTTCACGGTCGCCTAGTATTTGCCGGTAATTCATACCAGAGTCCACGGCTTCCTGGAGTGCGGCGAGGTCGGTACGAGCGCCGGGCTGAGATAGCGCGTCAGCCTCAGATAGGCCGTGCATGAAGGGGCCTTTAACCCTGGTGTTGTCCTTGGTCACGTAAGCGAAGGCTTGGGCTTTCGTACCCCAGCGTGCCTCAATGTGAGCGTCAGACATGCCAGCTTGGGCGAGACGGGTTTTCACTGTGGTGAAGCGTTTAGGCGAGGGAGTTTCCATCCAGAGCTGAAAATGCCTATAGCCGGTCTCGTCGCCCTGCTCTATTTGCCCGCACCAAGGCCAATTGCCGAATGCGGTCACTAAGTCTTGCTCGGTGCGTGGGTCGCCGTCAGGGAGGCGAGGGCCTAGCGGGTTGTCGGGGTCGGGTTTCGTTGGCTGTTCGGGGATGGTTAGCATCCAGCCGCGAGACTGGGAGGAGTGAGGATTGCTGGGTTTACCCTCGGTCGTAGCCGGGGTGGTTGAGTGGGATGAAGTCATAAAAGTGCTTTCGTTATTGAATGCCTGCGACAGGTGTGCGACAGGCTGCGACTGGATGGTCGGTGAGGCTGAAGGCCTACTGCCGACTGGATATAGGAAGGGTTTGCTACAAGATACAGGGGTAGGGGGTAATACTATGCCCCCACCCCAGGGGCTGGCAGCCCTAAGGCTGCCAGCAGTTCAACCGTTCAAGCCGCCAAGGCGGCCGGCGACCCGTGCGGGAGACCATCGGAACGCACCCAACCTTCGCCCCTTCGGGGCTATCGGCGTGGGTAGCTACCTCAAGTGCACCCTGCAGGGGTCACCGTGCTAGACTATTGGCGTTGATTCCACAATCGTTGCAGGCGGGCCAGCAGGAATCTGTATTGCCGCAACATCTCCGGGTTGAGTGTGGGCTGGCCGTCACGACCCCGCACCGACAGCATCTGCAAGCGGCGGAAGTCATCAGTCGGCGCTAGGCGGAAGCCCACCGGCAGAGTTGGCTGAATGCGCTGGATAATGCGAGCAAACTCCTCGATAGAGAAATGCGCGTCCGGACGAATGATGACCCGGAGACTACCACTGAGCGGGTCAGCTGAGACCTCTTCGAATCGCATGTACCAGCTATCCGGAAAGTCAGAAAGCATTAGCCCCAGCTCTTCATACTGTCTGTTCAACACTGCAAACAGTGATAACTGGAGCGGAGCGACCGTAGCTTGCAGGCTTGGTACAATAAAGCGAGCATAAAAACAGGACACTGCTCTAGCCGCCTCGACAATCTCAACTTCATACGAGTTCGTTGGTTGTACATGATTGAGCACATAGTCCACTACTGCTCCCGGCTCATACACGGGCTCGCCATACAGCGGCACCCTATTTAGCCCGGCACTCACAAGCTCACCGTTCCATCACCGTCAGCAAGCTCTAAGCCGACCGCGCTGAAAGCAAGAAAAGCGTTGCCGCGAAACTCGCCCGAGCTCAATGAAGGGTCATGCAGGATCACACGCGAGCCCGTCTGGACTGCGTCGGCTTCCTCAGCGCTCAGCGGCACCTTGACCGAGACCGGCACGAGCTCGTCACCATCGAAACTGCGCGAGGGGAAGCATACCGTGACGGCGAACAACGGCTTGCCATCACGAACTCGCTGCTCAGTGCCCGGCTTGCCAGCCTTGTCGCGAATCATGAGCGGAGCTGGAGCTCGGAGTACTAGCAGCGCTGCCGATAAGTCTGCCAGCTTGACATTTAGCGCAAGTACACTCATCGACGGGCCCCCTTTAATAGGGCCTCAACTGAAGCAGTCTCGATTAAAACATGCCGCTTTGTAGGCTTAAAATATCGAAGCCTTCCGGAGTAGAGTAGCTTCTCGATATACGAACGCGAACAGTGGAGTTGCTCGCAGGCTTCTTGTATTGTTAGTAGTTTAGGCAGTTGACCTGCATATTTGATATTATTCATTTGGAACCTCACTAGTGCGGATTGTTCCACACTGTTGATTGTTACTAACCGCCTCCCAAGTGCCAGCTCGGGGGGCGATTGCCTTCTCAGCGAGAAGGTACTCATATAGTATCAAGATAAAAGGGCCATTTGGGGCTCAATCATGCGCATTATGACCTCTTCGAACGGGCTCGAAGGCAAAGGTTCAAAGGTGGTCAACGAAAAATAATTCTGTGAACGTGTCTAAGAAATTGCTACTTGATGAACTCTTCATCAGAAAAGAAGAAAAAACGAATTTTAAACACGTTCTCAGCAGCCAGACAAGAACAGAACAGTGGTTTCCAAGCGCAACAAAATGTGATGTAACTCACATATAATTGACTCACTATTTTGGCTCATCGGCGTGTTTACTGTCGCGCTATGAGTGCAAAACCACTACAAGGATTGGCTATTGCAAGCCAGCGAGTTCCTCATCTAACGCTGCTAGCAGCTGCTGTAGGGCTTCCAACTCTTTCGCAGCCTGGTCACGCTCAGCCTTGACCACTTCGCGGGTGCGGGGTGGGGAGACGATGGCTTTGAAGACGTTGTCGGCTACTCGGCGTTCGCCATCATCGGTGGCACGCTGGTAGAGGGCCAGGCTTATCTCAGGGTCGGCGTGACGGCCGAACCGTTGAGTTTCCTTGGGAGAGGCACCAGTTTGAGCGGCAGCGGTGATAGCCGTGGCTCGCAGGGTGTGGAAGTGCAGGTCAGGCCGGTGAGCGGCTTGCTTGGCCTGGTCGAACTGTTGGCGGAGGGTGCCGGTGCTCATGATACCGCCAGAGGCAGCAGGAACGACCATGGCTTCTGGGCCTGGCTTGCAATACGCTTTCAGATGCTCTTGAAGCATGGGCACGAAGGCCTGCGGGATAGGCAGGTCGGCGTTACTGGTGTCGGTCTTGGTGGCCTTGAGGAGGAGCTGGCCGGTGTCTCCTGGGCCTCGGCCCACAGAGTGACGAACGTGCAGTACCAGGCGGGTGAAGTCGAAGTCTTGGCGTTGCAGAGCACACACCTCGCCAATTCGTAAACCAAACACAGCAGACAGGTAAACGGCGATACGACTGTAGTCAGGCATGGCCTGGTATATGGCTTCTAGTTCCTGCATCGTAGCAGGGGGAATGGTGGCTTGCCGGGAGCGAGGCAGCTTAGGGCTGGCGTGGATGCAAGGCGAGTGTTCAATAAGGGCAGGAGCCTCGGGAGTAGCCGTAGCTGCCTGCTTCATGATTGCTTTCAGAGTTTGATAGCTACGATGGAGTGCGTAGGGGCCAATCGTGCTGGTGTTGAGCCATGCGTCCACATCACTAGTGCTCAGGTCTGTCAGTCTCTTCGTTCCGAACGCGGCAATCAGATGACGTACGCACTCTTGTTTCTTACGGTAACTCGCCGTTGAGAGCTCAGAGCCGTCCGGGGCATGGTAATGGTCAAAATAGTCCTGCGCATAGTCCTTGAAGAGCACGTCGCGGGCTTGAGCGGCTTGCTCACGCTGGGAAGGATGCGTCCATTGAGCCTGACCCAACTCAAACCGGCGAACCAACTCATGCTCACTCTCCAACCAGTTAGCAGCTCGCAGTTTCTGGTCGGGCTTGAAATTACGTTGTACGCGCTTACGCGGGTCAAGTGGGTTCGTGTATCGAGCCTGATAGGACGTGACCTCCCCACGAGCATTACGCCTGGTGATAATAGTGCCCCATTCGCTACGATGTTCCTTCTTACGCGCCATGCTGCCTCCTCGCCACAAGCGTGCACCTAAATGTGCACCTAACTAGCACCTAATTATACGGTTTCAGAAGGAAACGTAAGGACAACAACAAGGGCCGAAAACCCTCTCAAAACGGCAGAATACCAGCGATTAGCGCATGAAAAAAGGGCTTCCAGAAAATATCTGGAAACCCTTATTGCGGAGACGAGGAGATTCGAACTCCTGGACCGTTTGCACAGTCAACACCTTAGCAGGGTGCCCCTTTCGGCCGCTCAGGCACGTCTCCGAGTATCAAACAGAACTAACTGTCTGAGACTACAAGTGATTAGCATATCACCCAGCCCGGATCAGACGCGCCGTCCTCTGGCCCTTTGCAGATCAGATCAGACGCACCCAGTTGCACAGCCGCTCCTCTGCCAGCTAAGCTCTGCGCCCGCAGTTAGGACAAAACTACTAGGATAAGAGTATGAGCACAGCACCGAGATTGGCGGCCGCCAAGCGCGACTGGGGCAGCGATGAGACCGGCTGCGTGGTGCTGCATATTGACATGGACGCTTTCTACGCCTCCTGTGAGGTGGCCCGACACCCTGAGCTCAAGGGCAAGCCGCTCATTATTGGCACCGGCCCGCGCGCAGTCGTTTCGGCAGCCTCCTACGAAGCCCGCAAGTACGGCATTAACTCAGCCATGCCCGTGACCCGCGCCCGCCGCCTGTGCCCGAACGGCATCTTCCTACCGGTAGACATGCGCTACTATCGTTCCATTTCCGCGCAAATCTTCCTGCAAGTCTTCTCGCGCGTCACCGACCAAGTAGAGCAAGTCTCCGTTGACGAGTGCTACATGAACGTGGCGGGAGCCCTACGCCAGTGGGGGCAGCCCAGCAACATAGCCCGCTGGATTCGCGCGCAAGTAGCCGAGCGCTTCCATGTCACCTGCTCGGTGGGCATCGCCGGCAACAAGCTCATCGCCAAAATGGCCTCCACCAACGCCAAGCCAGACGGCATGCTCCTCATCCCCCAAGACCAGCAGGCGCGATTCGTGCAGCTCATGCCCTTGCGAGGCATACCTGGCATAGGGCAGGCCCTGGAGAAACGGCTGAAAGCCTGGGGCATTGAGGATGTGGCAGCCCTGAGCCGCTACAGCGAATCTGAGCTTTTGCAGGCCACCGGCTCGCACATCACCGCTCACGGGCTCTTCCTAGCCTCACACGGGTTGGACGAACGCTCCGTCACCCCATACACACCCGAAAAGTCAATTGGGGCCGAGCGTACGTTTTTGCAGGACACCACTTCGCTGAAAGACGTCTGCAACCTCTTGCGCCAGTGCTCCGATGAAGTGGCCTCCAGCCTGCGCAAGCGGGACCTCCTGGCTCGGACCATCACCGTTAAACTGCGCTTTGAAGACTTAAAATATATGACAAAATCACATACTTTGCGTGTGCCAGTTAACTCTGCAGCCGCCATCTACCCTCAGGCCGTGGAGCTGCTCAAGGCCATGCTGTATATGAGCGATGAGCAGGTTGCCAAGGGCGAGTTGCCCCGCCTGATTCGCCTGGCCGGGGTCAGTAGCTCCGGGCTAAGCAAGGCCGAAGACACGCCCATTCAGCCTTCTCTCGACGACATCTTGCAGGAGGAAAAGCCAGAGCCAGCCGCCCAACAGCGCTCCCAACTGGCCCAAGCCGAGCAGGCGCTCGACAGCATACGCGGCCGCTACGGCAAGGGATCCGTCAAGCTCGGCCTTTGAAATACAAGAATGCCCGGGCTGCCAAGAGTCCGGGCATATAGCGATTGCTGAAATCAACTATTTTCCTTGAGGAGGCAAAGCCGCCACCTTGGGATGATCGTGGTCGTACGGCCCCTGAGCCTGCGCACCACCAGCGTCGCCGACTTCGTTGAAAAACTCAACGGAAGCATCTTTGTACCACGCCCAGTCGTCAGGCAGGTCGTCCTCATAAAAAATAGCTTCGACCGGGCATACCGGCTCACAGGCTCCGCAGTCCACGCATTCACTGGGATTGATGTACAAGTTTCGAGGACCCTCGTAGATGCAGTCCACCGGGCACTCATCTACACAGGCCTTATCTTTCACATCCACGCACGGCTGCGCGATTACATAGGTCATAGAGCCTCCTCACCCAAGTACCACTACTCTAGCGCCGACTTGAGACCACAGCCATCTACTGACTGCCGCTGCAAAATCGCAGCAGCCACCTACAGCAACAGCAGCTGGACCGGCCAACTTATAAGCCTTTCATGGGCTCTGCTGCGATCGTGTCAGTCAGCAGCTCCTCCCCCAGCAGCGAATGCCGATAGGAGTAGCTGAAGTAGATAACGAATCCGATGACCAACCAGACCAGGAATCGAATCCAGGTCAGAACGGTCAGATTGAGCATGAGCCACAGGCAGGCTAGGGCAATCAGGATTGGTATTACGGGGCTGCCAGGCATCTTAAAGGAGCGCTTCAAGTCTGGCCGTTTGTGGCGCATGATAGGAATGGAGACCGCTACCAGAGTGAATGCTGAAAGCGTGCCAATATTGACCATGTCGGAGAGCACGTCGATGTTGAAACCGCAGGCCACGATAGCAACGACTACTCCAGCAATGATTTGAATGCGGGCAGGGGTGCCGTGGCGGCCCGTATGCGAGAGCGAGCGCGGCAGGAGTCCATCGCGGCTCAGGGAGAACACAATGCGAGTCAGGCCCAAGAGCAGCACCATCACCACCGTGGTCAGGCCCACCACAATGCCGAAGGAAATGAGTTTCGCTGCCCAAGTGGCACCGGCGAGCTCAAAGCCGGTAGCCAGTGAGGGACTCTCCGCCTTGGCCAAGTCCTTGTAGGAGACCATGCCGGTAGTGACGATAGCCACCAGCACATAGAGCACTACCACTATGCTCATGCCCAAGAAGATGCCACGCGGCACCGTGCGACTGGGGTCTTTCGCCTCTTCGGAAGTGGTCGCCACCACGTCGAAGCCGATGAAAGCGAAGAAGACCAGCGCGGCACCCGAGAGGATGCCCGGCACCCCGTAAACCGTGGGAGACATGCCGGTCGCCCACTGCCAGAGCGGCTGGGCCATTGTAGACGTGACTGCGGCGCCTTTGATGGAGGAAGCTGGCTGGGCTGGTGGCACGAAGGGGTGGTAGTTTTCGGCCTTAATGTAGAAGAAGCCCACAACGATGACGAAAAGCACGATACCGATTTTGAGCACGGTCAGCGCCCCGTCGAAGCGAGCCGACATTTTCGTGCCCAAGACGAGCAGCACGGTGAACAAGCCAACAACTACAATAGGCGCTAGGTCAATCTGCACAGAGCCTACGGAGATATGCGTGGAGAAGGAAGTACCGCCCATCAGGTGGACGAAATCGTTTAAGTACACGCCCCAATACTTAGCAATCACCGAAGCGGCCATCAGCATTTCAAGAATCAGATCCCAGCCGATAACCCAGGCTACAACCTCCCCAATCGTGGTGTAGGTGAAGGTGTAAGCAGAGCCGGAGACCGGAATCATGGAAGCAAACTCCGCGTAACACATGACTGCGGCGCCACACACCACGCCCGCAATGATGAAGCTCAAGATCACGGCCGGGCCCGCATGGAAAGCCGCGGCCTGAGCACTGACCGAAAAAATACCTGCACCCACGGCGACCGCCACGCCCATGACGGCCAGATCCCAGGTGTTCAGAGTCCGTTTGAGACTGCGCCCTTCCTCGCCGGTCTCAGCCAAGGTCTGCTCCACGGTTTTCGTTCTAAAGAGGTGCATTGAGGTTCTCTCTCGTTTGTCCCAACTTTGCTAGGCTTCAACTATAAGACAAGGGCCGAATCAAAGTCGGCAGAGGGAGTTTCCCATTTTTGAGGTGCTTTTAGGGCCCCGCCAACACCGGCGAGCAAGCGTGCACAGGTGCGCATAGACTTAGGCAAATGGCAGCAAGACGGGCATAGATTCTGGTCCGTCTTGCTGCCATGTTGCTATTGTTCTCTACGCTCTTCTCACCACTCGTTGCTCAGCGCTCGTTGCCAGCTGTTCGCCGCCCTTCAAGTGTCAAGTAAGACATATTTACTCGGTCGGGCCATCCTTAAAGATGGCGATGTCTTGCATAGCGTTGCGCTCGTTAGCCGTACCAGCGCCGTCCACGACCTCCAGCACTGTCTGACGGAAGTCCTCAAAGACTGCATCGGGAGACTCGTCCAGGAGGCGGCCAGCATTGAAATCAATCCACCGGTGCTTCTTGGTAGCCAGCGGTGTATTCGTCGCCACCTTCACCGTGGGCACAAACGTGCCAAAGGGCGTGCCACGACCGGTAGTGAAGAGGACTAGCTGGCAGCCAGCAGCGCCCATACCAGTAGACGAAATGAGGTCATTGCCCGGGGTTTGCAGGAGGGAGAGGCCAGGCTGGCGGATGGTGTCTGCGTATGAGAGCACATCTTCCACCTCGCAGCGCCCACCCTTGCGAATGCAGCCCAGGGACTTGTCTTCCAAGGTAGTGATGCCGCCAGCTTTGTTGCCCGGGGAGGGGTTGTCGGAAATGACTTCGTTGTACTTGCGGAAGTAGCCCTTGAAGTTGTTGATTAAGTCAACTATCTTCTGGAAGACTTGCTCATTCTTCGCCTGACTCATGAGCACCTGCTCGGCACCAAACATCTCCGGTACTTCTGCCAGCACAATCGACCCACCCTGGGAGGCTACCCACTCGGCAAAGCGCCCAACGAGCGGATTGGCAGTGATGCCAGACATACCATCCGAGCCGCCGCACTTCACGCCGATTTTCAGCTCAGACATCGACACTTCTTCGCGCTGGTCACCGGCAGCAACTTCGTTGAGTTCCTCCATTAATTGCGCCGCCACGTCCATCTCATCTTCCACCTCCTGGCAGATGAGGAACTTGATACGCTCGGGGTCGTAATCACCTAGGGAGGCCTTCATATCGGCCATCTGGTTGTTCTCACAGCCCAAGCCCACCAGGAGCACGCCGCCCGCGTTGGGGTGGGTGGCAATGTCTTGCAGGCACCGACGGGTGTAGACCAGGTCGCCGCCCAACTGGGAGCAGCCGTAGGGGTGCCGGGCCACAACCACCGAGTCGAAGGAGCCGTTGCCGGGGTGAGAGGCCGAAAATGCCCGGGCCATGGCCGTGCACAAGCTGTTGATGCAGCCCACGGTTGGCACAATGTACAGGTCGTTGCGGATGCCAACTTTGCCCGTCGAGCGCCGGAAGCCGCGGAAGGTCATGGTCGGGCTACCGGGCTTGACCACATCCGCCGTGGGCTGGTAGCTGTAGTCCAAGTTAGCGCCCAAATTCGTAGCGATGTTGTGGTTGTGCACATGCTGCCCGGCGAGAATAGGCTGGGTTGCGTGCCCAATCGCATACCCATATTTGACCACGTCTTCGCCCTCGGCAATGTCTTGCAGGGCTACCTTGTGACCGCGCGGCACGTCCTCCAGAACGGTGATGGGCTCGTGTCCCTCCACTTGAACGCTCTCGCCGGGGTGGAGAGGATGGGCAGCCACCGCGACCATATCTTTGGGATTGAGCACAATCGTGTCGCGCCCAGTCTGCTCAGGGATGTCCTTCACATAGTCGTGACCGGGCCGCATGCCACCGAGGGAGTCGCAGGTGGCTACGAAGCCCGTGCTGCCACCCTCAGGAATCAAGCAATTATCGTCTTGTATACGCCTTTGTTCGCTCATAACCCAAGACTACGAAGAAACGCCGCTAAGCAAGTACTTTGTTGCCAGTTTTTGCGCAGGAGTTAACAGACAAACAGCAGCAGAATCACTTCTTTACCAGGATATCAGCGGAATGGAATAAAGAGCGGTCCCACTCATGCAAGTAGGACCGCTGAATAAACTCAGCTGTATTCTGATCCGCCTATCTATGATAGGCAAGTATGCAGAAAACTGTCAGTAGTTTTTATCTTTCAGCTCACGCCTGGGCGGAGAAGAGGTCGCGGGCGTTTTGGTAGGAGACGGAGCGAATAAGGTCGCTCAAGTAGTCCAGGTCGTCGGGCACTTCGCCGCGCTGGGCCCACTCGCCCACCAGCTCGCACAGGATTCGACGGAAGAACTCGTGCCGGGGGTAGGACAGGAAGGAGCGCGAGTCGGTCGTCATACCCACAAAATTGCCCAGGAGCGAGGTCTCGGCCACCACCTGGAGCTGCCGGCGGATGCCTGTGCGCGTGTCGTTGAACCACCAGGCGTTGCCCAGGCTCAGCTTCTGCTTGGAATCGCCCTCGAAAGCACCGATAGTAGCGGCAATCGGCATGTAATCGTTGGGGTTGAGCGAGTAGACCAAAAGCTTGGGCAGGTGCCCAGCAGAATTCGCCGCATCCAGCAAGCGAGCCAATTGCGGGGCCAGGGGGCGGTCATCAATAGCGTCGTAGCCCGTGTCGGCACCACGCTGGGCGAAGCCCGTGCTGTTCACATCGCGCATGGCGTGCAAGTGCAGCTGCATGGTCCAACCCTTTTGCGAGTACAGGCGCATGAGTTCCAAGAGCATGGCCGCCCGATACTGGGCTTGCTCGTGGGCATCCACCGCTTGACCAGCGAGCGCCTTGGCCATAATCGCGTCCAGCTCCTGCTCCGAAGCGGGTGCGAACTCGACCGCATCCACAGCGTGGTCAGAGAGGCGAGAGCCATGCTCATGGAAGTAGTCAATGCGCTGGCCCAGAGCATCCACCAGGTCAGCAAAGCTAGTAATCGACTTGCCGCAGACCGACTCCATCGTGCTCACCCAGCCGGCAAATTCGCTCGACTGAGGCTTCAGGGCCACATCTGGGCGGAAGGCCGGAATCATGTGGAAGGATTCGCCTTCTTTGGCAAAGAGCTCATGGTAGTGCAGGTCGTCCTCGGGCGAGTCAGTCGTGCAAACGATGTCCGTATTCATGCGGCGCAAGAGGGCCCGGCGGCTAAAGTCCGGCCCTGCCAGCATCTCGTTGGTCTGGTCGTAAATGCGGCGGGCGCTCTGGAGGGTCAGCGGCTCGGTAATACCGAAGTAGCGGCGCAGCTCCATGTGCGTCCACAGGTAGACTGGGCTGCCAATGGCCTTCTCCATGGTGCCCGCATAGGCCTGGAACTTTTCCCAGGGGTCGCCGTCTCCCGTAATCAAGCGCTCTGGCACGCCGTTGGCCCGCTCCAAGCGCCACTTGTAGTGGTCGCCGTAGTTGTGACCGTCGGTCAGCCAAGCCTCGACGATATTGGCAAAGTTCGGATCCTCATAAATCTCTTGCGCATGCAAGTGGCAGTGGTAATCAACCAAGGGCAACGGCTCAGCCACCTGATGGAAGAGTTCTCGGGACAGCTTCGTCCCCAAGAGATAGTCATCATCTAAGAAAGCCACGACTTTCCTCCTTACGATTGTTCAGCAGTGCAGCACCTGTGCCTACACCCGCTCTTGCGGATATGCTAACCCCGCTTTCGGCCTCCAGCGCAAAGTGTTGCCATTATTTTCCTGATACTTGCAGCGCCCCGCAAGACTGCCGCACGAGGAGTTGGGAGGCAACACTAGCTGTGAAGGTGCCCGACAGATCTCCCTTAATCTTGAGCAAGAGAGCGCGAGCAGCCTCAGTGCCCAGGCGCGTTTGCGAACTGCACACGCTCGTCAGGGTGGGCTGAGTCAGCTGGCTGACCATATCGTTGTCGAAACCGATAATCGAGAAATCGCGCGGGCACCGGTAGCCAACGGCCCGCATGGCACTCATGAAACCGAGCGCCATCAGGTCGTTGTGGGCCATGACAGCGCCGGTGGGATTCTCCCTATAAGTCGACACGAACTTAGCTCCCCCAGCGACCGTGGGCGCACCTGGCCAGAGCCTGCGTACGCTCACTTGCCGGCGGTGGCACTCGGCCTCCAGACACTTCCAGCGCACACCCACCGACCAAGACGAGGAAGGCCCGTCGAGGTAGGTTAAACTGTTGAACCCGAGAGCCACCAAATAATCCAGCGCCTGGGCAATGCCGGTAGAAATATCGATGGCCACGCTCGGCACCCCTCGAACACTGCGGTTCACGACGACCAGTGGGCGGGTCTGAGCGCACTTGCGAATCATGGCATCCGGCATGCGCGAAGAGACGAGAATCACCCCATCCGCATAGGAGACAATGTGGTCAAAAGCCGCCCTCTCCCGGCTGGCGCTCTCCTGAGATTCCGCCACAATGAGCGAGAAACCTCCTGCCGTGCACTCGTGCTGAACAGCTCGAATAATATCTGAGAAAAACTGGTTGGCAATGTCGGGCACAATAATGGCGATCAGCCCGCGAATGGCCCGCAGGGGCACGCTCTCCACCGGGCGCGAGTAATACCCCAGCTCGTCGGCAGCCGCGAAAATGCGCTTGCTAGTTGCCGCACTCACCCGATCGGGTTTGGCGAACGCGCGCGACACCGTGGAGGGTGAGACACCGGCCGCCTGAGCCACCTGGCGAATCGTCACCCGCCTGGCTGGCCCCTCCCCTGCCTGTGGCAGGTGCTCTTGAGCTGCCATCATGCACCCACTGGCTGGGCAGATGGGCGGGCCCTATGCGAAGCGGGCCCTGTGCTCTGACGCACAATCAGGCGGGCAGGCACCAGACTGGGAATCGACGAATCGTTCAGCTGCTGCACATGCGCCCCCGCCAAGCGCTGGAAGAGTAGCTGGGCAGCGAACGACCCCAAGCTCGACAGCGACATGTGAATGGTTGTCAGCGGCGGATTGGAAATCATCGACATCATATCGTTGTCAAAACCGATGACCGAGATGTCTTCCGGGCAGCGGAATCCGTAGTGGCGCATGGCCGCAATGAAGCCAATAGCCATCAAATCGTTGTGGGCAATTAAGGCTCCCGAAGGATTTTTCAAATACTGCTCAGCAAAGGTGTAGCCCCCATAAAACGTGGGCGCAAAAGGCTGCGAACGCCATACGGCCATCCCCTTGGCCTCACCCTGCTTGACAATTTCCCTCCAGCGCAGGCCGCCCGACCAGGAAGTCGCAGGACCGTCCAAGTACGAAATGGACCGGTATCCCAGGCGGTAGAGATGGTCTACCGCCTGCCGAGCGCCGGCCGGCACGTCAATGCTGATGCCAGGCACGCCGCGCACGTCTCGATTGACGCAGACCAGAGGCCTCAGCTGGGCACACTTACGAATCATAGCGTCCGGCATACGCGAGGAAATGAGAATAATGCCAGCCACCAGTGGCGCAACTTGGTCAACGGTTTTGCGCTCTTTCGTGGCAGATTCTCTGGTCTCCAGCACCATTACATTCATGCCGTGCTTGTCGCAGGCGTCTTGAATGTTGCGAATAATGCCGGTGAAGAATTGATTGCCAATGTCGGGCACCACGACGGCTACAAGCCCCTTGTCTTTGGCTGGGCGCGTGCCCACCAGCTGAGAGTGATAGCCCAGACGGTTGGCGACTTCCTCCACCTTTTGCGCCGTAGCTATCGAGACGCGATCTGGCCTGGAGAACGTACGGGAGACGGTTGAGGGAGAAAAACCGGAGGCAGCGGCCACGTCGTAGATGGTCACCTTGCCAGCGTCTGCATCCGCAGCTGCGCTAGGCTGTCCGCCCGCCTGGCCTGCCTCTTGTGTACGCTCGCTCATCTGCTGTCAGCTCTCCTCGCTGCTCGAAAATCCAGCCTTCCACCTATGCAAAACTCCTACGTATCAGAGTAAGCCAGAGGAGCAACAAGCTGCAACTGTATCGCAGGAGAAAGCAAATCTTGCTAGGTTCGCTAAGTAGCAAGTGGCATAGGCGCAGGCGCAATGAGAGGACACAATATGGTAAACATCACAAGTAACCTCAACCCTTCAGACCAGCAGGCAAGACAGGAATGGGAGCGCGCAGGCGTGAGCCTACCCCAGTTCGACATACCGGGCATGAAAGCGGCGAGCGCCAGCCAGCCACGCTGGATTCACTTCGGCGCGGGCAATCTCTTCCGGGCTGTACACGCCCCCATCGCCCAGTCCCTGCTCGACCAAGGCTTGACCGATAGCGGCATTCTGGTGGCGGAAACCTTTGACCCTGACATCATCCGCCAGGCATACCAGCCCTACGACGACCGCTTCCTGCAGGTGGTTCTGCACGCCGATGGGTCCATGTCCTCCAAGCTGATTGCCTCGGTGGTGGATAGCTTCCCGGTCGAGGGTCAGGGGTCCGACTGGGACCGTCTGGCGAGTGTCTTCCGCCAGCCCAGCTTACAGATGGTGACGGCCACGATCACTGAGAAGGGTTACGCCCTGCTCGACGCCCACCAGCAGCCCCTGCCCTGGATTACCGCAGAGTTTGAGGGCGGTCCTTCGGCGGCTAGCAGCGCTATCGGCGTGATAACCGCCATGCTTTTGGCTCGCTACCAGGCCGGTGCCTATCCACTGGCTATGGTTTCCACCGATAACTTCTCCCGCAACGGCGAGCGCTTCGAGGAGTCGGTGCTCCTGATGGCCCAGCGCTGGCAGGCCGGCGGCTTTGTGGATCAAGGCTTCCTGGACTACTTGCAGGACTCTTCCAAGATTTCCTTCCCCCTGACCATGATTGACCGCATTACCCCTAACCCGGCCCAGTCTGTGGCGCAGAATTTGAGCGACAAGGGTGTGGAGGGCATGGAGCTGATTCGCACAGCCAAGGGCACGGCTATGGCCACTTTCGCCAACACCGAGGAGACCTGGTACTGGGTGGTGGAAGACAACTTCCCCGGCGGCCGCCCACCGCTGGAACAGGCTGGCGTCTACCTGGCCGACAGGGACACGGTGAACGCAGCCGACGAGATGAAGGTCACCGGCTGCCTGAACCCCCTGCACACGGCCCTCGCCGTCTTCGGCATGCTCTTGGGCTACCCGACTATGTCGCAGACTATCGGCCAACCGGACTTGAAGGCCTTGGTCTCCCGCCTGGGCTACGACGAGGACCTGCCCGTCGTGCCCGACCCCAAGATTTTCTCCCCGCGCGAGTTCCTGCGACAGGTGATTGAGGTGCGGGTGCCCAATCCCAATATGCCCGACACTCCGGCCCGTATCTCCGCTGACACTTCACAGAAAATGCCTATCCGCTTCGGCCGCACTATCGCCAAATACATGGCTTCTTCCGACCTGCAGCTGGACTCACTTAAGGCCATTCCCTTGATTATCGCAGCCTGGCTCCGCCTGCTGGTAGGCAGGGACGGTCAGGGCACGGATGATAGCGGTCAGAGCATCCAGCTGAGCCCCGACCCGCGCATGGGTGACTTGCAGGCCATCCTCGGTCAGGTGACGCTCGGCCCCTCAGCTGTGAGCGCCCAGGAAGCTCAGAGCATCTTGCAGCCCATTTTGGCCGACGAGTCCATCTTCGGCAATGATTTGAACCAGACCGTCTTGGCTGGCGAGATTGCTGAGCTCTTCGCCGCTTGCTGCCAAGGCCAAGGCGCAGTAGCTGCCACCCTCCACGAGCAAGTCGCTCACTTCTAGGTTCAAGG
Source organism: Bombiscardovia nodaiensis (assembly GCA_033127725.1). Taxonomy (NCBI): domain Bacteria; kingdom Bacillati; phylum Actinomycetota; class Actinomycetes; order Bifidobacteriales; family Bifidobacteriaceae; genus Bombiscardovia; species Bombiscardovia nodaiensis. Next base: position 472,048 of record AP026798.1, on the reverse strand, counting down.
TTCGTTTACAGGCCGAAAGGCACCATAAGCAAAGGAGCAAAATTATGAAAATGGGATTTCGCTGGTACGGCGAAGGCAACGACACGATCAACTTAGACGACATCCGCCAGATTCCGGGAGTTGAGACCATCGTCTGGTCTCTGCACCGCAAGCAGGCCGGCGAGGTCTGGGACTCGGAGGAGATTGAGCACGAGATGGCCACTATTACCGGCCTGTCCGCGTCCGATCGAGCCCGGGGGTAAAGAAGACTTTCAACGCTGACGTGGTTGAGTCGGTCAACGTGCACGAGTCCATTAAAACCGGGCAGACCGTGCTGGGCATGAGCCGCGACCAGGCCATCGACGCTTACATCGAGACCGTCAAGAACCTGGGGCTGGCCGGCGTGAAGGTCGTGACCTACAACTTTATGCCTATCTTCGACTGGCTGCGCACCGAGATGTTCCACCCCTGCCCCGACGGCTCCACCGCCCTGTACTACAACCAGGCCGAGGTGGATCAGCTGAGCCCCCAAGGCATTATTGATGCCACACTCAAAGGCACCGGTTCCCTGACCCTGCCGGGTTGGGAGCCCGAGCGCCTGGCCCACCTGCCCGAGCTCATGGAAGCCTACCAGGGCATCGGCCATGAGGAAATGTACGCCAACTACAAGTACTTCCTGGATGCGGTCATCCCCACCTGCGAGCAGTACAACGTCAAGCTGGCCGTCCACCCCGACGACCCCGCCTTCGACATCTTCGGCTGGCCGCGCGTGGTCTCCTCCAAGGAAGGCATCCAGCGGGTGCTGGACTTGAATCCCTCCCCCTACAACGGCCTGTGCCTGTGCCTGGGATCCTTCTCCTCGCGCCCGGGCAACGACGCGGTAGACGCAGTCAAGACTTTTATGGACCGCATTCACTTTAGCCACGTACGCAACATCCGCTTCACCGACAAAGAAGGCTCCTTCTACGAGGTCGGCCACCGGGCCAGCGAGGGCAATGTAGACACGGTTGGCATTATGAAGGCCTACGCTGAGGCTGGCTACGAGGGCTACATTCGCCCCGACCACGGTCGCCACTTGTGGAGCGAGAACACCGAGGCAGGCCGTCCCCGCCCCGGCTACGGCCTCTACGACCGCGCCCTAGGCATCCAGTACCTCTTGGGCTGCTGGGATTCCTTTACCTACAAGAAGTAAGGTCTCCTGCTTTCCACACATTGCACAAGAACCCTTCCGCCTGTGAAATGCTCCTTGAGCAGAATCACAGATGGGAGGGTTCTTGGTATACGGGGATACGGGAAGCTGCCCGTCTTTTCTGGGGCGCTCCGGGCTCAGGCGAGCTGGCGAATCAGCTCCTGAATACCTCGCTGCTTGATGGCATCAATATCGGCCTGGACGCTGTCGGCCAGCCAAGGAATCTGGCTCAAATCACGTCCCCAGAGCTGCTGGTTAGCCAGGACCTCTTCAGCGAAGTTCTCGTCGTGAGCCGCAGCGCGAATGCTGTCAATCACGGTTTGGCTGTCAGTAATGGCCACCGGCTGGGTAGACAAGCCTCCGTAGGTGTACAAGAGGCAAGCCAACGCTAGAACAATCCGCTGGGGCAGGCCCCGGCCCTGATCCATATTGGCATCGACCAAGGGCAGGAGGCGGGTGACATATTTAGAGACCGAGTTGAGCCCAATCGAGTCCAGGGAGTGCTCGACGAAGGGGTTGTCAAAACGTTCGCGCACCTGGGTTGCAAAGCCCTCCAGCTCCTCCTTGGGCAGGGTCAGGACAGGGATGATTTCCTCCTCCATCTCACGGGTGATGAAGGAGCGCATAGTCGGGTCGCCCATGGTCTGGCCCACTGTATGGAAGCCAGCCAAGCGTGCCACCTGAGCCATGGTGGTGTGAGGTCCGTTGAGCAGGTAAACCTTGCGCTCCCGATAGGGCTGGACCGCGTCCGTGGTCACCAGGTTAATACCCAGCTGCCGGGCCGGTAGGAGTTCATCTACCTTCGCGCGCGCCGCTTGATCCCCAGCCACGACCCACAGGAAGAAAGGCTCAGCCTTCACCATATTCTGGTCCTCGTAGCCCATCTCCTCCCACAGGGCCTGGGCCTGGTCGCGCGGGTAGCCTGGGGTGATGCGATCCACCAGGGTGGAGACGAACATGTTCTCCCGCTCAAGCCAGTCCGAGAAGCCTTGCTCCCAGCCAAAGCGCTTGGCGCACTCCAGCAAGGCGGTGCGCAGGGCAGGGCCGTTGTCTGCTATCAGCTCGCAGGGCATGATGAGCATTCCCGGCAGACCCTGAATGTAGCGACGGTGCAGGAGGTGGGCCAGTTTAGCCGGGTACGAAGCCGGAGGGCAGGTTTGGACCGTGTCCGCGTCGTTGAGCGAGATTCCCGCCTCAGTGGTGTTAGAGACGATAATCTGCGTCTGCGGATCGTCGGCCAGCGACAGGTAATCCTCCCAATCTTCATAGGGGTTAGCGGTCTTACCAATGGAGTCGATGAGCTGGCGGGAACGCACCTTCTGGCCGTCTGCCAGTCCCTCCAAAATCACGCTGTAGAGTCGGTCCTGGGCCTCTAAGGCGTCCACTCGGCCCTGGGGCAGAGGCTGCACGATGGCCACATTTCCGTTGAAAAGCGAATGATTGTTGAGCTCTTGCACCAGCCAGTCCACAAAACCCCGTAAGAAGTTGCCTTCGCCAAATTGAATCATCTTAAGCGGGCGTTCAGCTGCCTGCTGCCCTGTCAACCCCTGCTCCTGGGCCAGTTGCCTATTCAACTGAGCCTGTGGATGCACTGTCTGCGACGCTTCTACCATGCCACTTCCTCCGTGTCTGTGCTGGAGTATCTTCTGCGCGCCCTCAATGGCCGCCTGGCAGTCAAGATACGGCTAGGGCACTCTCACGGGGGAAAATGTTGCCAGAGCTTGCTTATTTTCGCGCCTACACTTGCGCTCGCACAACTGGAGAAAGGGCCCAGCAGTAAGGCTTATAGGCTTCGCTTACCCACGAGCACGGGCTCGGGCACCAGCGTGACCCCATACGTGCGCTGAACGCCCTCTTGGATGGTCTTCGCTAGGTCAAATACCTCCTGGGCCTGCGCTCCCCCGCGATTCGTTAGGGCGAGCGTGTGAACCGAAGAGAGGGCCGCGTGGGAACCCGGCAGGCTGAATCCCGGGTGGAAGCCCGCATGGTCAATGAGCCAGGCTGCCGACGTTTTGACGACCTCCTGCTGGCCCTGACCCTGGGGAAGGGTGGTCGGGAAGCGCGGGGCCTCCTGCGGCAGCCGAGCAGCCTCCTCCTGGCTGACGATGGGGTTGGTGAAGAACGAGCCGCAGGAGTGCCGATTACGGACGAGCTCCTGCCCTTGCTCGCTGCCCAGACCGCCCACAGGCTCCAGAAGGCCTTCCAGCTCTTCGAGAGCGGCGAGCACATGAGCGTCCTGGCGGGTGCCCAGCATCCACGGGTTTTGATAGCGGTAGGGGTCTTCCAACATGCCCTTGCGGGCGCGAATAGCCAGGACCGCCTTGCGAATTTGCTCGGTGGGCATCTGCGCACCCAGGTCCACGCCCAGGGCCTTGGCCAGCTGGTCCGAGTCCACCCGGCCAGTGTGACTGTGGCGAAGCTGGGCAGTGACCGAGAGCACCACGTAGCGAGGAGTCGGATAAAACTGTTCTGCCGCCTGGCCTGGAGCGGCATACATAGATGCTTTAAGGGTAGACGTCCGGTAGCCAAAAGCCATCTGCTCGCCAGAAAACTCCTGAATCACCTTACGTTCACGGTCCCAGACTTCTACTGACTGAATGACTTGGGCCAGATCCTGTCCGTAAGCGCCAATATTTTGCACCACCGAAGCGCCCACGCTGCCGGGAATACCCGAAAGCCCCTCCACTCCAGCTAGGCCCATGCGCACACAGTAGGCCACGAAATCATCCCAGTTCGCGCCAGCGGTGGCGCCTACTTGGACCGTGCGCTCCTGGCCCTCGACTGGCGCAGCTTCGTCGAGCACGTAAATCTCCTGGCGAGCGTCGCGCACCACCAGACCGGGGAAGGGCTGGTCCGTAGCGAGCAGGTTAGAACCCCCGCCAACAACGCACAAGGGCTGTCCCTGAGCATCTGCACCCTCAACCGCCTCAATCATACCCACCCGGTCTTTGGGGCAGGTGAAAGCAGCAATAGGCCCCCAAGACCGATGGTAGTGATGTCGGCAAAGGTGGGCAGCGAAGGGGCTACTTGCGAAGATTGAACCATGCTTCAACTTTAACGTCTGCCCTGGTCCTACTGCCGCTAGGGCTCAGCTGGTCAGACAGGTATGCAAAAGGCCCGGCATGAAGCCAGGCCTTTGTACAAAGAGCAGAACCGCACTCAGCGGGTCTCCCGGTGCAGCGTGTGCTTGCCGCAGCGAGAGCAGAACTTCTTCAGCTCGAGGCGGTCAGGAGTGTTGCGACGGTTCTTGGTCGTAATGTAATTACGCTCCTTGCATACGGTGCACGCCAGCGTAATGCCAGGACGAATATCTGCGGCTTTTGCCATGCTTCACCTCTGTAGTCTTTCTTCGCAGACTTATGCCTGCGATCGTAGCGAGGAAGAGACTCGAACTCTTGACCTTACGATTATGAGTCGTACGCTCTAGCCAGCTGAGCTACCCCGCCAGAGAGCCTCGGGTGAGAATCGGACTCACGACCTCTTCCTTACCAAGGAAGTGCTCTGCCACTGAGCTACCGAGGCGTGGCGGATAGTGGATTCGAACCACTGAAGCATTAAGCGGCTGATTTACAGTCAGCTCCCTTTGACCGCTTGGGAAATCCGCCATGTCGTACTGAGCCTAAGCTCCGCACGGCAACTCGCCTATCTTGCCACTTTTTTTGCAATAACGCAAGTCAGCCCCAAGCCGTGTCGCGTTTCCTAGCTCAGAGCTGATTGAACGGCAGGCCTGAGACTAGAAGTCCCAGTCGTCGTCATCGGTCTCTACGGCCTTGCCCATCACGTAGGAAGAGCCAGAACCGGAGAAGAAGTCGTGGTTCTCGTCCGCATTGGGAGATAGGGAGGCAATGATAGCCGGGTTCACATCGGTGGTGTCCGAGGGGAAGAGAGCCGGGTAGCCCAGGTTCATCAGGGCCTTGTTGCCGTTGTAGCGCAGGAACTTCTTCACATCGTCTACCAGCCCAACGCCCGAGTAGAGAGACTCCGTGTACTCCACTTCGTTGTCGTACAAGTCATTCAGGAGCTCGTAGGTGTAGTCGCTCATATCTTGGCGCTCAGAGTCTGAGACCTTGGCCAGACCCTTTTGATACTTGTAGCCAATGTAGTAGCCGTGCACAGCCTCGTCGCGGATAATCAGGCGGATCAAGTCGGCCGTGTTGGTCAACTTGGCGTGGGAGGAGAAGTACATGGGCAGGTAGAAGCCCGAGTAGAAGAGGAAGGACTCCAGCAGAGTGGAAGCTACCTTGCGCTTCAAGGGCGAGTCACCCTCGTAATAATCGAGCACAATCTGCGCCTTCTTTTGCAAGAACTCGTTGTGCTCCGACCAGTCGAAAGCCGCGTCAATCTCCGGCGTGTTGGACAGGGTGGAGAAAATGGAGGAGTATGACTTGGCATGCACCGACTCCATGAACGAGATGTTGGTGTAGACCGCTTCCTCGTGAGGGGTCAGCGAGTCGGGAATGAGCGAAACTGCGCCCACGGTGCCCTGAATGGTGTCGAGCAGGGTCAGGCCAGTAAAGACGCGCATAGTCAGCGTGTGCTCTTCCTCACTCATAGCCTGCCAAGAGGGGATGTCGTTGGAGACGGGGACCTTTTCGGGCAGCCAGAAGTTGCCGGTGAGCCTGTCCCAGACCTCCAAATCTTTGTCATCTTCCAGGCGGTTCCAATTGATGGCCGAAACCCGGTCAATCAGCTTGAGCGGCTGACGAGGGATAGAAATCGGTGGGACCATAAGTCTTGCTCCTTCATTGCTTCATAACGTTGTTGTCTAGTATTGAGGCCGCCCGCCAGCAGACGAGCAGCCTTGCGCACCTTGCGACTTGGAGTTTGAAACGGGCTGCCAGCCTATAACATGCAGGAGACGCAGTCCTTGACTTCCGTACCCTCCAGCGCCTGCTGACGGATGCGAATGTAGTAGAGGGTCTTAATGCCCTTGCGCCAGGCGTAAATCTGAGCCTTGTTCACCTCGCGCGTGGTGGTGGTGTCAGGGAAGAAGAGGGTGAGCGAGAGGCCCTGGTCCACGTGCTGGGTGGCTTCGGCGTAGGTGTCGATAATCTTCTTCCAACCAATCTCGTAAGCGTCTTCGTAGTAATCCAAGTTTTCGTTGGTCATGAAGGGCGCTGGGTAGTAGACGCGGCCAATCTTGCCTTCCTTACGAATCTCAATCTTCGAAGGAATCGGCAAAATCGAGCTCGTGGAGTGGTTGATGTAGGAGATGGAACCGGTGGGCGGGATGGCCTGAAGGTTCTGGTTGTAGATGCCGTCGTTCAGGATGGCAGCCTGGAGGGCTTTCCAATCCTCTACAGATGGGATGGCGATGCTGTACTTGGCAAAGATGGCGCGCACCTTCTCAGTCTTGGGCTCCAGAGAGCGACGGCCGTCCGTGTACTTGTCGAAGTAGTTGCCCTGGCCCGGCTGCTTAGCGTAATCGGACTTAGCGAAGGAGGCGAAGGCCTTGCCACGCTCGACGGCAATCTGGTGGGAGGCCCGGTAGGCGTGGTAGGCCACGGTCATGAAGTACATGTCGGTGAAGTCCAAGCCCTCTTCCGAACCGTAGTGAATGCCTTCACGGGCTAGGAAGCCGTGAAGGTTCATCTGGCCCAGGCCAATCGCGTGCCCCTCGTCGTTGCCACGCTTAATAGAGGGCACGGCCTCAATGTTGGTGTGGTCAGAGACCGAAGTGAGGGCGTGAATAGCCATTTCAACCGTGTCGGCCAGGCCGCCGTCGATAGCTTTTGCAATGTTGAGCGAACCCAAGTTGCAAGAGATATCGCGGCCAATGTGGTCGTAGTTCAAGTTCTCGTCGTAGGTTGAGGGCTCCTGCACTTGGAGGATCTCCGAGCACAGGTTGCTCATGGTGATTCGGCCGTCGATAGGGTTGGCCTTGTTGACCGTGTCCTCGAAGAGGATGTAGGGGTAACCGGACTCAAATTGAATCTCAGCCAGGGTCATGAAGAAGTCGCGCGCGTCAATGTACTTCTTGTGAATACGGGTGTCTTTAACCATCTCGTCATAGTGCTCAGAGATAGAGATGTCTGCGAAAGGCTTGCCGTAGACGCGCTCAACGTCGTAGGGCGAGAAAAGGGCCATCGGGGCCTTCTGCTTGGCCAGCTCGAAGGTAATGTCTGGCACCACAACGCCTAGGGCCAGCGACTTAATACGGATCTTCTCGTCGGCGTTCTCGCGCTTGGTGTCGAGGAAGCGCATAATGTCGGGATGGTGGGCATTCAAGTAGACCGCGCCGGCTCCCTGCCGAGCACCCAGCTGGTTGGCGTAGGAGAAGGAATCCTCCAGGAGCTTCATGACCGGCACCACGCCCGAAGACTGGTTTTCAATGTGCTTAATGGGAGCACCCAGCTCGCGCAAGTTGCTCAGCAGCAGGGCCACGCCGCCTCCGCGCTTGGAGAGCTGGAGGGCCGCGTTGATGCCGCGGGAGATGGACTCCATGTTGTCTTCAATGCGCACCAGGAAGCAGGAGACGGGTTCGCCGCGCTGAGCCTTGCCCAAGTTCAGGAAGGTAGGAGTTGCGGGCTGGAAGCGGCCGGAGATAATCTCCTCCGCGTACTTCATGGCCTTACCCTCGTCTCCGTCGGCCAGCTCCAGGGCGACGGCCACCGAGCGCTGGGGGAAGTCCTCCAAATACTGCTTGCCGTCGAAGGTCTTCAAGGCATACGAAGTGTAGAACTTGAAAGCACCCAAGAAAGTTTCGAACTCGAAACCGGCGTCCTCGGCTTGCTGGTAGATGCGGTCCAAAAACTCCGGCGAGTACTTGGCAAACACTTGGCCCTCATAGTAGAGGTTGTCAATCAAAAACTTGAGCCGCTCAGCCGTGGAGGCAAATGTCTTGGTATTTGCAGCCACATGCGAGGTCATATATTGGCGCTCAGCATCTTTATCTTTGTCAAACTGAATCTGCCCGTTGCTGTCGTAGAGGTTGAGCATGGCGTTCAAGGCGTGATAATCGCGAGCCGGATCGTACGTCTCTTCCGTGTCCGCGGTCTTATCTAAGGCCAATGACGTGTCTTCCTGTGCTGCCATCCGGATTCCTTTCCTGGGGCTTGCCCGATGTACATCTATAAAAAATTGATCGTAAGCTTAGAGCTCAATACTGCTGGTTTTTCGCAGTCCACCTGCCGGGCAGGAAACCGTCAAAGCCATTACTCAGGGTGATTGTGGAAAAAGTCCACTAACCCCTTCCGCACCTTCTGCTCGTCCTCCTTGGTACCCATGAGTTCAAAGTAGTAGATGAGGGGTACCTGGCACTTGCGGGCAACAATATCGCCCGCCAAACAGAAGGATTCGCCGAAGTTCGTGTTGCCTGAAGCAATCACCCCGCGGATACCGGCTCTGTTGGCTGGATCGTTCAAGAAGCGCCTAATCTGAGGCAAAACTGCCTTCCGAACCGACCCCCCGCCATAGGTAGGAATCATGAGCACATAGGGTTCACGGACGTTGAGCGGAGCCTCGTGGGGCTTAATTGGTATACGAAAAACGTTGATTCCCTCGTCCGGAAGTTGGCAGTTGGCCACAAAACGGGCCGTGTTGCGCGACTGGGAGGAAAAGTAGACGAGTGCTCCAATGTGCTCCCCCACCGCTGCGTACTCAGGCGGGGTGGCCACCTGAACATCTTGCGCTGGCGCTACTTGCTCCATCAAAAACCTCTCTCTTACCGTCAAACATGTAGACCTCAGTGCTCTGCTGGCGCTCTTGCGCTAGGCAGGCACTGGAAACACTATATCTAGTATCTCAACGAAACGCGAGAGGCATATCTAGTGTTTCATGTGCTGAATATCACACTTGTAGTTTCGCCTTCTTCTTCCCCTACATACAGCATACCGGTCAGCCTGCACGAGCGGGCAGGCCTGTCGCATCCCCCTATGACCGGCCCGAAGACAGACAAACCCCGTCAGCAACTCAACTGAGCCACTGACGGGGTCTACCTATACGAAGTCTCTTACTTCAACACAGCCAACACATCACGAGCTGAAACGATGAGGTAATCTTCGCCCTCATAGTTCACCTCGGTGCCGCCGTACTTGGAGTAAAGCACCTTGTCGCCAACCTGAATGTCGACAGGGATACGCTCACCCTTGTCGTCACGACGGCCGGGACCAACAGCCAGCACTTCGCCCTGCTGCGGCTTTTCCTTAGCAGAATCCGGAATGACCAGGCCGGAAGCGGTCTTAGTCTCAGCAGGAGCCTGCTTGATTACAATCTTGTCTTCCAACGGTGTGAGTGAGATCGACACTGTGGACCTCCTCTTTCTGTGAGTACTCTCAATAGTTTGCCCGCGCCAGAAGGCCGATGAGAGGCTGACGAACACCCACCGAAGCATTCCTTTGCGCTAGTACTTATGGTAGCGCGAAATTAGCACTCTGCCAACTTGAGTGCTAACGCCTTCAGTGAACGTGTCAAATTCCCTTTTGCGCCCTGACCGGTAAGCTCTTGCGCCGACAGCTATGACTGCTTACGGGTGCGGCGAGCCAGAATGGCTTCCACGCCTACCTTGCCCAGCGAGTCCTCGCTGAGCGCTGGCGCATCCACATCCGCCTGCACTTCACGCTGATGAAAGTCAGTAGGCCGCCCAGACTGACCTGCCAAGCCTGCCGACAGGCCCTTCTCGGCCTGGGCAGAGGCTGTGGCCTTCGCCGCCTGATCCTGCTGAGACTGGCTGACAGCCTTGGGCACTGCACGAGCTACCTGCTTACTGGACTTAATTTCCCGGCTCTCAGGCTCAGCAACCGCCGGCACCTGCCCCTGCCGGGGCTCCCCCATCGAGAATGAGTAGAGGGTCTGGCCAGCCTGTAGCTGCACGGAATCTTGAGTTTGCTCAGCTTGAGCAGCTTGCTCAACTGGCACCGCATCGGCCTGCCGAGTTTGACGCTCCTGAGCGGCCTCGAGACGAGCTGCAGCAGCCTCTTGCGCCTGCTGAGCCGAACGAGCGGCCAGAGCGAGCTGCTGGTCCTGACGCGACTGGAGGATAGCCGCGCGGATATCCTGCTGGCTCAGAGCAGCTGTCGTCTCGTTGCCCGCATATGCCGCCGCGTCCTTGCCTGCAGCCTGTGAGTTCAGACGGGCTGCTTGGACTCCTTGAGCTGCCTTGAGAGCTTGAGCCTGTTGGGAACGCTGAGCACGCTGGCGCTGAGCCAGTCTGACCTCCCACTTCCGAGCCTGGGCAGCTGCACGAGCCCCGAGGGCGAGCACCAGGGCCAACAAGCCCAGTGGAATAAGGGAAAATAGAGGGCTGAACGACATGGTATAGGAACAGACACCGACGGCCACAGTGGCAATGAGTAGGAGAACTGCAAGAATCCTGCGCCGACGCGCAGCTGCACGACGCAATGAACGCACTCGCTGTATGCGCTCCGCCTCTTGGCGTGCCCTACTAGCGCCCTGCTGTGGCATAACCAACCCTTTCACCTTCTGCGGCTCGGCATCGCCGAACCGCCCCGCGTCGCTCTCATCCACCAAGTGCAGCGAGGCCGACATCCGGTCCTGCCGGTGTTGGGAAGCACGTTTCATGCCTCTCATCGTTCTCCCTGGTAACCAGCCGAGCACAAGAATTGCCGCAATCAGCACTATCAGTATGCTGGACAACGACTCATCAACCATACTTCCTACGATAGATGACGGTATGGCCCAATCTCAAGCGTTCCCAGGCGTGTCGCCGTAATTCGCCTGAAGACGGCCCAATACGCTGCCCTGGCAGTCTTCCGCCAAGAGGGAGAAGGTGAGATGATCGCGCCAGCGGCCACCCACGAACATGTAGCTGTGTTTCAAACCTTCCGCCCTCATGCCCAGCTTGGCCACAACCCGCAGAGAACGGCTATTTTCCGGCAAAATCGCCACTTCAATCCGGTGCAGGTGGGGGCCCTGAGCCGCGTAAAAAGCCCAGTCGGCTAGCAGGGCGAGCGCCAGTGGAGCGAAACCACGGCCAATATGTGCCTGGTCAACCCAGTAGCCAACCGTGGCAGTGCGCATGGAGCCGTAGCAAATGGCTCCCAAGGAGATTTGCCCCACGATAGCCATGTGGTATTCCATCAGAAAAATGGCGCCACTGCCCGTGCTTTCACCGCGCCGCATGGCTGCGATCCACTGGCTAAACGTGAGTCCAGGTCCGCCTTGTGGATCGTTGGATTCCCACGCCCGTAACCAGTCCTGATTGCCCCAGCGCACCCGATTCCACTCCTCCTCATCCTCCGTGTGCACAGGGCGCAAGGCGAAATCGCCATATGCTGTTGGAGATTCCAGGCGAGAGGGCATAAGGAACGGCGGGGCCGATGTGGTCCGTTCATGTACTTGCCCCAAGGCATCGAGAATAGATTGCAAGAGAGCCATACCGCTATTGTAGGCGCACAAACCCCGTATTTCTCCTCTTTAAGCAGTCTTTGAGCGAAATACGGGCCTTCGCCGCGCCCAGGGGTTAGGATATGTGGTGATGAACGAACATACACTGAATAATCGGAAGGGAATACACGGTGCCTACCTACCACTACCGTTGCAAGAACTGCGGGTACGACTTTACCAAAGAGCAATCCTTTAGCGACGAACCCATCCGGGTCTGCCCCAAGTGCGGCCAAGAACAGGTGCGCAAGGTCTATTCGGCAGTACCGATCGAGTTCAAAGGGCACGGTTTTTACCGCACCGACGGCGCTTCCTCCTCGAAAAGCTCGTCGAGCAAGTAGAGCTTTGGCTCTATAAAGCCGCAGACGCACATTCGACCACATCAGTCATGACTCCTTGCCTTCCACCCCCGGGAAGGCGCAGACTGGAGTCATGACCGATTTACATACCGCTCAAGAACTTTTAGGATTGACTTCCGGCCTCAAGTCGCGGCGGCGAAGGGCTCAATACCGGCGAGCATTTGCCGCCCTGTGCGCAGGCTTAGCCGTATTCTGCGCCCTGCAAGTCGTCGCCAACTCCCAGGAGCAGAGCACCGTTCTAGTAGCATCCCAGCAGATAGATCGCGGCAGCCGCATACGCCCCTCAATGGTCAAACTGGTTTCACTACCTGCCTCTGCCCTATCCGCACACTTACTCACCAGTAAGGGGCAGGCAACAGGAAAAATCGCTCAAATTGGGCTCACCGCAGGCCAGCCGCTCCTGGCACAAGCCGTTAGCCCGGCTCCCCTCCTCCCCACCGGAGCTACCAGCGTGCGCCTGGCACTGGCATCAGCGCCGGAATCCCTGCTGCCCGGGCAAAAGGTAGAACTCATTGCCTCAACGGACTGCTCTCACCCCCTGCCCCCAGCGCCAGGCAGTCAGCAACCGCCAACTAGCGGCCAATGTCTAGTGGCTCAACAGGCACTCACTATGCAGTTGCCCGCGACTGCCGACGAGCAGGCCAGCGGAAGCAAGAACGCTGCCGGAAGCACTGCAAGCGGGTTCACCACTTTTGCCCTCCAAGCCGAAGACGCCTTACGCGCGCTGGGACTGCCGGAGAATGCCGCCATCATTGCCGTCTACCAAGCCCCAACAGCGAATCCGCAGCCCAGTCAACAGGCAGCGCGGCCTTAGCGTCAGCCTCACAGCCCATAATAGGAGTAGTCAACTTTCCAAAGGGGGAAGTGGACTCCACCAGTGGAGGGAAACCATGGCATCAGGCAAGACATCAATGACGCAGCAAGCATCGCACGCAGCTCGCGAGCTCTCAGCAATAAGCAATAAGGGGCCCTTGTCCGGCTTCAAGCAGTTTATTTCACGCGGCTCTATGGTCGACATGGCAGTTGGCGTGGTCATGGGCTCCGCGGTGACCGCCGTGGTCAACTCCATCGTCAAAAACTTTCTGAGCCCCCTCATCGCTATGATCTTCGGTAAGCCCGATCTGAGCGGCTTACTGACCATCAGCAACGGCAAGGCGACCATCTCATTCGGCGCTATTCTGGGCGAAGTGATCAACTTCTTGCTCGTGGCCGCAGCCATTTACTTCTGCGTTATTCTGCCCATTAACAAGCTGCGCGACCTGACGCGCACAGCCACCGGGCAGGATAAAGAGGACAGCAAAGACGACGCGAAACCCAGCACCGACGAACAGACTGTGGAACTCTTGCAGAGCATTTTGAAGGAGCTACGCAGCCAAGAGCCAGGTCGAAGGCAGGTAACTGGCCAGGCCAGCAGCCAGACTCCTCAGTCTTTCTCGGCAGGAAACAGGCCCCAGTGAGGCGGTAACTCGCCCAAGATGCGGCGGTCATCGTCAGCCTGCTTATGCTCGATAGGCTCGGGCGGCTCGTCTCCAGAAGGAACGCCGTCCAAGCCGTCCCCCTCGAAGAGCTCGGTGCCCCGCCGCACGACCCGCCGGTGTGCCCTCTCCCGGCGATGCTCTCGAGAGGGCTGGGATTCATCTGCTGCATTCATAGGTTCACGACTGATCCTGCTGGGTCTGCGGATTGCCGCTGACAGACGCAGCCTTCACTCGGGCCACAATCCGGTCAGCTTCTTTGTCGGGGTTGACGAAAGCCGAAACACTCCAAGCGGTCATGGCGGACCAGCCTAAGCGCTCCAAGTCCTCCATCCTGAACCGGTGACGCTCACGAGTTGACTGCGTGTGCATAAAGTTAACGTCGTCAGTTACCACGGCTAGGCTGTAAGGCTGTCCCTTGCGGCCCACAACTAGCGGAATACGCATCCCGTCATCAAAGCCATAGTCGAGAGCCGTATCCAAGCCCTGCTGCTTCAAACGCTGTGCTAAATCGGCAAAGAGGACATTACTACTCGCCGGAGCTGGCTGAGCCTGGCGGGTATCCCCATCCAGCGTTTGCGCCCATTGCAACATCTGCTTGAGCAGGCGTGGCCCAGGCTGATGAAGGCGGTTGTCTTCCATGTCGTCAGCGCTAAAGGCACAGACGATATCGAGACGGCGCTGAGCCAGCGCTACAGCGTCCAAGAGCACACCACTGCCATCGTCACCCTCCAATTTGCCAAATTGCTGGAGGAGGCGCCCGTGTGAAGTCTTGGCAAAACCGATGGAAATAATCGCATCCGTGCAGGCCGTACCAGCCACCTCGTCAATGTCGACAATGCGTACGTGGCGCAAGAAGCCGGCAAACACCTGATCTTTAGCCGCTTGAGCCTTGAGTTCAGCGCCCAGGCGAACCCGGTGTGTCTGCGAGAGCGTCACGATCGAGAGCACGTACGAACTCGGCAGGGTGGTGAAGGAAGCCGCCCGCTCCCTCAGCAGCCCCACGACCGCGTTAATCTCCTGCTGGCTCGACTCCACCAGACCGGAAGTGAGGGCAGGCACACCGTTGCCGCTAACCTGCGTGAACACTGCCTGGCCCTGCATGGACTCCTGCACCACCGCGTAGGGCAGAGGACCATAGCCGTGCTCACGCAAAAAATCAACCACCGCTACCGGCCGACGGGAAGGATGTCCCTGGCTGGTCACTGGCAGCAGCATCTGCGCCAGGTAGGCAAGCCCATCTGAAGTCATGGTCTGCTGGTGAGCCACGACCACTACCTGCCGGGCCCGGGCCAAAATGGTTAAGAGCTGAATCGAGGGGAGATGCGCTCCGGCATCGATGATAGCCACGTCAGCAATCTGCTCTGGGCGAGTCCGGGCGGCCAGCGTCGCAGGAGTTGCCACCATAATCGGCTTAGCGGCAGCCATCAGCATGGGATGCTCATCAATCAGCTGATTGAGAGGAGTATGGCGGCTGCCCGCTAAGGCAGCGTGGAGCTGGTTGGCTTCCTGCTTGTGCCCGAAGAGAATCTCACTCAGTCGGCGCTGGCTCTCCTGCCCAACCATCGGCCCCACACTCACCACATGCTGCTGATCAACCTGATTAAAGCGCTCAGCAGCCGCAGAGAGAGCCGAGCCGTCTTGGTTAGATATAATGCGCGAAGAGTGCATAATGTCGTCAAAGACCGTCGTCCACCAGGCCAAGCTCAGCTCGCCGCGCACAGCTTCCTGGGGCACCTGACGGTTGCGCAAGTCATTGACCAGCTCCTGCAAGCCAGCCGCCTTAAACTCCCGCTCCAGGCTGCAGCGCTGGGGCAAGGTGTCTAGGGCAGTATGGTCGTCGAAGAGAGAACGCAAACGCTCCTCAACCGTTTCAAAAGAGGTAGTCTCTAAGTCGCCGCCAGCGGGCGTGGTAGCCAAAATAGTGTCGAGCGCCGTCATATCTCGGCTCAGCGCCTCGTAGGTATCGATAATCTTGTCGAGCTTACCCGGCAGAACGGGCCAACCACCGTGGGGCACAAAAGTGCGCCACTGCTTAGCCTGCCGGGCAACAATCAGAAGGGCCTCATGCAGGTCATCAACCTGAGTGCCCACGCGCACCAGGCTCTTGGCCTCTTTCACCAGACGCCGACGCTCCCAGAAGCTCAAGGACGAAGCCGAAGACTTCCGCTCAGTTTTAGACTGGGTCGCCTCAATCATGGCAGGAATATCGCGCTCAAAAATAACGGGCTGGAAAACATCGAGCACCCTACGCAGGTTCTTGAGCATAGCTACTTGCTTGCCCCACTCTTGGGCACTCTGCGGCACGGGGAACCCGCAGGTTTCCATCGTTGAAGCCACCTGCTCGCGCGTGGCCGGCAACAGCTTCTCCAGCAGGCGCACCACCCGTTCATAGCTGGACACCGCTTCATCTTCGGTGTAAATAGCGGCACCATACCAAGGCGTGTCTTGCGGACCTACCGTGAATTCACCCAGCTGAGCCGCCTGCTCGAGCTTGGTGCTCCAAGACTCCATCTGGTCTCGAAGCTGACGCGCCGTGTCTGCACTAAAGCGCACCCGGGTCGCAGGATGCGTTGGTAAGTTCGCCGCCTGGGCCAAGTTCTGAATCGTCTGGTAGGCAGAAACGCCCCAAACCCTGCTGACCCCGTGCAAATCTCCCAAATACCGGGTCAACCGCGAGCGCACCCCCACCAGCTCATCGGCCAGCTGGTCAAACTGGGCCGTGGACTTGTCTGGCTTGAAAGCAACGCCTTCGATCAGCTGCTGGTCTACTGCCTGCTTAGCTGAGTCAGACTGAATGTCGAGCACCAGGTCGCTCATCCGGTAGGCCTGCATATAGCGCTCAAAACGGCGCTTTTGCTCCACCACACAGGGTACGTAGAGCACCGTGCGCCCGTTCATTAAGCACCGCGAGGCAATAGCTGCTGAACTGCTGACACCATTGCGACCGCTGACTTCGTTCAAAAAGACTGAGTGGCCTGCTGCCGCGAGAGAAGCGGCGTAGCGCACGGTGTTGTCCACGTCGCCCACCTCGAATTCAGTGTGCGGATCCGCGTCGAAGGGGCTGTACTGGGCCGGAGGATCACCTTGGACTTGGGCCAGAGCAGTGTCGTCGCCCGCTAAGGCATCCAGGAGCGCATTGCCGGTAGGACCTGCTTCCAGGCGGTCGATAATAGCCTGACTTTCAGCCAGAATGAGGGCAGAGGGCTCAACAAAGCAACCCAGAATAATCTGCTGGTCAATGGCGAAGTCACTGATGTGGGCCGACACAGCAGCGCTCAACGTCTTGAAGAGCGACGAGGTCTCTAAACTGCCGCCCTCGTAGTGAGAGGAGGCAAACAAGCTACTCTCGTCGAGTCGGATGCCTCGGCTCCGCAAGCTCGCCAAGAGGGCGCTGTTTATCTGGGGGCTGCCGGTGAAGCGGATGAGAGCTTTGCTGCTGGCCTTCCCCTCCTGATCAACCTCTACCGGGTACAGGAGGACCGGCATAAACGTACCCTGCCAGGAGGCGACCCCAACCGCGACAGAGAGCTGCGACGACCCGCTCTGCCGCTCCTTCATATGGGCATCGTCGAGCACCCGCTCCAGGCGCCGATGAGCAGCCCGGAGCATACCGTTGTCTCGGAAGAGAGCGTCCAAGTGCACCTGCCCGGAAGCAAAGAGCTGGGCGATGCCCGAGGGGTGGGCATGGGTCAGGTCGAGCCGGGCCTGCAGGTAGCTCATATCTTCTAGAGCAGTGGTGCCAACGAAGCTCTGATAAGCCTGCCGCCAACCGCGTATCCGCTCTATGGGATCTAAGCCCTCCCGGTCATCTTGACTACTCGCTTGAGCAGGGGCAGCTGATTCCTCCGGCGATTGTGCGCTCGTAGGCCGCCCAGGCTGGTTAGCCTGCACAGATTCTGCCTGTTCCTGCACCCCCTGCTCCTGTGCGAGTCCATCGTTTGACCGAGATGACATTTCCTGGCTCATGCGCCTCACTCCTGCGCTGCTGCTAGATACTCGCGGTATCCTTCATTCTTTTCCAAAGCCGAATCAACATCTGCATTGCCCTGAGCCGACAGCCAAGCGTACAAATCGTCGTAGAGCGATGGGTTCATAGCCAAGAATGGCAGGAGCTGACTGTGCTTGGCCATTTCAAACTGCAGGGAAAAGTCAGTGGTGTTCTTGGCGTCTTCACTGGTCATGCCATCTACTTCAATAGTCTGATTGTCGTTGGCAAAATCACCCTGTGAAACTTTTTCAAAGACGGAACCTGGCTCGAAGGCAGGCTTAAAGGCCTGCTGGTCGAGCTCGCCTGTAGTCTGCGCCTCCTGGCGAGCCTCCTCCTGCTCTGCTTGCTCCCGCTGGAGCTCAGCCGCGCCCAGGGGCTCGAACTGGAGTTGGTCTTCCGCCTCTTCCTGGCGGGCCTCGTCGATCTGCTCCTCCTTGTTGGCAGCTGCAGCGCGCTCGTCGGAAGCAGCTTCCTGCACAGGGGCCTGCTCCTCAGACTCCTCAGCCTCGACTGGTGTCTCAGGCTGCTCTTGGTGCTGCTCCACCACCTGGTCATGCAAGGCGCTGATGCGCGAACGCACGCGCTCGGCATGGAAAATCCCAGTCGGCTCACCCGCGCGCAAGTCTAAGATGTCGTCGACCGACAAGTTGGCTTCATCCGGCTCTTGGGCCGCCTGATCCTCATCTTTGGCATAAGCAAAGAGGTCCGGCACCTCGTCGGAAGACTGGTCAGCAGCTTCCTCGCTCGGCTCCTGCACCTGAGCAAAGTCCACCAGCACGTCTCCGAATTGGAAACGCTCCGCGCTGTGCTGCAGAACGTACTCGTTGTCTTCGGGCAGACGGATCAAATCGCCGTCCTCCTGGACAACATACGAACCGTTCGTAGAGCCTAAATCTTTCAGGCGCGCCTTTCCATCTTCCCCGACCGCAAAAGAGGCATGCCGCTTTGACATGGACTTGCCTGGATCTTGCACTTCCAGACGCACCATGCCGTCATCGGCGAGGGGACGCAAGGGTTTGCGCCCTATCTCAATGCTCTGCCCCGGGCTCAGGCGGATTTTCTCCGCGCCATTAATAGTGACCACCCACTGCTGTGTCGGCCGTTGACCGTCGCTCACCGTTCTCGACCTCCCATGTTGCCATAACGAATTACGCACTCTCACTCATGCACTACCTGCTATTGTGCCATGAATCCTTCACTGGTACGCACCCGCGAGTGTAATGTATACAGAATACTCCACACTATAAACTTCAAAAGGCTAGCAGGTGGTGACCCGCTAGCCTTTATATATGCCTACTTACACCGCTTTAGAGCGTGTACTGGCTCTCATCGTGGTCATCTTCGGGATGAGGCGTATAGGTAATTTCGAACTCGTCGTCACCGGGCACGCCGCTCGTGTTCAAAGCACCTGCAGAGCGGTGGCAGCTCACGGTGCCGTAAGCGGGAACTTCTACCTTACGCCAGGCCGCGCCTTCTGCGGCTACAGCCACAGCAGCTTGCACAGGCTCAGCAGTGGGATTGTAGAGGATGACGCTCAAATCATCGCCCTTGCAGAAGGCCACCGAGCCAAGTCCACCGTGGCGGCCGTCAACCGTGTAGTTGGAAGAAGCCACGCGCTGGGCGCCCACTGGCACGTCTTGGCCAAAGTTGCGCAGCATGAAGTACTCAAGATTGCGCTTGACCTTGCCCGTCTTGGAGTCAATAGTGACCACGCCACGCCGACCCGAAGTGCCTGCGTAAGAAGGGAAACCCTGCTCGTCGAGCGCCAGGTTCCACAGGTTAATCAAGCTCATACCGCCGCGCACCAGCCAATTGCCAATCTCGCCGAACATCACATGGCTGGCCTCGTCCACAGTTTCATCCAACATGCACCGGCGCTCACTCATAGTCAGTTTCCAGCCCGGGAACTGCCGTGTGGCGTTAGGGAGCATCTCAGGGCGGCCTGAATACGTATGCAGGGCTACTCCCGCAAAGCACGCCGCCTGGGTTGGGGTCATATATTCGCTGGCCGGCCGCTCGAAGAAACGCAGACCATCGTCAGCAAAGTAGATCTCCACGTCCGGGAAGGTCCTATCCAAAGCTGGGCGCAGGTAGGCGCTCCCCCACTGCGTGAGCTCCTCTGGGGTCCAAGTGGTCATGGGCCACGGCGGCACGTTTGAAGGCTCGTTCTGCATGGTTATGGAGTTGATGGTGATGCCGTAACGCTGGTAAGCCTCAATAAACTTCACCACGTACTGGGCGTAGCAGAAGTCAATCGTGTCCTGGTAGCGGTAGCCGTTGCGGGTGTACTCCCCCAAACGCAAGCGCCCGGAGCCTGCGAACTTGCCCGTGGTCTTCATCCAAGCCGGAGCCGACCAGGGCGAGGCCATGACTTTCACAGCCGGATTGATGGAGAGAATCTCCTGAAGCACCGGAATCACATACTTCAAATCCTTAGTCGCATCTGGCGCGCCCGGCTTCCCCTCGCCGATGGAGAAGTAGTGCAAGTCGCCGTCGGACTCCACGCCTTCCGGCAGCTCGTCGTAGCTGTAGTAGGGCTGGCTGGAAAAGTCGCAGGAGCCGATCGAAATACGAACTGACGAGAAACCGGCCTGCTGGGGGCTGAAGAGCTCCTCCAGGAGGGCGTGGCGCTGCTCGGCTGACATGGCCGTCCACAAGAGGTAGGCAGATGAGTCCGTAATGGCAGCTCCCTCGCCTTCCCAGTGCTGGAAGACCTTGCTCGGGTCCACCACGACTCTGGTAGCTTCCCCTGGATCCGCCTCCACTTCAGGCGCAGCCAGCACCGTCCTGCGCGTACTCAAATCACCTGCTGTCACGGTCCACAGCTCATGCTGCTCTGCCATAGTATACTTTCCTCTCATGTATTGCTTTGTCTCATTGCTTTGTACTGGTTGTTGTACTCCCACTGATTTCCAGCTCAAGTAGCAAAAATCCTAGTGGGTTTTGCCAGGCGCTAAATCGTCGGCCAAATCCGTAGGCGCCGGGTTGAGCTCAAAGTCCTCGTCCTGCCGGGGCCGGGAGACATTGAGCACCTCGCGCGACTTGTGGACCGTGACCGTGCCCCAAGCCGGCACTTCCACCAACTGCCAGGCGGCACCCTGACCAGCGAAGGTCACGGCCGCTTGAATCGGCTCGCCCGTGGGATTGTAAATATGGGCACTAGCCGAGCCGTCGGGAGCCAGGAAGCCCACCGAACCCAGGCTGCCGGACCAACCGTCGGGTGTGTAGTTTGAGGAGGCCACCACCGTAGATCCGGGCTCCACATCTTGGCCAAAGGCGCGCAGCATGTAGTACTCGAGGTTGCGCTTGACCTTGCCCGTCGCGTGGTCAATGGTCACCACGCCCCGGCGGCCGGTAGCGCCCACCATATTGGGCAGGCCGCGTTCGTCCAAAGCCATATTCCACAGGGCGATGAAGGAGCCGCCGCAGCGCACCATCCAGTTGCCAATCACACCGGACATAATGTGCGCAGCATCCTCGGGCGTTTCGTCAATCATGCAGCGGCGCTCGGTCATGCCGAAAAGCCAGTGCGGATAAGCGTGAGTAGCGTTGAAGAACTTGTCATAGGGGCCCGAATAGGTGTGAATGGTCAGGCCGTCAATCGAGGCTGCCTGCTCGGGGGTAACATCTTCGCGCACCGGGCGCACCAGGCAGTGGGGCGAATCGTCGTTGATGAAGATGCGCGTCTGGGGGAAGGTCTGGTCGAGCACCGGGCGCAGGAAGCGGTGGGCGAAGTCGGCCTGCTCCTGCAGGGTCCACATCATAGCTGGCCAGGGAGCCGCGTTGGAGGGCTCATTTTGCACCGTTACTGCCCAGATGGGAATGCCGTAGCGCCCCATCTCTTCAATGTATTTGGCGAAGTAGTGGGCATACACCCCTTCAAAGGTGTGCTGGAGGGGATCGTAGCCGTTGCCGGTCCACTCACCAAAGCGCAGGTGTCCGCCCTGCTTGAGGCTTCCAGTGTTCTTCATCCAAGCCGGAGCTGACCAGGGCGAGGCGATGATTTTCACCGCAGGATTGATGGAGAGAATCTCCTGCACTACCGGCACAATGTACTTCAAATCTTTCGTAGCATCGGGGGCGCCGGGCTCGCCTTCGCCTAAACTGAAGAGGCTCAAGCTGGCATCGTGCAAGCCAAAGGGCACGTCATCGTATGTGTAGTAAGGCTGTGACGCTGGTTCGCAGGAGCCCAGAGGAATGCGAATAACAGAGAGGCCGCCTTGGTCTGGGGAGAAAAGCTCTTCCAGCAGGGCGTGGCGCTGCTCGGGGCTCTGAGAGCCCCAAATCAGCGATGCGGCGGCGTCGGTAATAGCCGCGCCCGCGCCAATCCAAGGCTGCTTGCGGTCGGCTGGGTCCACCACTATTTTCACGGCATCGCCTGCACTAGCTACTACGGCTGGCGGCTCAAGGGTCGCCCTGCGCTCTTGCAAATCTCCAGAAGTGACCGTCCAATATTCGTGTGTCAGTGAGCTGACCATGAGGCTCCTTCATTTGTGGCGTCAGCGCCACGCAGCGCCAGCGCTCCTCGTGCATTCGAAGTCAGCCTAGCACGGACAGCGAACTCAAGCCATGTCAGTTTCCAACGGTTCCACAAGAATCTGCTCAAGTGAGCTCTCGCGGGTCCTGTGAGCGCACTATCTCTGAGGCTCAGTGGCAAGAGAAAAGCCCGGCGGATGGGGTATCGCCGGGCTCTAAGAGAGAAGAAAGGAGTTCAATTATGAGATCTAGATAAGTCCCGCCAGCTTGGCATATCGGCTAGTACTTATATATAAGCAAACGAATCTCATTATTACCAGCGAAAAAGCTTGGAGTTTCCTGTGAGTTTTGCTCCGCCCATATCCAGCTAGTTCGACGCTGCCAGACAGGAACAAACAAGAAAAACCCCGCCGCCCAAGAAGGCGAACGGGGTTTGGAAAAGCTTTGAAAAAGCTGAGCCGAGAACTACTTGAGTTCTACAGTGGCGCCAGCCTCTTCAAGCTGAGACTTTGCGGACTCAGCATCTTCCTTCGAAGCACCCTCGAGGACGGGCTTGGGAGCACCGTCAACCAGAGCCTTGGCCTCGGCCAGACCCAGCTTGGTGATAGCGCGCACGGCCTTGATGACCTGAATCTTCTTGTCGCCAGCGCCGGAGAGGATGACGTCGAACTCAGTCTGTTCCTCGGCAGGAGCAGCGGCAGCGCCAGGAGCAGCAGCGGCAGCGGCCACTGGAGCGGCAGCTTCAACGTCGAACTCTTCCTCGAACTTCTTGACGAAGTCAGAGAGCTCAACCAGGGTCATTTCCTTGAACGCGTCAAGGAGCTCATCAGCAGAGAGCTTAGCCATAATGGCTTCCTTTCAATCTTGGTAGCTGGGTTCCAAAGTGCCCCACTACCCTACATCACAATTTTGTACTTCGTATTCCTATGCAGCGAAATCTAGGCTCGTGAGCCCAAATTTCAGGCAGCCTTCTCCTGCTTGTCGCGCAGGGCGTCGATCGTACGCACAGCCTTGGTAGGCAGAGCGACGAAAGCGTAAGCAGCCTTGGACATAGTGCCCTTGAGAGCACCAGCCATCTTGGAGAGCAACACTTCGCGAGACTCCAGGCTTGCGATCTTCTCAACCTCAGCAGCGTCGCAAACAGCACCGTCAATGTAACCACCCTTGACAATGAGCTGCTTGTTGTCTGCCGCGAAGTCGCGCAGAGTCTTGGCGGCCTCAACATAATCACCTTTGACAAAAGTGATAGCGCAAGGGCCAGCAATCAGGTCGTCAAGACCCTCAATGCCTGCCTCTTTTGCTGCAATGCGAGCCAGCGTGTTCTTGGTCACAGCATAGGAAGTATCGCGGCCTAGCTTGTCGCGCAGGTCAGAGATCTGCGGAACAGTGAGCCCGCGGTACTCGGTCAGGATGACGGCGTCGGCAGAACGGAATTGTTCCGTAAAGTCGGCAATCACCTTTTCCTTTTCGGGCCTTTTCATGGCGTTCCTTCCTAAATCGACTCTTGGACCGGAACGGGGCGCTTGGCCAGCAGGCAATAAAAAAAAAGCCCTGCGCACAGGCAGAGCATTCGGAATCTTACGATTCCAGCGGCAGTAGGCAGGCCTACTGCTTATCTCAACCTATGCTGGCTCGGCGCACCGAACTTCGGAGGACTCAAGAGCCCTCAACCAACAGTCTTTGGTTTACAGGAATTTACTATACACGACTCACAGGACCAAAGCAGCAACACTGGTCAAATAACGATTGGCAGATACTTTACAAGTCCGCAGAAACCGCGGAAGCAGTACAAAACTATATCTTCCAACCCAGCGGAGGCGTACAACTGCCCTGGTACAAACTCAAGGAGACTCGCATTTTTGAGGCCCGTTCTGCGCTCATCTGCTGTTTTGGCTTCATTTGTATGCTGTAATCCCGACTCTCCGCCTGTGTTTTGAGCACAAATCCAATATTCTTCTCTTCACGCTGTTTGGGTAAATGGTCACGCAGAGCTGTGCAGGGAGTATATGCCTTGGGACCCTGATAATTCATTCGAAATCCCATAATGGCATCCTGGTTATACACCAGCAGGTCGGCTGTTGTTCGCCCGAAATGGACAGTTGGCATAGGCGCAATTTTTGCAGCAAATCCGTCAATACGAACAAGTCGCGATAAAATTCCCAATTTTTGCCTTGTATAAACCGAGTATTTTTCGCTGAACAGTGCAGGATCTATCCGCCCATCTACCGCTAGCTGAAAGAACTTTTTCGCTGAGACTCTTTGCCTAGGATTCTTATATTGAATACCGCACAGATGAAAGTAGCAATCTGCTGGAAAGTACGTTTCATAGGGGTGACTTCCATCTGTTGGCCCAAAAAGCACATAGCGATTACACAGGTTTTCCTTAAACAGTTGCGCGTTCTCCTCAATGAGGTGCTTCATGTCGCGCTGGGCCTTCTTCACCTGAGCAACCATCGCGCAGCCTCCACTTTGAAGTACGAGTATGAAGGGAGGATACTGGTCCGCAAACGCAGTACCCTCCCTGGCTGCCCCTCGCGAAGGCTTACGGCGCTACCGTTGATGTCACTAACTTATCGTCCGGTGACTCGGACTAGCATGGGTTAACGCCATTCCCAGCAGGCGGCGAGATAACGTGTAGCCGCTCCGGAAGCTATTGCAAGCTTCAGTGCCCATGATAGCAGATAAATATGGCTACTGGCAGCCCCCTATTGTAGCTATAACTGCAAGACAGCGCCAGCCGAAAGCACCAACACTATTGACTAGTTGAGGCGGATGGAGTGGATGCCTGGGCCTAGTGGGTTGAGGCGGGTGCTTCCGGGCCAGCAGAGGGTGCCAGCCAGGGTGAAGGGTTCACTTGCACTGAGCACTTCCTGCCGGTGGCCGTCAACCTCTAAGCTCACCAGCTGCCCCGGGTTCGAGCCGATCACAGGGGGCAAAACTACCTCCGCCTGCTGCCGGGCTGGAACTTTGAGCTCTAGGTCCATCCCTGGCACCGCTGTTCGACCGGCGCTGGTCTGCTCCGGTCCACTTAAACGGCAGGAGACATCAATATCGCCGGCCCGGGTGGGGAGCACCATACGGGCCTCAAGCAAATCCCCCAGCTGGGGAATGAGGCTAAAGCGCCGCCAGCCGGGTTCAAGCGGGTTGAGACCCATCAGACCGCTGGGCAGCAAGTAGGCAGGAGAGGCCGCCCAAGGGTGAGAATACGTTGTATTCGGCTTGATAGCAGGGTCCCAAGCCTCCATCGTGGCACCGGCACCCTGATCGAGCATATGCTGCCAGGTGTGTGTGCCCTTGGCCGCGTCCAGGAGCTGGAAAGCGTCGGCACCCAAGCCCGCCTGGTAGAGGCCGGCCAGGTAGACCGCAGCCGTATAGACACTGCAAGCCATGCCCCGAGACCGCAAGTACTTGCCCAGAGCAGGAATCCTGCTGACTGGAACTTGAGCAAAGGTCAGAGCAAAAATCGAAGCGTGAACCGCGTGATGGTCGATAACCCGCCCCTTGGGCCCGGTGTCTAAGCCGTCGAAGTAGGCCCCCTGGTCAGCATCGTAGAGGTAGCGGTGAATACTGGCCCGCATCTTGCCCGCCCGGCTGGCAAAGAGCGCAGCATCGCCATCGTGGCCCAAGGCCCGAGCCATATTCGCCATATCCGTGTATGCCTGACTGGCTAAAGAGTTGACGACCGTGTTGACGCGACCAAAGACGTAGCCGTCGCGCTCAACTTCCGGCCAATCCACCAAATCGCCGTCCCTGCGGCTGGACTGGCCAGGATCCTTGACTACTAGGCCGCTGTCCGGGTCCACATAGGACTCAGGCAGAAGGGCACACAGGCGCTGGTAGGACGCGCGAACCTGCGCCAGGGAGCCTGATTGCAGCCAGGAGTCGTGCACGGCCAAAATGGTGTAGAGCGGCCATTCTGTGGGCCAAGTCCTATTCGCCGCCAGGAAGTCTAAGCTGTAGCGCCCGGTGGCCGGAGCGTCGTCTAAGGCCAGATGAGCCCTCTGCTGAATGTATGCGTCAGCCTCGTAGGGGGCCCGTTCACGGGTCCACGAGTCCACATACATGTCGGCCGTCAAATTGCGGATGGTGTTGCGGCTTAGCTGCCAGATGCGCTCCATCCGATGGTCGCTGCAGGTGAAGGCCACGTCGCTGGTAGTACTTGAAGTCTGCGCTACGGCCGCCCGAGCTGCCTCGACCACCTGCTGCAAGGCAGCCGCCGCCTGTGAAGACCCTTCAGGGCAGGACAATTCTACATAACGAAAGACGCGAATACCCCAGGTTTCAAGCCTGTTTTCCCCCGCCTGCAAGCGCCAAGACTCCCGGTAGGTGTTTGACGTGTTGAGCTGAAACTTGACCTGTCCGTCCTCTTGGAGGACCTCCCCGTAGCGGATATCCAAGTCCAGGGGCGTTTCCAGAGCGGTTTGCAGGCTCAGACCCCCCATCCAAGCTTGTCCGAAGTCGAGGATGGCCCTCGTCTCCCCCTGCCAGCGGATACTGCTGGCTGTCCGGTGAACTAGCTGGGGCGGATCCAAAGGCGTGGCCTCAAGCCTGGTAAAGGCAGGGCGCTCCTGAACTTGCGCCCAGGAGGAATCGTCCAAATCGGCTTGCGAGCACAGGAAAGCCCGCCCGTGAGCACGTATATTTTCAGCCGGAGCCTGGTAATACTGGGTGCCAATGGACCCGGAAGCTGGGAAGGACTGGCCTTGGCCTAGAGCCTTCCAGCTGGCGTCTGAACCATAGTGAGCCAGTTCGCCGTCCTCAAAGCAGATGTCCAGCTGGGCAGCAAAGCGGTGGTCCTCTTGCGTATAGGCAATGGCTCCCAGAGCATTGCGCTGGCCCGGATGCAGGTAGGGGGTCACATCGTAGCCCTCGTATCGGTTTTCTGCACCAAGGGGAAAGACTGGCCCGTAGCCCAGGAAGCTCCCGTTGAGCCAGAGGCGGTAGACGAACTGACGGGCCGGCTTGGTTGAGGAGGCCGTAGCATTGAGGGTGGCCCAGCGGATGGGGCGGTTGGGAAGGTCAATTACACCGCGCAGGCAAGCCCAGTCGCTGGCCACGCCGTCGTCGGGAGCCCAAATAGCTTGAGCCGCCTGCCAGCGCCGACCTGCGCCCGTCCCAAAAGTAGTCGGCTGAGAGTTGACCAGAAGGCTGCCCTGATGGTCGTAGAGAACAACCTGAGCCCAGTAACGACACGACACTGCCATAGGCAGTTGAGCTAATGGGACTCCAGCGAAAGCATCGCCTGCTTGGAGGCCGCTGTCCCAAACCAGGCCAGGCATCGGCGCTTGGCTGTCGCAAGCAGCTGCGGGCAGTGAGTCGCCCATAGGCCGGTCGCTAACAAAAATCCGGTAGGCTTTGGGCTCTATCTGGTAGCTCGAGGGTCCGGTCAGCCGCCAGCGCAGGACTGGAATAGCAAAAGGTTCGAGGTTGACTGGAGCTATGCGGTCATTCACTAGGACTTGCAGCCCTAGGGATTCTTGCGCCGCCCCGCCGCCAGAAGGGGTCGGCGCCTGTACATGCACCTGCGCTGATGTGAATCCTTCGAGGCCCGCCATGACTCCTGCCACCTTACTAAAATCTTATTGTTGCACGTCTTTAAGGGACGAGAGCGTCGATCCACTGTGCTGCTGCTTGCCACCATACATATCCACGATGCGCTTGTCGCCGCTCTCCTGGGCCATCTGGACGAAAAGCTTATTGGCCTGCCAGCGGGCCGAAGCCCAAATTACATACCAGCTAATACCCGTAGCCAATAGAGATACCAAAATCGGCGATTGGGTCATACCCCAGCCATAGCCCGCAAGAGCCAACAGAGAGATGGGCAGCATGTAGATTCGCCGAACCGAAAGTATAAGAGCGTTTTTGAGGGTGGGCCACCAGTGGGCTTTGGGGTATTCCACCAAAAGAATCAGCGCGATTAAAGACGCCTGCAGCAGTAGTGCTAAAAGTACCAAGGCAATAGGCATAGCCAGCGAACCCCAGCCTAAGACTCCTGCAATCTGTGCGTTGTAAATGCAAGCAAATGCCACGAGCCCGAAAGGCAGCGCAAGCAGCCAGGAGCGCCAAGCGAGGTGCCACCAGGCACGGAAATATGGACGAATCAGCGCATTCGTATCGTCGGGATTGACGTACGGCGGCGCAATCCACTCAGGCAGCTGCCATCCCTGAGTCTTTTCAACCGCCAGCTGCTGGCGAAGAGCCGCATTCCACGAAGCCAAGCTGGGTTGGTCGCGGAAAATAGCGAACAGGGCCGCCAAGCCGGGAGCACTCAGCCAAGCAGCAAGGAGATAGAGCGGGTAATAACTGGGGTCGTGAACGAAGAACAACACAAGCCCCATAGGTAAGGTACCAACAATCGCACACCAGCCGGCAATGAGGAGCACATAGATTGAACCTACTAAGCCCATCAGCGCAAACATAGCGTGCGATTTGGCGGGGCTGGCCTGGCCGCGATGGCCAGATCCAGTCCCGCTAGAAGGAAGCTGCCGTTGACTCATATGTCCTAGTTCTTCATACCCGAAGTTGCAATGCCTTCGATGAACTGCTTCTGACCAAGCAAGAAGACAATCAGGATAGGCAATACCGAAATTACCGAACCCGTCATAATCATCGAATAATCAGCATTGTACTGGGAGATGAAGAGTTTTAGGCCAAGCTGAATCGTGTACAGATTCTGGGAGCGCAAGTAAATCAATGGTCCCATGTAGTCGTTCCAAGTGTTGGTAAAGGTGATAATCGCCAGTGCAGCAATGGACGGACCTGACAGGGGCAGAATTATGCGCCAGTAGATACCAAACTCAGAGAGACCGTCAAGCCTGCCAGCTTCTGAAAGATCTTCAGGAATCGTGTCGTAGAACTGCTTCATCATAAACACACCGAAAGCACCAAACGCTTGCAGCAGGATAATCGACCAGCGGGTGTCAGATAAGCCCACAGCCGAAATCATCTTGAATTGAGGAATCATGTAGGCCTGCCACGGCACAGCCATCGTTGCTATGTAAATCAGGAAGAGAGTGGTGCGCCCACGGAAGGGGATCTTCGAGAAACCATAGGCTGCAAAGGAACCAGTAAAGACTTGGAGAATCGTCACAATAACCGCGAAGAAGATGGTGTTCAGCAGCCAAACCTTCATATCGGACTGGGTCCAAATCGTGGCGTAATGCTCCCAATGCCACACTGAGGGGAACCATTTCAAAGGAATGGCATAGACCTCATTGTTGGGCTTTAAGGAAGACATCAGCATCCAGAAGAAGGGAAGAAGCACGAATGCTGAGACCAGCAACATGGCCACATAGCCAATGACAGTGCCCACTATTTTTGCTGGCGATACAGGCTTCTTGTTGAATGGAATGTCTGCAGAGGAAATACCTGCGGCAGTTGGCGATAGAGTCTGCGTTGACATTGGTCAGTCCTCCTTCGAATTGTTGTACCAGAACTGGATCAGCGTGACTACCATGCAGATGAAGAGCAAGACCAGCGACACAGCTGAAGCATAGCCGAAGTCTCCACGCTCAAATGCCACACGGTAGATGTACTGGGCCAGCACCAAGGTGCTCGTGCCAGGACCACCGTCTGTCATAATCAAGGTCAAATCCAAAATCTTGAAAGAACCTATGGTTAACGTGACAACCACAAAGAAGAGGGTGGGCCGCATCATAGGCACAGTCACCTTCCAGAAGCGCTGCCATCCGTTCGTACCATCTAGCTCAGCAGCTTCATACAACTCAGTAGGAATGGTTTGCAAACCTGCCAAGAGCAGAATCATGTAGTAGCCAACCTCGCGCCAGGTGCCAACAATAATCACAGCTGGCATGGCCCAAGCCGTTGACCCCAACCAACCGGGAACATTCGAGGTAAATAAGCCAATCAGCTGATTAATGGGGCCAGACTTGGGGTCGAAAAGCATGGCCCACACCTGAGCCGCAGCCACCAGCGAAGTGATGTAGGGGAAGAAAGCCACGGTTCGGAAAAATGCACGACCGCGAAGTTTTGAGTTCAACAAAACCGCCAGAGCGAATGATATAGCTAACGTCAGCGGAATGTGAACAATCGAATAATACACAGTGTTCCACACCGAGGTCATGAAAATCTTATCGTGCGACAGGCGCACCCAGTTTTTCAGACCATTCGGGATTGGGTTGCCGAATGCCGACCACTTAGTGAAAGCTATGTAGAAAAGAGTAAGAGTCGGGATAAGCGTTAAACAGATAAAACCGAGAAAGTTCGGCGTAATAAAAATCAGACCGTTACGAAAATTCCTGTGCGAAATAGCCTTTTGACTGACAGCGCCTCGTTGGTGCCCGCGATGGCTAGAACCTTGCGGCCCAGGCGAAGGGGATTGAGTTGTCGAATCTCCCTGCCCAACCATGGCAGTTTTTGTTGCATCTGACATAGACGCAACCTCCTTTACCCGTATTCGGCTGGCAATACTTCAGCTCAGTCGAAACTACTCATACGTTTGTTGCTTAATTAACCTAAAAGCCATCATTGCGAGCCGCAGATAGACCTGATGGAGAAAACTCTCCAGAAGTTGGCCAGCTGAACGCGGCTAGTTGCGAATAGATGACACCTAGCCTCAACGTTCAGCTGACTTTATTTACTTATGTATTTGCGTTTTACTCGTCAATAACGCCCTGATCCTTGACGTTCTTGGCTGCTTCTTGCAAACCATCCTTGACGTTCTGCGTACCGGTCATAATGGACGAGTGCGTATCTTTCAGGATGGAATTGATGGTATCCGTGCCCTTGGCAACAGGTGCCTCGAGCTTAAGATCGTGCTTTGCCCAAGCATCCTTGGACTGTTGATCGTTAGCCATGCCTTCGGGCTTAAAGAAGGTATCCGTCACCTTGCTGTCGATATAAGCAGGTGTGGTGGATAGCTGAGCTAGCTCGGTAGCACCGCCTTCTCCGACTGCCCACTTGACGAATTCCTTAGCAGCGGACATCTTCTGACCCGTGAGCTTGGAGGAGATCGCCAAAGAGGTTGGGCTGCCGAAGGTAATCGGTGTCTTAGGAGTCTTGGTGTCTGGATTCTGAGGAATTGGCGCCATGCCCCAATCAAACTTCTCAGCTTGGCCATTGTTACGCTGGGTCAGCAAGGTCGCAGCGTACCAAGAGCCCATAGGCATCATAGCGGCTTTCTGAGAACCAAACTGAGTCTGATACTGCACCTTGTTGGTGAAGGACGTGTTCCAGTCAACAGTCAGCTTGTCGTTCTGCCACTCCAAAGCCCTCTTGTAGAAAGGCTCCATATAGGAGAAATCACCCTTCAAGAACGTCTGCTTGTCGGACTTACCAGACTGAGCCAAGGCAAAGGACTGCACAACGGACTGCCAATTGTGCATGTACATAGGATACGTATTGGCGTCATAACCTGCTGCAGGCAGCTTCTCCTTCATTTCCTTAGCTGCCTTGGTATAGTCATCCCAAGTCCAGGTACCATCTGGCTCTTTGACACCCGTCTTCTTGAACATATCCTTGTTGTAGAAAAGAACCCAGGAGTCAGCACGATACGGCAATGCGTAATACTTGCCATCTTCCATCTTGTAGTACGAGGTCTCAATGTTCTTATCACTCGTAAAGTCCTTGGCAATGTCCGAGATGTCAGCCAAGCCCTTAGACTCCGCATATGTCACGTACTTGACCATATTCTTCAGGGGGAACACGTCTGGCTGAGCTCCAGAAGAGATATCAGCGGTCAGCTGCTTATCGTAATCGTCAGCACTGTACTGCTTGACGCTGATGGTGATATTGGGGTGGCTCTTGTGGAAACCATCCGCCAGAGTCTTAAACTCTGGTGTCATATCAAGCGACCACCCGGCAAAAGTAATCGAAACCTTAGCGTCCTTATCAAGCGATTCGCTAGTCTTTTTTTCAGTACTATTACCGCCGCCGCAACCAGTCAACAGCATGACCGCTGCAGAGGATAAAGCAACTACCCTACCTATACGCGAATACTTCATTGTCTGTCCTTCCTTCGGTGAGAGCGTCGGGCTTGTCGACTTCGACAGGCGCTCTTCCTTAAAGCCCGAAGTAATGATTATACAAGAGAAAGAACCCAATTACACTATTGGACTCCCGCCCTGAATAACCCTTACGTATTGGGATATTATCGCCAGCGAGAAGCGAGTCGGTATTTGTTGCAATCAGTTTCCGTCAGCTTGCCAGCTGTGACTTTTTCCACATATACTAGACTGTATATATGCGTCTTTGCATTCTCACAGCTGGCAAAACATCTTCTTACTTACAGGCGCGAAATAATGTTCAACACCAGTTTTGAGGCCGTATTGGCGTACTCGGAGATGTCAAATTCCTTGAATACCTCGTAATCCGTGTCAGCGTTGTCACTCAGGGCACGAATCACCAAGGCGGGTACATGGTTGCGCGCCGCCACATGGCACACTGCCGCACCCTCCATCTCCACAGCATCAGCGCCAGTTTGTTCCTTCACTTCAGCCGTCTTTTCGGGCGTGTCGACAAAATAGTTACCGGTAGCAATAGTGCCCACAATGTGCTTAATACCCATGTCAGCAAGCGCCGCATCAGCCAACTTCAGCAAGCGGGCATCAGAGTGGAAGTCCGCAGTCTGAGGAGCAAATTGCGCAATCATACGCATATCGGAGTCCAAGTAGCGCAGGGTGCCGCCGAGCACGACATCGTTGATGTGGAGGTCGGTATTCAAATTGCCGGCGATACCAGAGAAAATCAAAGCCTGGGGATGGTAGCTGTCGATCAAATACTGCGCTGAAGCTGCGATATTGACCGTGCCCATGCCGCCAACCGTGGCCGCCACCTGCACCTGGCTGCCGTCACTGCGCCGCAGACTGCCGCACACCACGTCTAAACTCGCTTGAGCGGACTTCGGATCGTGCTGAGCGCCCTCCAACCCCTGCGCCACCAAGGCAACTTCCTCGTCCATCGCCCCTAGAATGGCCACCCTATCAGGACGCATCTGCTCGGTCTCGAGCCCTGCATTTTTGTTCATTCGTCTTTCCTGCTATCCGCTAGATTCCGCCAGTTTGCCGGCCAGCCCTGCCCGTGCGCTAGTAACCAGCCATACCGCCATCCTAGGCGCAGGCCTGGGCTAGAACTTACGCCAACTGGCGGCGGGCTCGAACAGCTGCGGCCAAGTTTTGCAGGAGCTGCTCGGTGCGGGGCCAGGAGATGCAGCGGTCGGTGATAGAACGCCCGTAGACCAGCTGATCCAACGGCGCTGCCGGCTGATTGCCGCCTTCAATGAAACTCTCCATCATCAATCCGGTGATGCCAGGCTCGCCCTGACCAATGCGCTGGGCCAACTGCTCCACCAGCTGCGCCTGCCGCACTTCGTCTTTGCCAGAGTTGCCGTGGGAAGCGTCGATAATCAAACCATGCGCCGCTGCCGAGTTAGAAGGCATCTCTTGGCGGACACGCTCCATAGCCTGCCGGACCGACTCAGGGTCGCAGTTCGGGCCA
The DNA here is from genome assembly GCA_033127725.1 of Bombiscardovia nodaiensis. NCBI lineage: Bacteria > Bacillati > Actinomycetota > Actinomycetes > Bifidobacteriales > Bifidobacteriaceae > Bombiscardovia > Bombiscardovia nodaiensis. Next base: position 438,784 of record AP026798.1, on the reverse strand, counting down.
TGGGAGGAGCCGCGCAGGACCAGATGGCAGTCGGGATTGCCTAAGGTCTGCACCGCAGAAGCCCGGCCCTCATGGTTAATGCCAAAGAAGGTATGCTGCTGGGCCGAAGTAAAGCAGGAGTCCACCGCCACCCCCACATCGCCGTCGGTCGCATTTTTGAAGCCGACCGGCATGGACAGGCCCGAAGCCAGCTGCCGGTGGACCTGGCTCTCCGTGTTGCGAGCGCCGATAGCCCCCCAGGAGATAGCGTCGGAGATGAACTGCGGCGAGGTGGGCTCCAGAAACTCCGTGGCCGCCGGCAGACCCGCACGCAGCACATCGAGCAAGATACGCCTGGCCAGCAGGAGCCCTTTTTGGATATGGTGGCTGCCGTCAATATCGGGGTCGTTAATCAGGCCCTTCCAGCCCACCGTAGTACGCGGCTTTTCAAAGTAGACGCGCATAACTATCAGCAGGTCTTTCCCCAGCTCACCTTGCACGCCAGCCAGGCGCTGAGCGTAGTCTAGGGCGGCCTTAGGGTCGTGAATGGAGCAGGGGCCTACAATGACCAGCAAGCGGTCGTCACGGCCGTAGAGGGTGTCTCGGATAGCTTCACGCGAGCTCACCACCAGTTTGCGCGAAGCCTGGTCCAGCTGGTAATCACTCAAAACCTGTGCGGGCGTAGGCAGGGGCTCCAGCTCAATGATGCGTCGGTTGATGATACGCCCAATGCCCACTTCATCCTCCCAGCGCGTCACACCTCCCGCTACCAGAGGATTGTGACCGCGGGCGAGAGCCTCCTGAGCCGCACGAATATCGTCTTGATCTTGAAATGTACCTGTCATACCGCTACTCTCCCACCCTGCTGATGCTGCCTACGCTGCCGTACTGCCCTGGCCAGAGTGTACAAGAGCTCACTCGTCCGCTCCCAGGGAATGCACGAATCCGTCACCGACTGTCCGAAGATCAGCTGATCCACAGGCCCAGGCTTTTGATGGCCGCCCAGTAGAAAACTCTCCATCATTACGCCCAAAATTCCAGGCTCGCCAGCTGCCACCCGTCCAGCCAACTCTTCCACCACCTGGGCTTCGACCCGCTCATCCTTGCCGCAGTTGCCGTGGGCCGCATCAATCAAGACACCGTAGCTGCTCGTGCTGCTGGCCTGGGAGCTGCGCAGGGCCTCTATCGCAGAACGCACATGGCTGGGCCCATAATTAGGGCCAGATGCCGACCCGCGCAAGATGACATGGCAGTCAGGATTACCCTTCGTCTCAACGGAAATGACCTGACCGTCCAAGTTCACCGAGAGGAAGTGGTGCTCGAAGGCAGAGGCATAGCAGGAATCCGCCGCCGCCTGAACATTGCCGTCGGTCGAGTTCTTGAAACCAACCGGCATGGACAGGCCCGAAGCCAGCTCCCGATGGACCTGGCTCTCCGTGTTGCGCGCGCCAATCGCCCCCCAGGAAATCGCGTCCGAAAAATACTGGGGCGTAATCGGGTCCAGCCACTCTATGCCCACTGGCAACCCCAGGCTCAGCAGAGAGGTCAAGGTCTTGCGCGCCAGCCACATGCCCTTGCGAATGTCGAAAGTGCCGTCCAAATCGGGGTCGTTAATCAGGCCCTTCCAACCCACCGTGGTGCGCGGCTTTTCAAAGTAGGCACGCATAACAATCAGCAGGTCATCGCTCACCTGTTCGCGCACCTTCGCCAGGCGGCTGGCATACTCTAGAGCCGCCTTGGGATCGTGGATCGAGCAGGGGCCTACAATAACCAGCAGGCGGTCGTCTCGCCCGTGAAGCACATCTCGAATCTCTTGCCGGGAGCGCAGCACTAGTTCAATCTGCTCACGGCTCAATGGCAGGTCACGGATAAAAGCGCGCGGAGCTGGAATCGGGTCGAGCTGGCGGATATTGACATCGACGGTCTCAGGGTAAACGGCGCTCTCGTCTAGCCGACGCTGCTCGTCATCGGCTGAGCTACCTGGCCCCCGTAGAGTCTGCATCAGCGTCCCCTCTCTCTTGTTGAATTCGCACCCGTATTCCGCCCTACAAAAAAATAATAGGCGCCTGTCAGCCTCATTGGAAAGCCGACAGACGCCGCAACTCCTTGCCTCTATCAGGCGAGAGCACCCATCGGGTCCCAGGCGGGCAGCATAATAGCTGGCTCGTCAATGGCCTTGCGATACTCCTCGGGGAGCATAGACTTGGGCACAGCCACCTCGTAGACGTACTCAGTGAACCAATCATCGCTCATAGCGAAGTAGCCCTTGTTGGCAATGTCGCCGCCCCAGGAGTTCTCCACCTTCCAGCGGTTCGTAGTCTTGCCATCCTCAGCTACATCCACACCCACGAAAGCCATAGCGTGGTTCATAGCCGACTCGCCAAAGCGGACCCGCTGCTCCTTGTCCAAGTCGAAGTCCACATCGTAGACGCGGCCGTACTCAAAGAGGTCGGTGGCCCACTTGCCTTCCTTGCGGTCCATCATGGGATGGCAGTCAGCGCCGAACCAGACCGGCATACCTTGTTCGCTCAGAATCTTGCGAGCGCAGTCCTTCATGAACTGCGAAGGCACGTTCAGGTACTCAGTCGCGTCGCCACCAGCGACATTTCCTAAGTGCTCAATGGCAATCTTCTTGCCCTTGGGATGCTCGCGGCGGGGATCGTCAATCAGGCAGACGTAGTCTTCCAAGCCAGCCTTGACGTACTTCTTCCAGAACTCCTGAGGCGTGATCTCGCCATCACGATGGAAGTTGCCGTCCTTATCGGTCCACTCCCAGTCGAAGGAAGTAGGAGGCGTGCCCAGGTGAATCGTCAAAATCCGGTGGCCAGCGGCCGTGTAATCCTTGACAATCTGATCAATAGCACTGGGGTCTTCCACCATGTGAGCCACAGCCTGATGGAGCAGGGAGCGCAGCTGAGAGTTCATCTGGCTGGTGTTCTGCGAAGAAGCTGTCTCGGGGAAGTACTGCTTGGGCACTGCGCCATACTTTTTGTATAGGTTCATGGCCATAATCCACTGGCCGCCGTCACCCATCACATCTGAGAGCAGGAACTGCATAAGCTGGGAGTCAACTGGCTCGCCAGCGCGCACCAGTGCTGCCACATCTTGCAGGAAGTAGTTCACCCGCTCCAGCTTGTCGTAGTACATGGCGTAGTTCTGCGAAAACTCGAAGTCACCAGCTGGGTTAGAGGGGCTGTCAGTGTCGATGTTGAGGGCACGACGTGCCACGAAACGGGCCACGTTGAGCGAGCTGAAGAGCCAGCAGCGGCCGGAGTGAGCCTGCGAAGTGACCTGACCGTTGTCCACGCTCACCGAGAAGCGGTGCTGGAGGAGACGGGCGCGATCGTAATTGTGAGCCACGGGGTCAATGCCAGAGCTGGTAACAGCGTTCATGGCTAAGCGGTTGGCCGAGCTCTGCTCAAAGCTTTCGGTCAGCTGCTCAAGAGCTGATGGGGACAAGGGATTCAATGCTGTCGTCATGTACAGACTTCCTCTTACTTGATAGCTAATTACTTCTGATGGCTCTGTGGGCGGCTGGAGCACGTTGGTATTCGATGCGCCCCAGTCACCCACACTTGAAACAGGAGCCTTTTGGGCTCGACATCTGGTTTACCGTCCGCCTACCCGCCGGTCACCCTCAGCGGGCGAGCTTGCTGCGCTCAATCACCTCAGTTGGTGCCGTAAAATTGGACGACGCCTGCTGGGAGTCAGCATGTTTGGACGCCTGTTGAGGTGGCGGCACTGGCGTGGAAGCCTTCGCAGCAGGCTCAGCAGCTTGCTGCGACTCATGCTCGGCCGGAGCCGCTGGTACCTGGGCAGGCATGTGATCCATAGAAGCAGGCTTGGGAATATCACCGGTGGGCTGGTCCGACTGGTCGGAGTGAACCGACGGAGCCGGCTTGGACTCCACTGGGCTCTCGACTGCCTGGCCGAAAGCACCGAAAGAGGTGGTGAAAATAGAACGCAGCTCGTCAACACGAGAGGTAATATCTGCCTCGCGCTGCTGGAGCTTGGCAATCTGCTCCTTCAAATTATTGAGCTCGCTCTGGGCGGCCTTGCGACGATCCTCAATCTCTTCCTTGGCCTGCCTGCGGCTGTCCTCCAAGATTTGAGCAGCCTTGTCTTCAGCTTCCTTGCGCTTAGTAGCAGCGAAGTCATCGGCTTCTTTACGGGTCTTCTTGGCCTGCTCCAGGAGCTGGTTGCTCTCCTGCTCAGTCTGCTTGCGGCGCTCCTCCAAGCCCTTCAAGAGGTCGTTGACCTTTGTGGTGGCTTCATCCTGCTGAGTTGAAATCTGCTCACGCACCTGCTGAGCCTCGGCTGAGACCTGAGCCTTGGTCTGCGCGCTGGAGACGTTGGCATCGTCGATAATCTTTTGCGCCTGGGTCTTGGCCTTGTCGGTAATTTCACCCGCCTGACGCTGGGCCTTGGTCAACATCTTAGAAACTTGTTCGCGCACATCTGAGAGCTTCTTGTTGGCCTCGCCCAGAGCCTGCTGAATCTGGTCATTCGACTCATTCTTGAGCTTGACCACTTCGTCGTTAGCCTTTTGCCGCTGCTCGGCTATCTGCTGGGTGGTCTGTGCCTTCGAATCGGCGATTTCACGCTCTTGGGCTGCGCGCTCAGCGGCAAGCTTTTTCTCATGCTCTTCGCGCGTGTTTTTCAGCTCAAGCTGGAGGGCCTGACGCTGCTCCTGAGCCTGCTTTTGTGCCGACTCCTTGAGCTGGTCCGCCTGCTGCCGGGCTGTGGTGGTCAGGGTACGCGACTGGTCATCCGCTGTCTCCAGGATGGAAGCAGCCTTCGCCTTAGCCTCATCCAAGATGCGCTGGGCATCAATCTGCGCATCCTTCACCAGGGTTGTGGCCTTTTCTTGGGCCGAAGTCCTCGTAGCTGCTGCGTCTTGCTTAGCTCGATTGAGCAACTCAGTCGAAGTCTGCTCAGCCGATGCCAGCAACTGCTGAGCGTTAGCGCCCAGGGAGGCAAAAGTGCCCTGCTGACCGCTGGCAGACTTCTTCGTCCGCTCCTCTTGTAGCTGTGCTTCGAGCTTGAGAATACGGCTGTCGTCACTCTTAATCTGCTGGCGTAACCGCGCCAGATTGTCTTGCAGCGCGCTCAAGGCTTCATCGACCTTGTCTTTGTCATAACCGCGCAACACGATTGGGAACTGATCGTCCGCCATGCTCTTACTCCTCTTCGTCATCCACTTGATGATCTCCCGTGCCATCTGGCGGGCTTAGCGTCCATACAAATGACCTAAATGTCATTCTACCCTACAAGGAACTGAAGAAAAGACTTATAATCTCGACTTCGGCCTCGCAGTAAGCTATAGTCCACTCTAAGCCTAGAGTCCCTACAATTTACGCAATGAGCATGTCGCCCGAAGATGGACGCCGATAGTAGCGCACCGCCTCCCGCACAACATCCTCTCCCGCTTGAATTTGCTGGGCTATCGGCAGGCCGTGGTTCTCGGTACTATTAGCCTTAGCCTCCACCACCGGCGGCAGACTAACAAACCCCGCCAACACATTGGGGTGGTCCGTAGTCCAATTGAGCAACGAATAAAACACAGCATTGCACACATACGTGCCCGCATCCGAACTTAACGTAGCTGCAATATTGTGGTGAGCAAAAGCTTGCAAAATAGCGCGCAAGGGCAAGCGTGTCCAATAAGCAGCAGGGCCCTGCGGGTCGATAGGCTCCCGGTGGGTAGCGGGCCGATCTTCCGATGACTGCGCCGCCTGGTTGGCATCTTTCAAATTCACTGCGCACCGCTCCATCGCCACCCCTCGAGCCGTACGCTTCAAGCCCGTTGAAATCACAATATTAGGCTGAAAATCTTCAATCGCCTCGTGCAGGATAGGCCAAGCCTTGCCGAACGATATAGGCAGCGAAACTGCCCGAATGTTCAGGTCTAAGCCCTCAAGAGGGTCGTCCTGCTCCTGGCTGCTATCGGCCGGCGGGAGCCCTGCTTGGGCAAGCGTTTGCGCCACTATTTGAGAGGGATTCACATCAATGCCCTCATAGTGGTCGTATCCCGAGACGATGAGTTTGAGCTGATCCATAGTGCTAGTCTAGCCCGTTTTGCTTGCGGAAGGAATTGAAAACACCGCCGATGACACGCAGACCGCACAGACGCAGGCAGCTGAGCCCATCAGGCTAACCAGGCTGCCAGCGAGGGTGCAGTCAAGTGCATTGCGGACTGCCCTACGCCCGGCTTCTTTCGCCCGGCTGCTCTGCCCTATCTAGGAGCGCACAATGAGCGCCAGCATACGCCCTTCGTGGCTCTTGCCAGCGAGTGCGGCCCGCCGGTGGGAATACCAGAGGGGATTTTCTAGGGTACACAGCGGGTTGCGCAGGCCTTGCATACGCTCCTGCAGGCTCGGCCCCTCCCCATCTTGGTCGCACAGGCGGGCGAGCTCCTCATCCTCCTGCAGATACTGGCTGGCAGCTGCCACGCGCCCAGCAGAGTCCACGATGTGCTCGACACCCGCGGCCCGTAGCTCCTGGCAGGCAGCCTGAGCCAGGTCAATGCCCGGACCCCCGAAACGAGTGCTCGTGGCAGTACCGGCGAATTGCTGGTTGAAAGCCGCACTCAAGGACTCCCCCACTTCGTAGCAGTCGCCACAGATGGAAGGGCCGAGCGTGGCCACGATAGCCGAAACTTGCGCGCCCTTGGAGAGCATGAGCTCAACTGTGGCAGCAATAATACCCCGTTCCAAGCCTCGCCGCCCGCAGTGGGCCGCCCCAATCACGCCTGCCTGTGGGTCAGCCAGCAGCACCGGCAGGCAGTCGGCAGCGAACATGCCCAAGGCAATGCCCGGACGAGCGCAGACGAGTCCGTCCGCCTCGATAACTCCCAAGTCAGCCAAGTCGTCAGGACCCACCTGATCAGCGTCGAGAGCCCGCCCTGAATGCACCTGGCTAACCAGGGCCAGAGGAGCGCCGATGACAGCAGCCAGCGCCGACCGGTTTGCTAGGACTGCGCTGGGGTCATCGCCACCCTTACCGCCGAGGTTGAGCGAGGCGAAATCCCCTTGGGAACTGCCGCCCAGGCGGCTGGTGTAGACCACACGCACGCCCGCTGCCAGCTCAATCGGTACGGTCACGGGGATAGGCCGACCCTCCTGGGTTGTACGAGGAGCAGCCGCACTGTCTACCAGCTCATATTCGCGCGTCCACTCCTGCAAGGTCACGTCACCAGCCACTGTCGTCCTCTATCCCTTCAATCGCTACTCGAACTGCTTGCACCCCACCCAGCACTACTGGTTCAAAGCAGCTAACTCGTCTTGGCTGAGTTCCAACTGACCTGCCTGGAGGGAGTCGAGGATGGTCTGCGGCCGGTGGGCACCTGGCAGCACGAAGACTTGTTCTCCCAAGGCCAGCTCCCAAGCCAGCACCACCTGCTGGTAGGAGACGCCCTTGGCCTGGGCCAGCTGGCGGAAGGGCTCGAACTTAGACTGGTCCAAAGCCTTGCGGAAACCTCCCAAGGGACTCCAGGCCACAAACGCTATGCCCATCTGCTGGGTGCGCCGCAAGACTTCGCGCGAGTCAAGGAAGACGGGCGAAAATTGGTTTTGCACAGCCACGAGCTTCTGGCCCAAAACGCCCCGAGCCATGTCGAGCTGCTCCACTGACACGTTGGAAATGCCGACCTCTCGAGCAATCCCGTCCTCCACCAGCTGGGCCATGGCTTGCACGGACTCCTGGTAGGGCACCTGAGGGTCGGGCCGATGCAAGTAGAGCAGATCAATGGTGTCCACGCCCAGAGCCATGGCTGACTCCTTGGCCCTACGAATCAAGTTTTCAGGCCGCGCGTCGGTGCCCCAGCTGGGCTTGCCATCCGTGAAATTGCGGTAGTGGCCCACTTTGGTAGCGACCAAAACCTCGTCTTTTGGCCCCTTCCAAGAGGCGAGAGCTTCGCGCACCAAGTTCTCGTTGGTCTGCTCGGTGCCACCTGACTCGTAATAAGACCAAGCCGTGTCCAAGTGGCGGCAGCCAGCGTCGAGAGCAGCGTGAATTGTCTCCACCGCCTGCTGCCGACTCGGCTTGCCCTCGATCGAAAGCCCCATGCAGCCTAAGCCTACGGCCGTGGTTTCAAAGGACCCCAATGTCCTTGTGGTGAGTGTCATCGTCTTTTCCTTTCACTACCTACTGATGTATCTATCATGCACATCTGCCCTGGCCCCGCGCTGCGAAAACATCTCCCTTGCGCTCTGGGCCGATTGCTGCCAGCGCTTCTAGAGCGTCAGCGCCCGCCGAAGGAACTGCCGCCTGAGCCGCCGGAAGAGCCGCCGAAACCGCCGCCAGAGAAGCCACCACCAGAGCCGCCAGAACTGGAAGCTGCGGTAATGGTCGACTGCAAATCCGAGAAGCTTGAGGAGAGCTGTCCGCCCAGGTCGGAGAAGTCAGGCACAAAGCTCTGATCGAAACCAGCAGCGCCCACGCCAGTGCCATTGGCCCAGCCGCCGCTCATGCCGTAGGGCCGGTAGGACATGTAAATCAACGGATAGTCGGCATTGCTGTCCAGCCAGGCCGAGTCCGTCACCTGCGGGTAGGCTTGAGCAAGTTCCTTCATAGCTTCCTTGCTGATGCCCAGAGCCGCGGCATACACCAAGTAAGTGCCCCAGAGCACCAGGTCATTGGCCCCCCGATCAGCGAAGGAGGAGAAGTCGGTGAGGTAGTTTCTCAAGCCCACAACCTGCCCAGCCCAGCCCTGCCCCTCTTGCGTCAAAACGGCGGAAGTGCCGTAGCAGAGGGCGAACACTGAGCAGAGCATGAGCAGCCCGCCCGTTGACCAACCCAAGAACATCTGATTGGTAAACTTACCCAGGGCCCAAACCCCGAAAGCTGCAACCAGAGCCAGCACTTCCAGCATGACCGTGCCTTCACGCGAACGGGTGGCTGCCAGGGAGCCAAACTCGACCGCTACAGCATTGTTGAAGTCCTCTTGCGCCTGGTAGGCCTCGCTGTCCTTGCCAAAAGCGGTCTGCATCTGTTTTAAGTCAAAGACGCGCGTCTGCAAGCTCTCTGAAGCCTTGAGCAGTATGTCCAGAGCCGCGCTCTCGCTCGCGCATAGACCGAGGGAGTCCACATTGTCGGTGCTGACCTGGTAGATGACGATGGTCGACGTTTGGTCAAAACGCTCCAGCATTCCGGGCTTGGTGGCCATAGCTTGGCTGAGCGCGTGCAGGTCGGTGTGAGAGAAATCGATGCCCTGATAGCGCTGAGCAGGACCAGGATAAATGGCAATCGCCCGCTTATTGGCCAACGAGAGCACTGAGGAAGCCATCTGCCGGGAACGCAACTTTTTCTTGCCCCCATAGATGACCGTGCTCAGGGCCGCTGCCGCTGCAGGAGACATGCCGGGTGCCTGCCGCCAGTAACTGACCTCCCCCCGGTAGCGCGACTGGCCGAAGGTGGAGAAAGCCGCGTAGACAAGCCAGACCACCGCTGCGAGAATGAGCAGACCCACAATAATCCAGGCAGTTAAGACTGTTCTGGCCTTGCTCGTCTGCGCGTCGCGCCAGCTACGCTCCTGGCCGTTTTCCTCGTCGGCGATCCTGCTAGCTGCAGTGCCCGATTGCGTTCGCACGACCCCCTTCATGAGGGAGTTGTCTATCATGGCCCGAATGTCCACATTCGTGCCGGGAGCTACGCGGTCGGCCTCGAAGTGGAGGGTGCTGTTGTCACCCCAGCTGCTGCTCGAAGGCCCCGTGTAGTGGAACCAGGCCTTGCTGTTGTCTTTGTTGGCACCGCGCGGCAGGTGAATGTCGCCCGTCAACTTGCCCACTTGCGCCTGATTGTCAAGGCCGATAGGCTCCCACTGGAAGTCGGTCACGTCGTCGTAAGCCGTTGACACCCCGTGCAAGGTCAGCTCAATCTCGAAAACCAGATTGTAGTTCTTGTCGGTTTCGGGAATGTTCCAGCCGAACTCGACCGTGCAGGAATCTTTGCCAGAGTCACAACCCGCTGGCACATTCCTGTCTTGCGGGTTCGCGCTGGCAGAAGGATCGTAATCGTAGTTGAGGTAGGTCTGGGAATTGTAGGAATCAACCACGCCCATATACCAGCTGCCGGCATACTTCTCGTTCCAGCCACTCATATATTTAATGTTGTCCGGGGGCATGGCGTCGGCGCGGCGGTAAGTCTGGTTGTCGTTCACATTGCGCACCGACACGTCGGAGATGCCCGTCAGATTCTTGGGGTTGATCTGATAGGTTTGATAGAGCTGCCGCCAAGGCCTGCTACCGTTGTCGTCTTCCCTGGGCAGCAGGCTCATGTCGTAGCGCTCTTTGAGCCGCAGATCGCCGTTGGGCAGCACCGTCACATCGTAATTCTGGCTGTTGTATGACAAATCTGGCGTACTCGCAGCGGAGGTGAGGATTTCAAAAACGAACATCAAGACGAGCGTAACGACTAAGGCCACCAAGAGGGAGATGTTGAACCGCTTGAAGGACCAAAAACCGCCGTGCCCGCCTTGGGAAGCGGTCGAATCGGGAGGCACCGGGCTCGGGCTGGGAGCAGCTACCGGAACATATGGAAGCTGCGAAGGAGCCGGAGTACTGGCAGCGCTACTGACAAATGCCTGAGACTGGGGCTGAGCTTGCGGCTGCGCCTGAGGCTGCGGCTGGGCCTGAGAAGGAGGTACGCCAAGGCCCGCATCAGGAGGAGCGGCAGCACTGTTGGGCTGAGCTGCCGACTCCGGCTGGCTGTCAAACGGTGTCTGATTGTCTGCATCCATCACTGCTCACCTTCCGCTACTGGAGCGAACCGCTCTGCTCTTGCGCCCTTCTGCCGCGACTCCCCCGCAGATCACTAGTACCCTCGAGCAGTTACTTGCTAAAGTCCACCTTCGGCGCTTGCCTGGACTCAGGCTCAGCCTCGAAGAATTGGGCTTGCTCGAAGTGGAACATGCCGGCGATGATGTTGCTGGGCACGGTCTGGATGCGCGTGTTGTACTTTTGCGTTACGTCATTGTAGAACTGACGGGCGTAGGCAATCTTCTGCTCCAAGTCCGAGAGCTGACCCTGCAAATCCATAAAGTTCTGATTGGCTTTCAGGTCAGGGTAAGCCTCGACCGTAGCCATCAAATTGACCAGGGCCCGGCTCAGCTGCCCCTCAGCCTGAGCTCGCTGGGCTATAGCCTGCGAGGGGGACTGGGAAGCTGAACTTGCAGCCTGCACAGCACCAGCTCGCGCCTGGGTCACAGCGGCAAGCGTGCCAGACTCGTGGCTGGCATAACCCTTGACCGTCTCCACCAGGTTGGGCACCAGGTCGGAGCGCTGCTTCAAGAACACATCAATCTGCGACCAACCATTCTTGACGCGGTTACGCAAGCCCACCAGGCCGTTGTAGACGCTGATGCCCCAGAGGACCAGCAAGACGACAATCACCAGGATGGCGATGACAACGATAAGTATAGTTTTCATAGTTCCCATTATCACATAGAATTATTTCGGCCTATAGCAATCGCCGGTGTCTGGCGAGAATTCCCCGGCATTCCACTCATATATGCAGAGCGGACGGCCCCAGCTTATGCTAGGAACCGTCCGCTTGTTGGCTCAAGAACCGACTATTGCTTCACAGCAGTCGCTCAGTCCTCATCGTCGAAGGGGTCGAAGTCACGACGGACACGACGACGGGGGCGCTCAGTGCGCTCTTCGCGGCCAGCCTCGTACTCGTCATAGTGCTCATCGGCAGCATAACGGGGGTTCTCACGACGGCCACGATAGCCACCGGAGCGGCCTGTCGAACGCTCATGACGGCGGTCACCGTCACGGTGGTCGGAACGGTCATGATGCTCGTAACGGCTGGAGTGATCGTGCTCACGACGACCGGAACGCTCAGAACGATCATGCCCACCACGCTCATCGCGCTCATAGTCACGGTCTTCACGGCGGTGACGGGGGCGGCTCGAAACCTCAGGCTCGTCGAAACTCTCTTCAACCTCGACCACATCGTCATCCTCAAAGTGCGAGGGGCGAGCGGCGTGGCGGGAGCGAGAATGATCACGGTCACGATCGTGGTCACGGTCACGGTGCTCATAGCGGCCACCACGGTCGTGGTCGCGACGGCCCGAACGCTCGGAGCGATCATGCCCACCGCGGTTCGACTCTTGGTCTTCAAAGCCGGGAATCGCCAGCGAAATCTTGCCGCGATCGTCCACACCCTGGACGATGACCTGAACTTCGTCACCTTCCTGGAGCACGTCTTCCACAGCATCGATACGCTCACCGTTGGCCAGGTTGCGAATCTGCGAAATGTGCAGCAGACCGTCGGTGCCGGGGGTCAAGTTGACGAAAGCGCCGAAGCTCGTGGTCTTCACAACCTTACCGTTGTAGGTTTCGCCAGTCTCAGGCAGATGAGGATTGACCAGCTGATCGATAGTCTCCTTGGCCTTCTGAGCAGCTTCGCCGCCCTCGGAGGAGATGTAGACCGTGCCGTCGTCCTCAATAGAAACCTCAGCACCAGTGTCTTCCTGAATCTGGTTGATCATCTTGCCCTTGGGGCCAATGACTGCACCAATCTTGTCGACAGGCACCGTGGTGGTGATGATGCGAGGAGCGTATGGGCTCATCTCAGCAGGTTCGTCGATGCACTCGTCGAGCACTTCGAGAATCGTGGTACGAGCTTCCTTAGCCTGCTGCAGGGCGCCAGCCAAGATGTCAGCAGGAATGCCGTCGAGCTTGGTGTCCAGCTGGAGGGCGGTGATGAACTCAGAGGTGCCAGCCACCTTGAAGTCCATGTCGCCGAAGGCATCCTCGGCACCCAAGATGTCAGTCAGGGTCTTGTAGGTAGGCTTGCCGTCTACCTCGCCGGTGACCAGGCCCATGGCGATACCAGCGACAGGAGCCTTAATTGGCACGCCAGCAGCGAGCAGGGAGAGCGTGGAAGCGCAGACCGAACCCATGGAGGTGGAACCGTTGGAACCGATGGCCTCAGAGACCTGACGGATAGCGTAGGGGAAGTCCTCGCGGCTAGGCAGCACGGGAATCAGAGCGCGCTCTGCCAGGTTGCCGTGGCCAATTTCGCGGCGCTTGGGAGAGCCCATGCGGCCCGTCTCGCCGGTCGAATATGGGGGCATCTCGTAGTTGTGCATGTAGCGACGGGTTGCAGGGCCGGAGAGGGCGTCAACCGTCTGCTCCATCTTGAGCATGTTCAGGGTAGTGATACCCAATACCTGGGTCTCACCGCGCTGGAAGAGGGCAGAACCGTGCACACGAGGCACAATGTCTACCTCGGCAGACAGGGTACGGATGTCGCGCAGGCCACGGCCGTCAATGCGGTAGTCCTGAGTCAAGATGCGGCGGCGAACGATCTGGCGCTGGAGCTCCTTAAAGGCATTGCCCAGCTCCTTTTCCTTCTCGGCCTCGTCCATATCCATGAACTCGGTGGACAGTTGCTCGCGCACCTGCTCCTTAATGTCGTGGATGCGGTCCTGGCGGGGCAGCTTCTCCGCAATGGAGAGCGCCTCGTCCAAGTCAGCGTGGGCAATCTGGTCGATACGGGCATAGAGCTCGTCGGTGTACTCGGGGAAGAGCTGGAACTCCTTGGTGGGCTTGGCAGCTTGGGCCTTGAGCTCATTCTGGGCCTGGCAGAGCACCTTAATGAAAGGCTTAGCAGCTTCCAAACCTTCAGCTACAACAGCTTCGTCGGGCTTCATCTGGCCCTCGTCGTAAATCAAGGTCCAGGCGTTCTTGCCAGCGCCTGCTTCAATCATGGCGATAGCAACGTCGCCACCCTCAATCTCACGGCCGGCTACAACCAGCTCGAAGACGGCGCGCTCGCGCTCGCTCCAACGCGGGAAAGCAACCCACTGGCCGTCAATCAGAGCCAGGCGCAGACCGGAGACCGGGCCCTCGAAAGGCAGGCCAGAAATCATGGTCGAAGCGGAGGCAGCGTTGAGCGCTAGCACATCGTAAGTGTCATCTGGATCGAGAGCCAGAACAGTCTCCACAACCTGCACCTCATTGCGGAAGGTGTGGGGGAAGAGGGGGCGCAGAGGACGGTCAATCAAGCGGCAAGCCAAGATGGCTTCAGTTGAAGGACGGCCTTCGCGGCGGAAGAAGGAGCCAGGGATCTTACCCGCGGCATACATCTTCTCTTCAACGTCGACAGTCAGCGGGAAGAAGTCGTAATTCTCCTTGGGGCTGGAACCGGCGGTAGTGGTCGACAAGACCATCGAATCATCATCTAAATAAGCGGCTACTGCCCCATCCGCCTGCTGGGCGAGACGACCTGTCTCGAAGCGCACCGTGCGCTTGCCAAATGAACCATTGTCAATCGTGGCTTCAACAGCCTTGATTTCGGGACCCTCCATAGGGTTCCTCCTTTGTTACTTCTATTTACCTAATACCTACTACTTCATTCATCCTAATGCACGCCGGGCGCAATATACCTGATTGCGCACCTTGCTAGTCCTTCGCTAGTAATCCTCATACCAAGCAGTGCCGCGTTCTCGTCTGACGAATGCTACGACACCCTCTTAGCTCACTGTTTAATTATGTTCTATAGTCGGCATGCAAAAGCGCCCGAGCACAATTGGCCCGGGCGGAAGTCTATTTAGTGGCGCAGTCCAAGGCGCTCAACCAGAGAGCGGTAACGCTCAATGTCTACCTTCTTCAAATAGTCAAGCAGGCGACGACGACGGCCAACCATGAGCAGCAAGCCACGACGAGAATGATGGTCGTGCTGGTGCGACTTCAGGTGGTCAGTCAAATCGGTGATGCGCTTGCTCAGCAGGGCAACCTGAACCTCAGGGGAACCCGTGTCGCCTTCGTGCGTTGCATACTCGGCAACAATCTTGTTCTTATCTTCCGTTGTCAGTGCCACGGTCTCTCCTTATATCCGTTGCGCGGTGCACCAGCCCAATGCTGAAGCGCTCTCAATCCGCGGGCGAACTCACGCCAAGTTTCATTGTACACGCCTCCCCCGCCATACCTACCAGCAAGCGGGCAGAGGATTGGTGGACTACTTACGCAATCTCAGTCGCAGACTTCAGCGGCCGCAGGCGATAAGCGACAATCGCTGCAATCAAAGCCAGCACGTAGCAGGCCAAATTCACAATGAGCGAAGGAATATAGGAACCAGCCAGGTCGAAAATAGTGCCGTTCACGGTGTTCGCCAGAGCCACGGAAAGCACGCCCGACATGGTCAAAATACTCAGAATCTCGGCGTAATCACGCTGACCGAAAGATTGCCGAGCCAGCCATGGAAGGGCCACCAGGAGCACGCCCTGGCCCAAACCTGCCAAGAAGCCCGCCACAGAAGCGGGAGTGGGAGATACCAGGAAAATCATCAGCGCCCAACCCGCTAAGCCCAAAGCTGAGTAGACCACAAGGACCAGCTCGGTCTTGAGACGATCCAAGAAAATGCCGATAGTCGCCTTGCCAATCGCAGCGCCCAGCATGATGCCGGAAACCACGAAAGCGCCGTCTTGCAGGCTTAAGCCGCGCGAAACCTCGTAGCCGGAAACATGCTGAACCATGCCCGTAGCCCACTGGAGGAGCACGTAGCAGGCAATCAGCAAAAGGAAAGTGGGCGTGCGATAGGCCTTTTTGGCGGCAATACCTGGCCGAGAAGCAGTTGTCTGGCCCTGGGTAGAGGCGGACTCGTCGGTCGCAGGCTCCTGAGCGGTGCTGGCGCCATACATGCGCTCGCCCTTCGACTCGTTGGGCATAAAACGGAGCACGAAGATGGAGAAAGGCAGGATGCATACGGCCAGAAGCAAGGCCGTCAGGCGGTAGGCTGGGCGCCAACCTAGGTTCGTAATCCACGAGGACACCACCGGGTTGAAGACCATGCCGCCCAAGCCGGACAAGCCCAGAGCAATTCCCATCACCAGGCCCAGTTGGCGCTCAAACCAGTTGGAGAGTAGGACGGAGGGGGCGAGCGTAATGGGGATGACATAGGCCACGCCGATGAGCGCGAAGGAGATATAGAACTGCCAAAGCTGGGTGAAAAAGGACTGGCCAAAGAAAATTAGCGCGCAAACGCCGATGCACAGGCTCAGCAGGAAGCGCGAGTCCACCCGCTTCATCAGCTTGCCGGAGAAGAGCATGGTGGCCGCGCCTGCCAAGTTCATAATCGTTGACGTCAGAGCAATTTGCGTGCGGGAAACCCCGAGCTGCTTCGAGAGAATGGCGTAATAGAGCCCGGGAGTGTTCACCACCAGACCGTAGCCCACAAACGAGAGCAGGCAGCAGCCCACGAAAATGAGCCAAGGCCTCCACGATGAGGGAGAAGGGGACGGGTTCGACGGTGTTGGTTGCACACTTTGCATTGATGAAGCAGAAATCTTGGGGCCTCCTAGCTTTGCTCTTACGAATTGAGCTGGTATGACTCTACGACTTCTACGCTGGCCGCGGGCAAAAATCGACGTACCGTTACGACTGATGCACGTATGTGAGAGCATTATGAATAAGCCAAGGCTGTGTTGTCTGCTTTATGATTTTAGTTTCCAGCCGCGAGTGCGTCCTGCCTGGGCGTCAAATTCGGAGGAATTTGCAATAAACAAGCGCACTGAGAGTGATGCTTAAACACTCTGTTCCTTGCGTCATAGATGGTTAATACACTCATATGTGATGTCCTGCCGTCAGACCGAGTAGGCCAGCGGAGATACCAAATAGCCCTGCTGGTATTGGGTTCGAGAAGGCTAGAGCTAGACTACAAGCTCCACAGGCGAAAGCTGCCCATCCGTATATATTGAACTTATTCATAGTATTATCTTATGGATAGGCTGGGGGTCAAGGTTCCAGTTTCTATGACTAATTTGAATTCTTTTGCCATCATTGTTCTGTTCTGTCAGATGGCAATGACTGCAACTAGAGTGCTACTGCCACGAATACGCCGGAGGTTACAACCACCCAGATGTTATCCACATTGACCTCCTATCTTGCTAGCAATTATTGTAATAATGAACTTGCCAAAGCAAGTAAAGGCGGCACGCAACCAAAGAACCAGTCCCTGCATAGGCAGAGAACACGCCCAGCATGGCTATCGGGATTTAGATGCCGCGAATGAGGGAGGAAAAAACACCAGATGGAGATAAACATGGCTTTGCAAGTTGTAGGGTCATCCCCGCGGGTGCGGGGAACACGCGCTGAAAGCGGCTCGCTCCGACATACACACGGGGTCATCCCCGCGGGTGCGGGGAACACCGATGCGCTTATAGATCGGTTTTTTAGTTTTAGGGATCATCCCCGCGGGTGCGGGGAACACGCTCAGCAGCAGGCTAGGGCTGCTCGGTCTCGGGGATCATCCCCGCGGGTGCGGGGAACACTCCCCGACAGCGGCTATTTCGACACCATATGAGGGATCATCCCCGCGGGTGCGGGGAACACCCCTCTGGATAGCCGACCGCAGGTGAGGACCAAGGATCATCCCCGCGGGTGCGGGGAACACATCCAGGGTCTCATAAAAGGTATCGAGGGCTCGGGATCATCCCCGCGGGTGCGGGGAACACCGTCCCCAGGATTGCTTAGACCCTTTCCATTGGGGATCATCCCCGCGGGTGCGGGGAACACCGCCGATGGCTATCAGGTGGTCCGCTGCTTCAGGGATCATCCCCGCGGGTGCGGGGAACACTTCGACCAAATCGAACAATAATCGCCCAGAACGGGATCATCCCCGCGGGTGCGGGGAACACACGGGCAAGGGACAAGCGTTCTTCATCAGCAAGGGATCATCCCCGCGGGTGCGGGGAACACCAACTTGGTCTTTCCGTGCAAATGCTTTCATGGGGATCATCCCCGCGGGTGCGGGGAACACCATGAGCTTGCGGGGAAATACGCCAGGCTGACAGGATCATCCCCGCGGGTGCGGGGAACACGCAGTAGCTGTGGGTCTGCTGTTGGCGGATAATGGATCATCCCCGCGGGTGCGGGGAACACTTCCAAGGCCGACAGACCCCTTCCTCGGACGAGGGATCATCCCCGCGGGTGCGGGGAACACTTGGCTAGCGTCACGGACATACTGTTCAACTAGGGATCATCCCCGCGGGTGCGGGGAACACTGACGACAACAACGAATTTGCACATGCTCTTCGGGATCATCCCTGCGGGTGCGGGGAACACACCCGCAGCTCACCCAAGAAGATTTCGACCTGGGGATCATCCCCGCGGGTGCGGGGAACACAATAATCCTGGCCCCGGTCTGCTCAGCGACCCGGGATCATCCCCGCGGGTGCGGGGAACACTAATCTGTCGACTGCTGTGCTGCTGCAATGTCAGGATCATCCCCGCGGGTGCGGGGAACACGTGCCCGTCGGTCATTGTGGCAATAGCGTGCAGGGATCATCCCCGCGGGTGCGGGGAACACTAATTGCTTTCATATCATCTTCCTCATCATTAGGGATCATCCCCGCGGGTGCGGGGAACACGGCACCGCCGACAACCAGTCAAACACCATCGGGGGATCATCCCCGCGGGTGCGGGGAACACCGCTGGGTCAATGCTGATAACTGCGTTTGTAAGGGATCATCCCCGCGGGTGCGGGGAACACAGGCCATGGGTCACTAATAGCTTTGGCGTTAAGGGATCATCCCCGCGGGTGCGGGGAACACTCGGGTGCAATATTGCCCTTGGGGTCGATACGGGGATCATCCCCGCGGGTGCGGGGAACACAATAACGTAACCTCGCCCGGTAGGAACCGTAGGGGATCATCCCCGCGGGTGCGGGGAACACCAAGTACTTGCATATCAGGGCCTACGGTCAAGGGGATCATCCCCGCGGGTGCGGGGAACACGGCGAGCGTACATGGACGTGACTGGCGTTAATGGGATCATCCCCGCGGGTGCGGGGAACACGTAGTCGAGTGTGTACTGATATTCGGCGTGTCGGGATCATCCCCGCGGGTGCGGGGAACACCCAGAGCAATCCGTGTGGCCCGTGGCCTCTGGGTGGATCATCCCCGCGGGTGCGGGGAACACAGGCTTATGCTGTAGTCGCCATTAGGCTGCGGGGGATCATCCCCGCGGGTGCGGGGAACACCCGAGCCCTTCGCGCATTTTGGTGCTGCTCAGGGGATCATCCCCGCGGGTGCGGGGAACACTTGCTAACGATGTGCGGGACATCTGGGAGCTGGGGATCATCCCCGCGGGTGCGGGGAACACCGCATTTACCGTGGATTTAATTTCTGGCCAGAGGGATCATCCCCGCGGGTGCGGGGAACACCCTACAACGTTTACCTTCGACGCTGATAATCAGGGATCATCCCCGCGGGTGCGGGGAACACGTACCAGTCAAAACATGGGCGCTCAATAAGCAAGGATCATCCCCGCGGGTGCGGGGAACACTGAGGCCTGCAGTCGTGAGAAGGCGGAGTCGAGGGATCATCCCCGCGGGTGCGGGGAACACCGAAGTATTTGGCGGCCATGAAGCCCACGAAAGGGATCATCCCCGCGGGTGCGGGGAACACTGCTGATGAAGTTGACTTGCAGGCATTCTGATGGGATCATCCCCGCGGGTGCGGGGAACACAGTTGTGGAGCAGAAGTCCGGTAAGGGACGTCGGGATCATCCCCGCGGGTGCGGGGAACACCATCCATGTCACTGCTAGCAGCTTCTCCCCTAGGGATCATCCCCGCGGGTGCGGGGAACACTCTCCTGTTTGTACGGTATACAGTGTTTCTGGGGGATCATCCCCGCGGGTGCGGGGAACACGCCGAATTTTCCTTGCAGGCTATTGATTGTCAGGGATCATCCCCGCGGGTGCGGGGAACACCCCGACCTCATAAAAGTCAAGGCATTTGCAGTGGGATCATCCCCGCGGGTGCGGGGAACACCAAGCCGGTGGGCGAGAGAAGCACGCGGTCATGGGATCATCCCCGCGGGTGCGGGGAACACCCATTGCTATGATGCTCGCGGGTATTTGGCTGAGGATCATCCCCGCGGGTGCGGGGAACACACTTGGGAAACAGCTTAGAACTGGGGGTTTACATTGTGATAGTGAACTTTTTCCTTTAGTTTGTCTTTGGACACGATGCCATATTGCTGTAATGCTCTATGGTTGACAAAAAGACTGTATAAGCGCGGCGCAGCCTGCCTTCTACCGCTGTAGACAAGCATATCTGCTTTAGCGACGTGCGAACTTACGCGCTTTCCTATACTTGCTAGCCTTACTCCAACCATGTTCCGCATGCCCTACCACCGAGGCTTTCTCAGTTCCGAACGGACGCTTAACAAGCTCGATACCTTCATGGTCTTCCGGTGTCCAGTCTGCCCTGTGCACCTTGAAAGCGAGATGCTGCTCATTACGAGCGGAGTACACCATAATGGCACGCCCATCACGAACTAAGCCTAAAACTCGTTCCCATAGACGATCCCGAACCCGAGCACTGATATGCCCCACAAACACACCAGGCGAAATTTCAAGTAACCATCTGGTGAGATCTCCCCGCAAACCAACGGGACAAGCCGTGAGCACAATCACAACCATGTCATTATTCCCCTCATTTATTCTTCGGCCGCGTACGACCTGCCGGCAGCGACTTCGCCAAGTTTGTCGTCCCACAGACCCACATGATCAGCGTCTACATCATCACCGGTTTCAGCATCTTCGCCTAAGAGGTCTTTGATATCCTTTGTCATACGCGACATCAGTGTTAAATCGTAAACCGCATCTCGCATATTGTGGCGAACAGCCGATCCAATATCCTCTGGTTCCTGCGCTGCTGTTTCAAACGCCACTGGAATGGACAATTCTGCCTTGTACAAGTCCGCAATGTCGTAGACAAAGGAACGCTCATGGCCTACATGTACGAACCCCAAACCTGGAGAACAGCCAAGCGCCACAATAACCGAGTGCGCAATACCGTATAAGCAGGTATGAGCTGCGGAAAGAGCTTTATTAATTTCGCTTCCGTCATCGAAATTCTCATGATCGTATGTTCGCTTATCCCACTCAACCCCAGTCTTATGCGAGTACTCACGGTAGACCTGACGGACACGCGCCCCCTCTCTGCCACGCAGCTGCTGCATGGTCAACCGGTTGACATCTTCATTGGCGAAGCGCATCTGGTACATTTTTCTCGCCACAGAGAGTCTGAGCCGAGTATTCGACACCATTGCAGCCTGCCTCTGCAAGAGGGCAGAAGAGTGAGTAAGGGGCTTACCGAACGCATACATTCGCACACCCCGCTCCCCTACCCAAATGACGGTTGCACCATTCTCTCCGATTACCGTCATCGCTTGATGAGTTACATCCGTGCCTGGCCCAAGCATAAGCACGCTCAGATTCGCCGCAGGTACGTGAATTGTGCCCTCGCTATCGGTCACGGTAATTGCATTGTCGTCCCGCTTGACAATGCAATGCTCAAAGTAGAGAAAAGACAGTCGATCCTCAACTCTGACAAGCTCACCTAATTCGGGAGGCGGTGTTCCCAATGATTTTGCCCGTGCTTGCCGGTGAGGAGCACTGCCCTCACCTTCCTCAGCGACTTTGGATCTACCGTTTAAGGCTTCTCCAGAGGCTTGGCTTACTGAGCTGGACGCTGGGTCTGTATGTTTTTCTCCGCTCACATTCACGCCACATCTGCATTGCAGTTCAAAACTTGGCTAATAGTAAGCAGCCCACATCCAAACCCCTTCGCCCTACCAATTCCGTTGCATAGAGCATTCTTAAAGGCGGCCACATCGCATATTTCCAGTCCTCCATCGAACTGGGCCGTGTTAAGAGTGACAGTCTTACCTTGGCGCAGGAAGCGCTGCTTCTGCCTTTGAGTGACCGCTAGCTGTGGAACATCTTGATCAGCGAGGACTCGGAAACCATGCTGCTCTGCTCGCGTTAGAAGCCATTGCTCCTGTTGAGCAACTGTCACATGCCCTTGTATACTTCCTGCAAGAGAATCTTCTTTGCTGTCCTTATGCTTAGACGAAACCTTGTGGACTGGGTTCGCCCGTAAACGGAAACGCCAATGTTGCCCTTTGGCCAACGAAGTGAGCAAAGGAGTGTAATCTTTGCATTCCCAGTCCTGGTAGAGGGGCCAGCCAGCTTGCTCGATAATATGTGTAAAATCTGGCTTCATTGGACTTACAACATAGAGCCAGACAGCCTTACGCTCCTGCGTTACATCTACCCGCCACAAAATTCTACCCTCATGCGGTGTTACCCCCGACTCTGGAGGAAATGAATGTTCCACAGCGGAGTGCAATTTGTAGGGAGAAGAAAGGAGCTGACGAGCCTCATATCTGGCTGCATTCAGGGGAATCCTGGAAATATACATGTCTCCTCCTAAAAACTCATGGGGTCAAAGCCATCAGCATCGCTGAAAGCACTTGGCTCAGATTGTTCTGCATCACCTAGAGAGACGCTCGGATTCGCCACTTCGAAGTGGAATACAGGCCTGCTGGCGTAACGGCGATGTTCAATGCTAAACGTCAGCGGAATATCCGTCTGGCTTTCAAACGCCTCACCCTCTTGACCATCGCAGGCAACTGCCAGATGTAGCGGCTGATACCGCTTGCGATACCAAGGATCGGCCTGCCAAGGTTCACTTGACAAGGCTTGCCGCACAGTCTCGTACTCCTGGCGAAGGCCCAAGGTTATGGGCAACGTAGCTGGGCAAGCCCGCCTGCCCAAGTAAAGCGGCCACTTAGGCATCCGAAGCGCCGCTTCTAAAGATGTGAGCACCTCTTCAGAAGCGCTCAGTGCAACCAGAAATACCGCATCAGACAGATAGTAACGGTTACTCAAAGGCATTATCGTATTAGTGTCTTCTCGCCGCTCAGTTTGAAAATCACGAATAATGCGCCCTGGCTGTTCGGTCCGCACACCGTACTCCAACTTAACTAGGTCCTCAATATCGTCCTCTCGGCTGCGGCCTTGGGCCGAGGCCAAGAGTCCTATAACGCCGCTTTTCGTTGGCTCCTTGCGGGTGTTGCGCCGGGTAAACCTGGAGGAATCCCCCCAGGCTTGCAGGGGTCCAGCAAGCCGCAGGAGCAGGACGCTCACTCTTGCCCCTTAGTTAGGGAAGCCAGGACCGTCTCACCAAGCTCTGCCTTAGCCTGCGCCAAGTCGACCGTCTTACTGATAGCATTGAGCTGCTCAACGGGCTTGTCAGCCACAATATTCCAGGCCTTGATGGGCACAGCATCATAGGCTTGCCCTACTTCTTTCAGCTTTCTACCTAACGCCTGTGCCGCCTTACGCGCTACTGACTCCCCTTCTTCGGGACGAATAGCATCTTGGAAGGCGTCTACCACGTTGACTGGTTGTTCGTCGCGCAAGGCGATAACTACTGTCGAAGGCAGGGTCCTATTCGCAAAGCTATTCTGCTTCCCGGTTGGCATCGAACGAATGAACGCCTCTGTAAAAGCCACCAGACCCTTTGCTGCAGCATCAGCATCGCCCAGCTGCTCAGCCAATGAATCAACATTTACAGTGGCATAGCGATAGAGTGTAGAAGAGTTGAATCCTACCGTGTCGATCATCGCAGCACCAGCATTGTCATCCTGCGCACAGTCGTCCACAGCAGTAAAGTAATCGTACTCTTGAGCCACCTTATCGACTGAGATAGCGTGGGCCACCTGCGCTGATGCATCTTCGTTAAGCTGAGGGATATCTGCAAGCATACGGCCGAAGAGGGCAATGTCGAGCGCCTTCGGACCATGGAAGACAGAGAGCACTTCTTTCTTCATAGCCGCCGAAGGCTTCTTCAGATTTTCGCCCTGGTCGGCCCAGCTGATAGCCACAGCAGCCAGGCCTTGTATTTCACGAGCCCCAATAAAAATGAGGTATTGCGTAACTGGAGCACCACTTTGCTCTCCAGCTCGTGTGGATGCCTCAACTTTTAGACCTGATGCTTCAATAGCTGCAGTTGCCAGCTCTTCAGACTGCTCAACCAGATCTGGACGCTCAGCGTCAATCTCCCTCTGAATGAGAGAAACAGCCACCTTCGTTCGATATCCAATCTCATTCTTGGGCACAGTGTGCTCGAATTCATGCCGGATAGCTTTCTTCCAGGCCTGGCTAGACACGCGGGAGCGCAAAGTGCCCCCGTAATATGCGGTCTTTGGACTGCCGGTATCGTCACGGTTGATATTGCTCGGAGGAACGGCTTGGATGGCATATAAATCAACAAACATAGTACTTACCTTTCAATGCAATGGTGAAATCTAATTACTTCGCGTCTTTGTTCTGAGAGGGCTTTGAGGTGAGAGACTTGCTACCTGTAGGAAGGTAAAAATAGTCTCTTCCCCACCTAAAGAAGACTTTTTTACGATCATCTTCAAACTGCATCAGAAAAAGATCGAGTCCAAGTTGACCGTAGTCAATTTGCTTATCAACATCGCTTTGCTTACCAGATTTAATCAAAGCAATCAGAGCACGAATATTTCTAACTATTCCGTCAAAGTCGCTGGCAGCATATACAGATTCTAGCCGCCTGCGAATCCCCTGAGACGAATCAAGCTCTAAATTAACTCTCCGACAGGCAGCGCCGAACGTCGCATATCGATATTTCTGCCGCTGCTCTTCTGCACTTCCCTTATCAATAACAGCAGCCATAGGACTCGACTGCGATTGCTGGTGGAAAGCATACAGCTGCAGAGTAGCTTGTATTGCTCGAATCGCATAAGAGTCTTCTCGAGGATCTCCGAGCTTATCTTCAGGCCAGTTGCTGAACATCTGCTGGCCAATATCCATCCACGGAGAATATGCAGACGTGCCGCTTCTTCTTAGGCGCGCAAGAGTTGCCCTAGCATCAGCTTTAGCACGGGGATTTTTCCCAGTATAGTTTTTCTGAATATCTTTTATTATTGAATTCGCGTATGCGCCAACCATCAAGGCGTTCACATGCGATATGCTTTTACACATAGAAACTTCCCTTCTGTCTAAGTCAATGATTTAATCGTCTATTGTTGCTTTTCTGCATTCAATTCGCCTAGTAACTTGTTAAGCGCACTAGCATATTTCACCTCACTATCAGCGGCAGAAATGTGTTTCATTGTTCCTGCATCCCGCATAGTGAAAGGACTAACTGAAGAGTCAAGGAGATATTCTCTACCTATATCCAGCAACAATCTATGAATCTGGTTTTTCCAGGTTTGTCCATACACGCCCGGGTCCTGAGTCGGGGCAAAATCTGCAATACGCCGACGGAAGAGCGGATCCAACTCGTCATATGCTCGCTCTTTAACATCAGTACTGGTTGCCTTAGCCTTGGCGTCTTTGCTTTTATCTCCGGCAGTCTGTTCTACTAGGTGTACAAACCTCGATAACTCATATACAGCTTTATCGGTGACCTGCACTATATCGAGGATTGTGGCTACAGCAGGCGCATCATGACGGAGCAAGAAAGCATGAATATCGACCCGATCATCCATCGCATCTTCGAACACGCTGTTCTGCGTCCCGTACGACATACCTTGTGCATGGATCGTCACAGAGTTCAAAGGACTCAAGCTTGAAGCGGTGAGATTCTGAACAGATTCAATCCACTCAATTACTCCTGGGCGTAAATCTCTGCCCATGTCTGTTGAGTATTTCAAGAGCGGCTCTAGACCTCTCCACAAGGCTTTGCTGGAGTCTAAGGAGCGCGGTAGGAGGGGGGCCTGAGGCAGACCTAGCTCTTTACCGAGTTTTTCGTTTTCTCTCCAGGCCGTCATACTCTCAAAATCATGCTTGTTGACCGCTGTGAGGCTGTCACCATAGCAGATAACCATACCGGTCACACGATTCTGGTCCTCATTGGCTATCAATCGGATCCTGCGATCTTGCCAGGTGAAGAGCGAAGCTGAACCTTGGGCACCGTCGCACATCCGCATATCAGTGCCTGCTGGCTGCTGCTCCCAAACAGGCTTATCGCTCTGCCTGCCCGCGAGAGGAAGACCATCTCCCCTGCCGCTGCTGTCGAGCAAGCACCAGTTGAGCATCAGGGTTTGGAAAAGGTTCTGTCCTTCTAGGTAGACCCCACCCAAAGCCCCAAGCCAGCCAGTGCCTACTGCACCTTTAGGCGGATAAACCTTGCCCTTATTGACATGGGTATTACCTGCAACCGGAGTTTTAATACCTGCCGTATCGTAGGACTGGAGAAAAACAAGCCAACGCGCCGCCTCTGCAAGCGACAAATCATGGACAGTGCCCTTGGCCCTCAGTGAGAATAAGTACTTTTCTGGTTTGGGCACATCAGCGATGATCTCACTTACAGGATCGTAATCCTTATCAGTCGTGTATTCCAGGCCTGGGGTCTGGAAGAAGGGAAACTGTGGGTCTAGGAGATTAAAGCGGTCATGAAATTCTTGCAGATATTCCCGAATATCAGCCATATCGAACTTGCCATCAGCCCAGGTTTGTGCCCAATCTTCGCGCCATTCCTGGTCTGACATCTGCTCCACATCTCGGTAGTAGGCCCGGTACAAAATAGCTAAAGCAAGTCGCAGAATCGGCAACGTTTGCTGAGGAATATCCCCTGCGATTTCGCGTATTTGCGAGGCCTGCTCAAATAAGGTAGTCAACGAGACAGGCTTCGCAGACCCATCTGTATACACTACAGAAATCCACGGCTCATCCACTAAATTGAAGGAACTCTGAAGCTCTTTCATATTAGACTCCCTAGTCTTTTGCTTTATTGTCCAAACCCTAAATACGGCATCCCCACCGTATCTCAACCGCCCCGCAGGAGCGGGGAACAAACTCTCTTCCGTAATCTGACTACGGAGCATCCCCCTCTCTAAAGGGGATAATCTAACTAGTTGGATTATGTGAATTATCATACCACACTTCTTCAAGCAGTGACACCAGCCCGATTTCCGCTAATCGATAGTTGTGTAAGGTCAGTTTATTCCGCCAGCCTTTCAGCAAGAAGCCCTGTATCTTGAGAATACGACAGCTTGTACCCGTGAATCTCTGTGCTCCAAACATGCTGCGATTCCTGATCTAAAAACAGCACCAACTGGCCAGACAGCCAATCCGACTTCTGCCAAGCAGCAGTCCTATCGCCGCAGTGATCCTCCAGCTCCTCAATCAGTTTGTCGAGCGCCAGGCCCTGTCCCATAATTAGCGGAAGGCGCACCGTACACTCGGCGACCAGCTTTGCAAGCTCAATAGAAGGTACGCTCTGCGTCTCCACGAGCTCTCCGGGCTGAATATGGTAGGCATCCGAACCCACCCAAGGCAAGAGACGAGCCTGACCGTCCTCAGCGTTAGCCAAGAGAATGACTTCGACACTCTCTTGGGTATCGCGGACCGCTCGCTGCCCCTTATCCTCATCCTTGCCAGTAATCTCCAGAGGTTGAGCGAACCAGTTCACCAGAGTCTGCCCCTGCTGGCACATATCTGAGACCGAATGCAAGAGGTGGCATTCCGCCCGACTGATTTTGCTGCACATTTCTGCCGCACGCTTGTCTCCAGCAGTCTTATAGTCTTCCATCCAAGCCTGGGGGATATCTTCCACAATCTCAGACGAATATGCCTTACGTACGCAAGAGGCAATATCGTACGGCAGACGGAAATGTGCCGAAGCATTTTCCATAGTCAAACCGCTGACCGCCAGAAACTCCAACAGTGTCGCCCGAAAGTAGACGCTCTCTATTCCCCGCGCAAACACAGGTCCAGTATCCGACCAAGACTCAATACCGCGTATATAACAGCGCACCTTGCGCAGCTGTCTTGGGCGGTCACACTCCTCTACACCTCGCTGGTGTCTGTGGACACGCCCCAGACGTTGCATGACCAAATCGGTCGGAGCTACATCTGTAATCAAGAGATCGAAGTCAATATCTAAAGACTGCTCTAGAACCTGTGTGCCGACGACAATCGCCTTCTTGGGCCGTTGACAGTTGGTCGCCGTGGCATCAGGACCAAGCTGCGAGCGCAGCACCGTCTCATTACTCATCCTGTCAACATCAATAAAACGTGAATGAGTTAAAGTAACGACATCAGAGCCAAATGCATCAGTCAGCACTTCTGCAGCATGCTGGGCTCGGCCCACGGTATTGCAAATAAGACCAACACAGCCCCCTTCAACCAGAACGTCTTGAAGCAAAGTCAGCAGAGAGCTGTCGTCGTCTCCCATACAGTATGTTTCAACTTCAGATTTGCGTCCCGAAGCAGGTACATCCTCTTGGCCCACTTGCTGCCCGCTGGTATAGGTGATGAGGGGGTAGGCTTGACTGCCTTGTTTCATCTGCTTGTGGCCCCTGTCCTCCTGTGTTACTCCTTCCCCATTCGCACTCTCTACGGGCTTTCGGCGCCTCCTATGCCGCTGCGGGACCGCAGACATATATGGTCGAGGAGGGCTAAGCTCCGCCTGTCTTCCCTTAACATAGGCCTGAGTCAACTGTTCTCTCAACTCCTGGGGAAGTGTGGCAGAAAGCAAAACCACAGGCACATCGAAGGCAGCCAACCATTCTAAAAGGCGCAGGAGGTACTGCTGCATATAGACATCGTATGCGTGACATTCGTCAATAAGAACAACTTTGTTAGCTAAAGCCAACTGCCGGAGGGCCACATGCTTCATATCTAGCGCACCCATCAACACTTGGTCAACAGTGCAGACTAAGAAATTAGCGAGAACGCCCTTTTTGCGACCGCGCATCCATTCGTCAACGATAGTCGCCTCATCAACTGCCATACTGAGAGAAGTATGCCCGCCTCTATCCACGTCGATTCCCACACCAGCTGCTCCATGAGCTCCAGAGCGCCCCATCAACCCTTGAAACTCATCGTTCAGTTGGGCCTTGCCATGGGCTAAATACAAACTCTCACGCTCATCACTACAATCTTGAGAAACATGTCTGAGCCAGGAATGAACTCTAGCGAACATGGCATCGGTTGTAGCCATAGTAGGTAAAGCTAAGCAGACTCCGCCCCTGCTTGTCCTAGTCGCCAGTACTTCCGCCGCTACCAAAGCCGCCTCAGTCTTACCTTCCCCCATCGGTGCCTCTATAATCATCAAGCCCGGATCCGGCACTTCTTGAGCAATGCGAACAGCAGCAGCTTGCACAGGACGAACCGTAGCAGTCGGAGGAAGGTCAAACCGCCTACCGTACACGTCATCTGGACTAGCAGCGAGGATGTTATATTGCTTAGACTGCCTCCACGAGGGCGTGATATTGAGCTCATCCCATCCGCACTCGACCCTTTGCTTGAGCATATCCAAACGAACTTGGCCGTTAGCAATAATGCGCTCCTCCCCCTCCTCAGGGTAAAGGGCAAGTAGTGGGAAAAAATCTGTATTGCTAGCAATCCAGTCAGCCATAATCACCAAGCCAGTCAGTATGCTTTCTGCCATAGGTGGGAGCATAGTGTGGCCAAGTGCTGCAAACTCTGCAGATCCCATGCCTGAACGCTCTTGCACAAAGCGAATCAGCTCATTTTGAACTTGACTCCATTTACCCTCAGCCTGTTGGTCCCAGCCAAGCTCCGGAAGTCTTGCCTCAGCCGCTTCCTTCACTTTGCTGGCCACTGGAGGCTTGCCATGGTGACCTCCCACAACACATGAATATGAATCCGCGAGCGCACTTTCCCACTGAAAGGTTTGGCCCAAGTAAGAGTTGAGGATAACTTGGCCAGCGATAGGGTGACTCAGGTGCGACTGGCCGCGCAGCTCAGCGCGAATCCGCAAGCCAGCTTGCTCTGGTTTCCATGCTAGACCGCTGTCATCACCAGAGGGAAAGCCCCAAGTCTGAACCTGAAAATTTGGGGTGGCTTTGCCTATATCGTGGACTCCGGCGAGAAAGAGATACAGCTTCTTCGCCAGCTGCTGGTCTCCACACACCCCACGGGAAACAATATCTCGCGTGCCCTGCGGCAGCCAACAATCCCACAGTTTACCCGCCACTTCCAGCGAATCCGACATATGCAGGACAAGTGGCAACCACTCCTGGTTCTTCCCATAATCTGATTTCCCCCATATTGATGCCGCCTGAGAAGAAAGAGGATATAACAGCGAATCTAAATCAGACACTTCACCATCCTCCTACCATAGAACGGCTATGTCCATTTCTTCCTACCCCGCTACTGCTAGGCGAAGCCTGAGAGCGGGCGACGGGAATCGAACCCGCGTAATCAGTTTGGAAGACTGAGGCTCTACCATTGAGCTACGCCCGCAAAGCAATCAGCTCGTTACAGAGCTTAGCACAAGGTCATCCCCTAGCTTGACAACCAT
This sequence comes from Bombiscardovia nodaiensis, assembly GCA_033127725.1. Classification (NCBI taxonomy): domain Bacteria; kingdom Bacillati; phylum Actinomycetota; class Actinomycetes; order Bifidobacteriales; family Bifidobacteriaceae; genus Bombiscardovia; species Bombiscardovia nodaiensis. The sequence continues at coordinate 408,702 of AP026798.1, read as the reverse complement.
GCCAGACCGGGGACAATCTATCCGCCATGCAAGAGACAGGCACGGCTTCGGGGCCGTCACTTACGCGCGCACGCCTTTGCCTCATAATCCCATCCGCTTGAGCATGTAGTTTGTTACATTGCAACTACGTTGCAACTACATTGTCAAATCAGCGGCTGGCAGAGACGAATTTCCTTCTGCCAGGCGCTGGTCAACACTCACGCGTACGACAGCGCAGTACTCGCTCAACTCAGCGAGCGCGACGCTTTACAACAATTAGGACCGCCGCTAGGCAAGTGGCGCAGATTCCTAGGGCGACGACCGCGGACACAGAAACACCAGTGTGGGCAATCTGCTCAGACTGGCTCGATTGCTGCTGCGAACCCTTCTTGCTCTTACCCTTCGGCTGGGCCTGAGTAGCGGGCCCTTTCGGATCCTGCGATTGACCAGCTACTGGCGAGCCCTGAGATCCTGCCGGTTGACCGTTTGCGCCAGCTGCGGGCTGACCGTCGTGCGAGCTTGAGGTCTGGCCACTTTCATCACCCGGCTGGGTCGCAGAATCACCTGTATGCGGTGAATCGCCGCTGTTTCCAGGACCATTCCCAGAGCCGTCTCCACTTGCGCCGTTTCCGGAGCCGTTACCAGAGCCGCCTTGGGAACCGCCGTTATCGTTACCACCATCGTTGGAGCCTCCGGGGTTACTGGGCCCAGAGCCGCCGCCATTGTCGTGATGCCCCGGATCAGAACCGTCGGAACCGTGGTCTCCCCCATCATTGCCCGGTTTTTGCACAGCTACGAGCGCCTGCTGGGCCTGCAGAAGGGCCTGGGTAGCCGCATCGACCTGCGCTTGCGTGGCGTTCGCGTCGCTGAAGACCGCCCGTGCACTGTTGAGGGCACTCATGAAGGCGCTCCAGGATTGGGCTGTGTAGTTCTCCTGCTTGAGTTTGGCAGCGTTGGCAATCGCAGCCTGCAGGTCCTCCTTCTGAATCTTGGGCTTGTCCGCGTCACTCATCCCTGCTACGGCCAGCCAGGAGATGACTGGCTTTTCGCTGCCAGCGCCCTCGTTCGTCAGCATATATTCAACGGTGCCGGACTGATCCAACCGGAAGGTCATACTGCTAGAGATAGGGCTGTTGGAGCCAGACAGAGGAACGTTGCTCCGGGCCAGTTCGCTCCCATTCAGGCTCACTGTCTGGTTCATAGTGCGTCCCATCCCCCACCACTCAGCAAAACCAGCGGTCAGAGCATAGGTGCCTGCTTCGAGCGGAAGCCGGTAGTAGAGCTTCGTATTCGACTGCCACATGCCGGTAGCGTACTTGTCGTTGATGTCCGTGCCGCCCTTGAGATTCATCCCGTCGGACAAATATCCCCACTGCTGAATGCCGGTGGAAACCTGGTCAACCTTGTCGTTCTTCAGGCTGGCAGACTGACCTTTTACAGCCAAATACTGCGGAGAATCGATGCCGTTGGTGCCCGAGTCAATGTAGTAGTACAGGTTGTCGTCTGGCACTACCTCGTAACGGGCGCTGACCTTCTGATTACCAGAGCGAGTCAGGGGTGAACCCAACTGGCCGGTCACTGTGAGCGGCTCGTAAGCGGTACGGACCTGAGCCAAATCCTGGCTATTCCAAGTGACAGCCTGATCCTGCCCGTCTACCTTGACCGTGCTTGGCAAGCTGCCCGAGAGCTTCACAGCCCCCTGGTAGCCCAAGTCGCGCGGAATCTGGCAGACATAGACCAGACCCAGGCGAGCATTGTAACCACTCGTGCCATCGGTACCGAACTCTACGGCGACGATACCAGGCGCACTCAAGGTAACGTTCTGCTCAAGCACAGTGCCTTCACCCTGAGAGACCGCAGCCTTGCGAGTAGCCACCTGACCGGGGGCAGTGACACTTGAGTAGATTTTGGTCTGCAAGCCAGCGCGCGGAGACTGAACTGTACCAATCTTGTAGGAACCCGCTGGCAGGCTCAGGTGGTAGGTGATGGGCTTATTGTAGTCCGCTCCCAGGTAGGAGGAAGTCCAGTTATCGCCCGTGCCAGGCACAACCGTAGTGGCCTGCGTGGAGTATCCCCAAGTCTTCCCGGCTGCGACCCCGTCCCACTGCTGGTCAGCCTTGTCGTTGAGCAAGTCGTTGTAGGCTTCTTTGGCACTCGCGTAGAGGCTGCCAGCGCCGGAAGCGTTGGAACCAGAGTTAATCAGGTACCGCAAATCCGTGGGGCTAACAAATACCTTGAGACTAAATCGCTGGTAGAAACCGCCAATCTTGACCGTTGACCGGCCCGTCACAGCAACGGTATCAAGCTCGTGGGCACTAGTTAATTGCTCAAGGGCCTCTTCCTTATAGACCACCTGCGCGCTCGTTCCGCCCAAATTCAGGCTCGCTGGCAGGGCCTGACCACGCTCTAGCGTGAGAAGCCCCAGGTCCTCAACGTTGCCGCTGATGTCAACGGGTTCAAGCAGTCGAATAGCCTTCTCAATGCGGTCGGCTAGAGCATTGGCACCCTCTACATCCAAGCCATAGCTGCCGGGATTACTCAGAGCTGCCTGGGCATGAGCCACGTTTGCGGCGACTACCTGCCAAGTAGCAGACTGGTATTCGCTCTGGTTGAGGACATTGGCCTCGGCAAGCGAAGACTGTAGGGCCTGCTGGGCGCGCAAACTATCGGCGGCCTCTGGAGCGTTGATATTGCTGGGCCAGCTGGCCTGGGAGGCGATGACTCCAACGGCGTCCAGCATAAAGCCCGCCCGGTCTACACGCAAGGTCACCTCGTGCGAACCCTGAGGCAGGCCGCGCAAGCTGTAGGTGGTACCCAGGGCGCTGGCCGCATGTGTGCTGGCACCCTTGGCTATGGGCTGGTTGTCAACCGTCACGTCGAGCTTAGCCGATCCAGCGTTACTGCCAATCAGGTCCAGGCCCGTTCCAGTGAAGGCGTAAGTCAACGTAGCGCCTGCGCTCAGGGTTTTGGAAGAGGAGCGGTCGTAGGTATACATACCATCGGTATTGACGCGGTTCCAGTTGTTGCTGCTGTAGCGCAGGGAGGGCTGGGAGACATCGCTCCACTGGGTCAGGTGCTCGTCGTCCAGTAAATTGGCCAAATATGGCGTGTAGCCGGGCACAGCGGTGATCTGCAAGTTGTCAAACTCCACGGGAGCAAAATTGCTCCCCAGCTGAATGCGCCCGTTGAGCTTAGCCTGCGGGTCGTCATAGTGGGCAACTTCTGCACCGTTAATATAGGCGGTATAGGTTTGCCCAGCCGCCTGCACGGCCAACGTATTCCAGGAACCGGCGCCCGCGCGGAAGTTCGTACCAGGCGTGGCCGAAGCGCTGCCAGAGGCAATTTTCCTGCCAAGCCTGCGCAGCTCCCAACTACCGTTGGCAGATACGCGGAACTCTGGCGAGGCGATGTCTTGCCCGTTGCCCGTGCCGCCACTCTCGCGCGCGCCAATCAGCGCATAGTCGTTGGCACCGGCGTACTTGACATCGGCACTGACCCGGTAGTTTGCCCAGCGCACGTCACCAATCGTGGTGATAGGGTCTCCCGAATTCCACGCCCCACCCACATTGTCGGTCCGCTGCTGGCGTAGGACTCGGTGGTGGGCAGCATCGCTGGTAGCGACCGATTCAAAAGCACCATTCGTATCGTTGGAATACAAGGGCGTAGCACCTTGATCTTCAGCCTGCACCCCGGGTGTGCCCGCTGGCTTAGCCTTGTTGCCGCGCGCGTCCAAGAGGGATTTGCCAGAATCGATAATCCGGCCACTAGCCTGGTCCCAAGTTTGCTCATTGCCCAGTTCGCTGTAATTAAAATCGTCAGCGTACAGGTAGCCGTCCGTCACAGCGGTAGCAGACCGACCGTGTTTGTCGGTGAGCAACACAGGGCGTTGGTTTTCGTTCACTGTGGGGATGGGGTTGGCGTGCCCGGCCCGGGGCTCCAAGCGACCGCCCTGCCCAACTTGCGCGTAGTCTAAGGTCGTGGCCGTGGCAATACTCCAAGGCTGCACGGTAATCGTGTAAGTACCATCTCCTGCTGCAGTCGCCTCCGAGATGGGCTTCATATAGTTGTTGTTGTAGGCCTGCGCGTTGCCCCTGGTCGCCGCCGACGTGGACCACACTTCGAGCGGATGGCCTGCCAGAGCACCTAGGTTCGCCATACGAATCTTATAAGTCTTAACAAACCGGCTATCGTTGACTATCACGGTTGAAAAGTCTGACTTATCCGGGGCTGCAAGGGTCATGTAAGAGTTATTGCCATCGCGAGCGCCGGAGGGAGGATTCGTGTCACCCAAGTCGCTATGACTGGCCGATGGAATGGCTCGCCAAATACCGTTCGCATCCGCCGGGCCTTGCTGATTCTCCCAGCCGGTCTTGGCGAACTTGGAGAACTGGGCCAGCACTGCCAGACCGCCGTCGTAGCGAATCCAGCCGCTCCAGGGGTCGGTGGCGTTGAGCAGCTGCTTGTACGAGTACTGGAAACCGTCGTAGAAGGAGCCAATCGCGGGCTGCCAAATGTTGGCGGTTCGCCGGGCATGGTCAAAGCCGGTCACCGCCCAGTTAGCCATCTCTAGACCAGAAATTTTGCCGCCCATGCCAGTGCCACTCGACGTGCCGTTGCCACCTTCGCCCGTGGCAGGATCCATCGTATTGTTGGGCCGGTTGGCCGAATCGCCGAAGGTGGACTGCCCCTCCGAATTCCAAATTTCTTTGTCGTAGGTCTGCGCATACTGGGTCAACTTGCCGTCGGAATCGCCCGGATTGTAGTGCGTGCCGACGATGTCGACCGCGTCGCGCAGGGAGGCATCGCTGGGATTGGTGAGAGCGTTGGCAAAACTCTGATTGAGCTTGCCGACCGTGTCGCCAGCAACCGTGCGGATAGCCCGGAAGAGCTGCCGCTCCCTAGCTGAGCGGAAGCCGTTGTTGGGGTCGGCGCCTGTTGCGCCTTCGTACCCCATCGTATCGGTGCGAATGTGCGCCGAAAAATCCTTGTAGAGCTGCTCGTTGGGGTTGCGTGTCTCGTTAATATCTGGATTGATTTCGTTGACCATATACCCGTACTCGCGGTATGCGGCCAGCACCGTGTTCTTATACCAGACATATTGTTTACTATCGTCACCATTGACCCAAGCGGGCGTGGTCCAACGCAAGATGCTGACGTGCACTGCGTCGGGGTTCGCCGCCACTTTCTTGGCGTCTGCCGCCAGCTGGAAGCCGGGTTCGCGCTGCACGTTGGGGTACTCGTCCCGTCGGCGCATGGTCGATGCCTCCGGGCCGGTAGACGTGTTCAAATCGTTGCCCATTTCAATCTTCACAGCCGTGAAGAGGGGGTGCTCGCCCGCGAAGAGGGTGTGGATGAGTTCCCAATACTGCTCCGGCTGCTTCGCCTTATAGTCCATGAGCAGGGCGCTTGTCGAGTTACCACTAAGCACGCCAAACCCTTTATAGGTCAAACCGTTGCGATTGCTCGCAGCAGCCTGAATATCATTACCATCTACCGTAATGCTGACCGGATCAGTTGGCGAGGCTGAGGCCGAAAGCTGTGGAGCCACGGCGCAAGCACCTACCATAGCGAGGGAAGCCGCGACCACAACTGCGGACTTAGCCACCACCCCTGGGCGTCGAGGCCCATTTTCACCTTGAGCATTCAATCTGTGAGCACACATAACTTGACTTTCCTTGTCTTTTTCTCACTTGTTCTCACTGCTCTCCTGCACACTTCAACCTTGCGAGACGCGCAGGATTCAACTCCAGTTCACCTGCGAACAAGAGCCATCGAACCAGTGTCGGGCTGCAATCGGCTTCGAATACAACCCAACAATTTCAAGGATAGCCTCTCCTCGTGGATTATTCAGATTGGTTGCAATATGTTGCACCCTGTGCCCGATCATTCCTTTCCGACATAATGCCACCAATCCGAACATGCCTGAGCACACCGATAGCGCGCCACCCGCCGAACATCCCAGCCCAGTCTTTTCCTACCGCCCTGAAAATGTGTAAAAAATTGAGAAACTTCACTCTGCCTTACACAATCTCAGCCCAGGAGGGAGAGGAGGTCGTCCTTGGTGAGGGCGGCTATGGTTGGAGATGAGGAGGAAGCTGAGTCCACGAAACGGGCGGCCAGGTCAGACTTGGTGCGCTGGAGGGTCAAGATGCGCTCCTCAATCGTGTCCTTAGCCACAATTTGGTAGACGTTGACGTCCTGGGTCTGCCCAATGCGGTGGGCGCGGTCGTTGGCCTGCTCCTGGGCCGCCGCATTCCACCAAGGATCGGCGTGCACCACTACGCAGGCGCCCGTCAGATTAAGGCCGGTATTGCCTGCCTTGAGGGAAATCAGGAAGACAGGAGTGTCGTCTTGGTTGAAAGAATCCACGAGCTCCAGCCGCTTCTTCTTGGGCGTGGCACCGGTGATGACCTTGTACTCCACACCGCGAGCCCGCAGGCGCTCCGCAATCAAATCCAAATAGGAAGTGAACTGCGAGAAAATCAGCATCTTGCGCCCGGCATCTCGGCAGGTGTCGACGAGCTCCTCAATCGCGTCCAACTTCGCAGAAGGCACCTGAGTAGGCTTACCCGCAGAGGCATTGGCCGCTTTCTGGAGCTCGGCTTGGGCTATCTGACTCACCTGATCGGGCTTGGCAAACATCTTCGGTTCGCGCGCAGCCTGGGCAATAGCTGCCGCCGCGTCGGGCACACCTTCGCCCACGTTTGCAAAGAGGAGACGAGGGTCGCAGCAGGCTTGACGGAGTCGGGTGAGCTGAGCCAAAACCTGCAGCTTGTCGTTGGTAAACTCCACATCTTTCTGCTTGTTGAGGCTCATCCGCAGGCGCTGCTCCAGAGCCGCGTAAATGCGCCGCTGCTCGCCCTCAAGCTGCACAGTGATAACGTTCTCAATCTTGTCTGGCAGGTCCTGCAAGACGTCCGCCTTGCGCCGCCGCAGAATAAAGGGCCCAACAAAAGCTTGCAGCTTGGCCTGGGCATCCTCGTCGCCGCTCAAAATCGGCAGCTCGAAGCGCTCGCGGAAGTGCCGGTAGGAGCCCAGGATGCCAGGCATGAGGAAGTCAAAAATGGACCAGAGCTCGGAGAGGCGATTCTCAATAGGCGTGCCAGTCAGGGCAAAACGATGGCGGGCGTTGAGCTTGCGCACGGCCTGTGCTGCCTTGGTGGAATGGTTCTTAATATACTGCGCCTCGTCCAAGGTGATGTTGTAGAGCTGCAAGCCCCTGTAGTCCTCCAAATCGCGCCGGAGAAGGTCGTAGGAAGTAATGAGAATGTCGTACTCACTCGCTCGAGCCAACACCGCCCTGCGCTCACCCTTACTCCCAGCTACGGCAGTGGCCTTGAGCTCGGGCACGAATTTAGTACACTCAGCCTGCCAGTTGTAGACCAGGGAAGCCGGGCAGACGATGAGTGAGGGCCCAACCTTGCGCGCCTGGTCCTTGTGGGCGTCAAGGAAGGTTAAGAGCTGAACCGTCTTGCCCAAGCCCATCTCGTCAGCCAAAATACCGCCAAAGCCCTTGTCACAGGCCGCGCTCAGCCAGCGAAATCCCTCCTCCTGGTAGGGACGCAAGGTGCCCTGCAGGCCGGCCGGAATGCTGTAGGCTCTCGGATCCACTGTTTTCAGCCCATGCACGTACTGCTTGAAACTCTCGTCCTTGTGGTCCTCCTCCACCTGCGCGTCCCAGTAGTAGGCTTCGTAGGCGGGCACCATAATGGGCCCAGATTCGAGGGCCTCGGGCTTGATGCCCATGTCGGCCTCAGCCTCGTCTAGCTGCGACATGTCCGCGCTCGCCAAGTCCACGAAAGCCCCGGAGCGCAAGCGATGGAAACGCTGCTTTTTGCGGTAGCTCTCCAGGAGGGCCGGCACTTCGTCGGGGTCGATTTCGTCAGCGATGGGAGAAATTTCCACCAGCCCCGATTTGATGGACAACCCGAGCCTGACCGTGGTGTGAGAGCCCATCGACAGCCCGTCAAAAGCGGGCGTGGAGTAAATCTCGCCCAGGTTGCGCAAGACCGGCAGGCCCTGGGTCAGCAGCTGATAAATCGCCTTGTCATCCGACTCGGGAATGCGTGTAAAAATGCCGTCTGGCTCGGGGAAGTAGTGGCGCACCGCCTCGACTGCCAATCGCTCGGTGCCCTTGTCGCGCACCACAGGCTCGTGGGCGCCAATACCAGAGAAGACGTGGAAGCGCTGGTCGCCGTAGCGAGCCTGCAGGTCGCAGGTGACCCCGTCAGCATCGCGGTCCAGATAGACCTCTATGACGCACGGCAGCTGGCGAAGATCCAGGAGTTCAGGGGGCAGTATAGCGCGAATGCCACCAGCACGCTCACCCTCTGCCTTACCGGGCTGACCAGGCTGACCGGAGGCTATAGCGCTCTCCAGCTCCTTGCCCGCTCCCCTGGGCTGCGTCTCATCCGAACTGGCCCGGCCCGCTTTGTCGCCCTGGTCGCCCTGGTCGCCCTGGTCGCCCTGCGCGATTTCAGGACTTAGAGCCGGCAAAATAGTGCGAGAGAAGGCCTCGACGTCGTCTTGGCCCAGGTACATGCCCTGACCTTCTTCATCGTCGCTCACCCCTGGTCCGCACAGTACTTCTACCAGCTTGCGGTGGTCGGCCAGCGCCCGTGAGCACCGGTAGATAGTGGGCGCCCGTCCGGCCAGCAGATCGGAAGAATCGGTGGGCCAAGCCACCATAAAGCAGACCTTGTGGCCCACAATGAAGCGCTCGACCGTCAGCTGGTGGCGAATAACATAGCCACCTTCCTGTCCGTCTCTGGAATCACTGGGCTCAGCCGCCTGGATGCTCAGCCCCAGGTCGGGTTCTCCACTAACTACTGCGGCGGGCTGCGCTTGAGCGTTGGGCCGTCCTGCGGGCGCATATTCCACGCTCACGCCGGTGTCCGTGTAAAGGTCGAGCAGGTCGCTGACTTCCTCCTCGGAGAGCGTCATCTGCCCCAGGGCCCCCCGGTGCTGCCGGTAGTATCCAATCATGCCCTCTTGCCCGCTGGAGCGGATTTGCACGCCCCGCTGCAAGATGTCGATGAGCCCTTGCGAAAGCTTGTCAAAGGTGTCACGAGAGTGGACGAAGGCCAGCTTTTGTCCGTAGGAATAGTAGAGCGAATGATCCACGGCTTGCAGGAGGGAATCGATGTCTTTCACCAGGTAGGACACCCGCCGCGAGGGCAGACCCACCCGCAGGCGCAGGTCCCAGCCTGAGCCCGAATACGACAGACTCGGACACAAATTCACGCTGCCGATGGCCAGGTGCAAGTTCCCTCCACCGGCTTGTGCGGATAGGACTCCGCCAGTCTGCGCATTGGTGTTGACCTCTTTCAGGAGCGCTACTTCCCGGGCCCGCCGCCGCTTCTGCAGCTCCTTGCTGCTCTCGATGAGGAACTCTTGCAGGCTCGGCGTGGTCTGCCGCCTGCCTGAGCGCACTGCCCGCCCCGACTGTTCAAAGACCTCGGGCGTGTCGTTGTAGGCCATCACAAGTGCAATCACATGCTTGCAGACCGCTCCCAAGCGCCCATAGGCTGGGCAGGTGCAGGAAGAGGCGGTAATCCGGCCAGCATCGAGGTCGACATGCGCACTGGCAACGTAGTCATCGGCGTAGGCATACGAATTTTCAACGGTGGCGCTCAAGTCCAACTCGCGGCCCTGGGCCTGACTTTTCAGCTGGTGGATGCGCTTGGACTGGATGACCTCGTAGGCGCGGAAGTACGCTGCCCGGCCCATACGCTTGAGCTCAGCTTGAGGCACTATTTCCAAGCGTCCGTAGGCCTTACCTTCTGTATCGTCACCAGCATAAGCCAGATTGTCTTCGTCCTCATCAAAGCTATATCGGCTCTCCCGCCCAGCTCTGGCTCCGTACACAGAAGCGTGCCAATCCAAATTGTCCACCTTTCGTTCGCTCGCAAACTTTTACCTTACCGCCTTTTGCCGCGGCACGCTTGCTGGCAGCTGTAAGCGCAAGTCTCGGGTGTGGTGTGAGACATTCTGCGCAGGATACCAATAGGAATAGTAAGGTACTTGACTTTCTCTCCCTATGCGCCTATTATAGGTAGTTAGTAAGGTACCTTACTAACTGAATCTGTTGAGATTTTCCGTAGATGCTCGAGGGCACACACCTTGCGCGAACCCGTAAGCACCACCGTCAACACACACTAGAAATACCAACTAATAATAAGGAGTACATCATGGACGATAACACTCATTCGTTCACCCCAAGTGAGTCGGCAGACCAGCAGCCACAAGAGCAGGAATCGACCGAGCAGCACAGCGGAGAGCCGACAGCAGACGAACAAGTGAAGGCCCAGATTATGGAACGCCTGCACGAACTCTTCTGGCTCATGCGCAGACCTTGGGGATCGCCAGACGCGGGCCCCGGCCCACACGACGGGCCACATGAGGGACCACACGAGGGACCACACGAGGGACCACACGAGGGACCACACCCTGGCGAACCCCACCCCCACATCGGCGACGAAGGCCCCAGACCTGGCTCCGATGAAGCCCGCGGTTTCGGTCCAGACAGCTTTGGGCGCAGACCCTGGCCTATGCCCCACCGCGGCCAGGGCAGAATCCTAGCCATTTTAGCCCTCAAACCAGAAATCGAGCAGCGCGATTTGGGCTATATGCTCGGCATGAGCAAGCAGGCCCTGGGCGAACTGCTGGCCAAGCTGGAGCGAGCAGGCTTCGTTACCCGCGAACCCAACCCAGACGACCGTCGGCGGATGGTGGTCCGTCTGACCGACGCAGGACGCCAGGAGGCAGAGCGCATCCAGGAGCACAAGGGTGACTTCGGCGGTCTCTTCGACGCCCTGAGCCCCGAAGAACTTGACCAATTCAACGAACTGCTCGGTCGGCTCGTAGCCTCTTGGGAGGAACGTTTCCCCGACTACCGGGAGCGCTTCGAGGAGCGGCGGCGGGCCATGGCAGACTTTATGCGCGAGCGCGGCCATGCCTGCGGCCACTCCCACTACGGCAGCCATGTTGACCACCTGAGTGCGGCCATGCGTTGGGGCTGGGGCCGGTAGTTTCCGCCCGGCGCAGCGCAAGCTTCCATACCAGCAAGAGGGGCTCGTCCAAAGAGAAGGGCCCCTCTTGTCTGCCCTATTGCGCTCAGTTGAAGGGCTGGAGCCCAATACTAGCCACATGAAGCCGTCGGAGATGTCGGCATATAAGGCACGTTCCCAGTCAGTTTTACCTGTCTTAACACCCTGCATTTTCTAGCAAATTGAGCACCCCAAGCGACTGCCTGCCCATCCAGCAAAACGTGACAAAGTCAACAATTTAGACTCGCCAACTTACGAAAACGAAAAATTCTCCCTAACATAGCAAGCTGTCTCGTTATGAGGAAGAGGAGAATAATCGTGAGTAAACAGACAAGTATGCCTGCTTCCACCAAAGTACCCACCGGTTCGTCCGGCGCGAGTGCCCACAAGGCGGCCCCATCACCGGTGCCCGTAGCGCACCCTTGGTTAGCTATTGCAGCTTTGATGATTGGCGCTTTTGTAGGGATGCTGAGTGAGACTTCGCTCAACATAGCCCTGCCTAATTTAATGGAATTCTTTAAGATCCCCAACGCCACCGCCCAGTGGCTGGTTACCGGATACATGCTCGTTATCGGCATAGTACTGCCCTTCTCCAGCCTTATCGGCAAGTGGTTCACCACCCGTCAAACCGTGATTTTCGGCCTTCTGGCCTTCTTGCTCGGCTCGGTCATCTCGGCCCTAGCGCCCAGCTTCGCTGTTCTGCTGGTCGGCCGCCTGATTCAGGGCATCGGCACCGGTCTAGTCCTGCCGCTCATGTTCACGGTCGCCATGCTGATTTTCCCCCCCGCTAAGCTGGGCACGGTCATGGGCATGTGCGCGCTCGTGATTATGTTCGCGCCAGCCATCGGCCCCACCCTCACCGGCATCATCCTGGGCAAGCTCTCCTGGAACTGGGTCTTCTGGTTCTTCACACCCTTCCTGGTAATAGCACTGATTTTCTCCATTTTCTTCCTGAAGAATGTGGGCCAGATTACGCGCCCGCATGTGGATCTGCTTTCGATTCTGGGCTCAATTGTGGGCTTTGGTGGCCTAGTCGCTGGTGTCAGCCTGGCCTCGAAGTACGGCTGGCTCTCGCCGGTCACGCTGGTGATTCTGGTCGTCGCTATCGTGGCCCTGGTCCTCTACGCCCGCCGCCAGCTCCACCTGGAGCAACCAGTGCTCAACTTGCGCATTTTCAGCATCGAAGCCTTCCGCTCTGGCGCTATCCTGGTCATGCTTGACTTTGCAGTCATCCTAGCGGCCATGTACCTTCTGCCCCAGTACTTCCAGCGCGGGCTCCTGGTGGCAGTTGCCTTAACTGGCGTGCTCATGCTGCCCGGCGGCGTGGTCAACGCCGGTGTGTCCGCCATCGCTGGCAAGCTCTACGACGGTTTCGGCGCTAAACTGCCGGTCCGCTGCGGCTTTGCTATCGCTCTCGTCGGCGCGCTCATGCTGCTCTTCACCACCTCCCACAGCCCCCTGTGGTTCGTGGTGGCCGCCCATATTGTGATGATGGTTGGCTGCCCGCTGGCCATGTCGCCCGCCCAGACTTACGCGCTCAACTCCTTAAGCCCTATGCAGTCTGGCGATGGCTCCACCATTATCAACACCATGCAGCAGATCGTCGGCGCTGTTGCCACAGCCGTCACGACCAGCTTGCTGGCTATCGGCGAATCCCACGCCACCGGTGCCTCTCCTGCCCAGGCTTTTACTTCGGGCATGCATTTGGGCCTGTGGTTCGTGGTGGTGCTGATTGTGGTGGCACTCCTGGTTTCGCTCAAGATTAAGAACTTCTCGCACGCGGCCGACCATCCTGCCGCCGAGCAAGCGGTCAGCGAGCCAGCCCAGGCGTAAGAGCGCCAATCGTTGAGTTACCCCAAGAGCCCAGCACTGCTAGTCGGTGCTGGGCTCTTGTATTGCGCAGCACCTATCTGCTGCCCACTCCCCTATATTTCGCGCTGGCCAGTAGACTCGTTCAGAGAACTTTCAGACAAATCCCAGAATGCTGCCATAAGCTGTTCACCAGCTTTGGGAGCACGAACAGATAGACTGAAGCTCGTACTATTGAGGCAGCAAGTAGGTAAGTCGCCGCCCGTCTGAAAAGCCCGAGATTCAGGCGCAGGCAGGCGCATGAGGTGGAAAGGATGCCATGTTCGTCCTGAAAAACGCATGGAGAGCCGTCACGCGCAACAAGGCGCGCAATATCACGTTTCTTATCGTCTGTATAGCGGTGAGCGCGTCCTGCGTCGTTGGTTTAACGATTGTGCAGGCAGACGAGGCTACCAAGACCACAATTTACGAGTCGCAAGCCGTAGATGCCGTCATCAACCCCAAAAACCAGGGCTCGAGCAAGGCCGCCAAGCCCTTGGGTTGGCAGGAATATTCCCAGTACGCTCAGACCGTCCAGGCGAGCAACATCCAGTTCACGGTCTACTACTACGAGACCGCGAACGCCCACTTTACTGACCTCAAGCCGGTAGGATCCGCCTCCGACTTACAGCTCGTGGGCCTGTCCGACTCCACAGCCCTGCCCAAAGGCCCCTATGGCAAGGTCACAAAGACCGAGGGCAAAAACATTGATTTTTCCGGCAACTCCGCCAATTCAGTGATGGTCTCCCAGCCCCTCGCCGCAGCCAACAAGCTCAAGGTGGGGTCCACCATCAAGCTGGAGAACGCGAAAGAAGCTGATAAGAGCGTCGACATGAAGGTCGTGGGTATTTTCGAAGCTCAAGGCAAGGACGCCACCGGGCCGGCCGCCAACGCTATTTACTCCAGTTTTTCGGACTTTTCCAGCAATGGCTACGACCAGGCCAGCGACCCCGGTGACAAGGGCCACGAACTCAAGGTTGTCTTCCAACTGCAAAATCCCGCTGCCTACAGGTCCTTTAAGCAGGCCTTGAGCAAGGCGGGGCTCTCGAGCAAAAAATACGAGGTCACTTCCCCGAGTTTGGATGCCTACAATCGCTCGGTTCAGCCCCTGCACGACGAAGTAGGCAAGATTCGCATCATGCTGATAGCAATTCTGGCCTTTGGAGCCCTACTCGCACTGGTCTGGCTAGCTTTCGGCCTCATGCCGCGAGCCAACGAGCTGGGCATGGCTATCACCATTGGCGTAACCAAGGCCCGCATTGGCTGGCAACTGGCCCTAGAGACCCTCCTACTGACCATTCCCGGCCTGGCGCTCGGCATGGGACTTGGCACGGCTCTGTGCCCGCCTGCGGTGCGCTCTGCCACCAGCCTGGCCGGTATTCGTCAAATGCCCACCGGCTCGAACCTCTGGCGCGTGGCAGGCACCGGCCTCATCGTCTGCCTAGTACTCGCCATCGCCGCTAGCCTGTATGCGGCCGCCTTCAAGACCTCCCGCCTCTACGACAGCGCTCCGGTCGCCAGCAAGCAGGCAGCAGACAATAGTGACAGCGAGCAAGCCAGCGAGCATTCAGCGCAAGACTCTACTAGTGATTCCAAGGCTTCCGAGGCTTCCAAAACTGACGTGAAGGAGAAAGCATGAGCAGCAGCGACAAGTCCACACCCGAGGACGAGACTTTAGAGTCAGCAGAAAGCACGACCGAGGCCAAGCAGGGCACGAAGGCTGAGCAGAATACAAAGGCTGAGCACGGCGCTCAGAGCGAGCAGAAAGGCGAGCAGAGCGCAAACGAAGCCGAGCAGACCCACCAAACTCCCAGGTCGAAGTCGGGCTCCTCGGCCCAGGCAGAGGCCAAACCTGCGGTTGAGGAGGAGGCCGAATCGACATCCACTACTCAGAGCGAAGAGGAAGATGAAGAAGCGGCCAACACAAACTCCGCCGAGGAGGAAGGTCCTGAGTTTAAGGTCGTTATTGAGGACGAGAGCGTGGAAGACGAGGAGGACGAGGACGATCCTCTGACCAGCCTGGAACCGGACATAGACGAGCTCGACCTCCCTGTTCCCAACGGCTACCCAGTCTTGGAATTGCGGCACGTCAGCCTCGCGCCGCGCTCCAAGGGTGTCTCCCAGCTCTTGCTTGACGACGTGAACATGGCCTTCCGCGTACGCCGCACCCATTACGTGCAAGCCCAGTCAGCAGAACACTTGTCGGCCTTCATGGCCCTGGTCAGCGGGCTCATGGCCCCCTCCGAAGGCAATGTGCTCTACCGGGGCACCGACATTCGTCAGATTGAATCCTCGGACTACCGGGGGCATGAGATTGGGCTCATTTTCGCCCAAGATGCCCTGCGCACCGACATGAGCGCCATTGAGAATGCGGTCTACACCATGGACGCTTCGGGCCGCACGTTCTTGAAGCCCATGGACACCCTGGCCCGCGACCTGCTGGAGGAGATGAACTTCCCCGAGCGCCTCGAGCAGCGACCGGTGCGTGAGCTGAGCCGGATTGACTACGTGCGCGCCGCCCTGGCCCGCGCTATCTGCTGCGAGTGCGACGTGCTGGTGGCCCAAGAGCTCATGTCCGGCCTCGATTCCGAGGAGAACTCCACCATCCTTGCCCTCCTTGCCAAGACGGCCCGCCGCCATGACTGCGCGGTCATCCTGGCCAGCGTCGATGCCCCCGGCGAAGGCGATTACGACCAGACCTACCAGCTGAAGTAATGGAGTCGACGCATATAGTAGACAAATTCAAGTAAATACAAGAAGAGGGCGGACCCTGAGCACCAGCTCACAGTCCGTCCTCTTCTTATTAGCACTCGCTACTCTTCCGCCCCGGCAATGCGCCGTTTTCAGACGAGTTCAGCAGCCGCAGATAGGCCGCTTCCTGGAAGGGTTTAGTGACTTTTCGCCACTAATTTCAGCGGTTAGCCTCTACGTGCTTGGCGAAAGCCTGAGCAAATCCACGGATGAAGTCCACGGAGCCCTCAACCAACTTGCCCTGCTCGTCAAAGCCGGTCGTGCCGTTGAAGTAGACCTCGGGCTGGCCCATGAGCTTCATGTCGAGGAAGAGAGCCACGTTGCGCAGGGCTGCCTGAGCCTGAGTTGCGCCGAGGGCACCCATGCTGGCCCCCACGATAGCGGCAGGCTTGCCAGTGAAGGAGGACTGACCCCAGGGGCGAGAGGCCCAGTCAATGGCATTCTTCAAAACGCCGGGGAAGCTACGATTGTACTCAGGCGTCACAAAGAGCACACCGTCTGCGCGCTCAACCAGCTGCTTGAGCTCGGTGGCCTTCGCAGGAAAATCGCCGTCCAGATCCTGGTTGTACAGGGGCAGATTCATATCGGCGTACTCAAAGTTCACACCCTCTGGCATGAAATTTTCGATAGCCTTAGCGAGCTTGAGATTGAACGATTCCTTGCGCAGGGATCCAACAAATACTGCGATTGTTGTCATAAGTATCTCCTTAAAGAGCTGGGAGCTGCCCGATGCAGCTGAGTACCACATACATACACACTCGGCGCGTTAGGCCGCGCTGAAGTGAAGTAATGACATTACTGTAGCTAAACTGGAGCATATCGACGCGCATATTGCGCCTATAGGGCAACACCTTGCGCTTGCTCAAAAAGCGCTTAACCCTTGACAGGGCAAGGCAGGAAGGCCACTAAAGCCACAAAAGGTGAACTATGTCACGGAATATTAGGGTCCAGCAGGCAACTAACAGAGCCAAAACCTGCCAGGTCGTCTCCCACGAAAGCTGGATAAGTGACACTATCCTTCAAGCGTTGGCAGGCAACCAACAAACTCCAGAATCACCAGAATCACCAGAATCACCAGCGACCCGCCCGGAAACTGACTGGCAGCTGGAAACTTCTTCGGGACTAGCTCCCCTGCCCAGTCTCGGCAGCGCCGACGCTCTCTGGATAGCCCCCGGCCTGCTCATAGCCCACAACGCCTGGCTGCGAGCGCAAGGCTTGGAGCCCATCCGCCTGCCTGCGCCCTCCCCCAACTGGCTGGCAGACTTGGCCCAAGGCGCCCCAGAACTGGCCAGGCGAGCAGTTGTAGTGGCTTCCACGCAGGAGATTCGCTCCTGGGGACAGATGCCCGCAGGCCTGGGAGAGCGCCCCTGGTCGCAGCTGGCCCAAGGACGCGTGAGCGCCTTCCGGGCCGCCCGTCGCCCGCTCGCCCAGCTCCAGGCTGACCTGGCGAGCGCGCCAGCCGATTCGCTCATTCAAGTCAGCGGGCAGGTTGATGGAATCAGCGAAGAGTGGCGGGTGGTCGTGAGCCAGGGTCAGCCCGCTGCAGCCTCGGGCTACTGCATCCACTCCCCCGCCGGCAGCCAGCAGATTCTCTCGGTTTTCGACGGTGCCACTTTTGACCCTATCCACCGGGAGCAGGCCCTGGCAGCGGCTAGCCAGGCTGCGCGCACCACCGGGCTCAATTTTGGAGCTGTTGACTTGGCATTTGTGGAGGCAGGTCCGGGGGCTGCGGCGAGCGAAGGCCCGGTTGTGCTCGAGGCCAACCCGCTCTGGTGCGCTGCGCCTTACGACTACGGCCGCCAAGGTATGCGTAATTTTCTCCAGGCCTTAAAGGCTAGCGAAGCGGGCCTTGTTGGCGTTGATCAATCAACGAGCGCGGCTGGCGCAGGGGGCGGAGCGGAAGGCCTCTACCGGCAGGACACCTGGATGGTCGCTGAGTTCTCCCGCCGGTACGCCGGTTACCTGAACCGCCCCTAGCTCAATCCCAGCTAGGTCCAGGCTAAATAATCTCCATGCCGTACTGCTCGGCCAGAGGCTTGAGGTCAGGGACGCCGTACTTGGCCACCAGCATCTTCCAGCGGCGCAGATTCTCCTCACCAAACTTGGCCGTGCGCTTGGCGGCCGTGGGCTCGGAGACGAAAATGGGCGGCTGATGCTTGGAATGGTAGTTGTCCGCGTACATGACCAGCTCCTGCTCCAGACTGCGCGGCAGGTAGTCGTCCACCGGCAGATCCAGGTGCTCGGCCTCCACTTGCGCACGAGTGAGCCCTACTCCCGTATGGTTTCGAGCGAACTGGGCGACAGACTCATCCACGCCCTCAGCCTTGAGCAATTCGTAGCCCGCAAGGCCGTGCTGAATGTAGTGGTCATCGAAGGCCAGCGGCCGCCCTTCAGCGCCGTCCGAAGCCAGAATTTTGTAGGTGCCAATGTCGTGCAAGAGCCCGCCTAAGTAGACCAAATCCACGTCCAACTCCCGCTGGGGAATCGCAGCCTCCAGGGAATCGCCAGACTGCCAAACCTGCTCACCCACCGCACCGGACTGAGCCTGCGGGTGCTCTTGGGCCCGCGCCACCTGCACGCTCGCCCCCCGCATTTGCGCCGCCTGATAGCGCGCATTCGCCCGCTGAGCCAGCTCCTTACCAATCGTCGCCACAATCACGCAGTGGGTGTGAATCAGGTCATACGCCGCCTGCGAGGGCGCATACTTCTTATGCAGCTCCTGGGCCATCTCAACAGAAGGAATCATACTTCCATCCTAGTTTCCTCCCCACCCGAGCCTCAACCCGAACCCGAACCTAGGAAGTAACCTAGGAACCTTTCCCTCAAAAACTTCCTAGGTTCAAGCCAATTTTTCCTAGGTTCGCCCAAAAACTTCCTAAGTAACTTCCTAGGTTTCCTAGGTTACTTCCTAGGTTCGGGGGCTGGGAGCACCGGTGCTGCGGCGGATGATGAGGGAGGTGTCTACGGGGATGAGGTGGTCTGAGCGGTCTATGCCCAAGATGCCTTGAGAGGTTAGCCACTGCTTGAACTCGGCTTCGCGGGTGCTGACGATGGGTGCAAGCGGGCGGCCCAGCAGCGTATCGACGGCGGCCTGGCCGATGCGGGCGCGTGGTATGCGAATGCTGGTAATGGCAGGCGAGACGACGGGCGCAACCAGCGTGTTGTCAAAGCCGATAATCGACAGATCGCCCGGAATGCTGAACCCGTCTGCTTTCAGGCGGAGCACCAGCCCGGCGGCAATCTGATCGTTGTAGGCAATAATCGCGTCGGGCAACTGGCCCTCCAAGGCCGCAGCCGCCTGCACGCCGCCCTCAACGCTGGGCTGCATAGGGCCGATTTTGCGCACGCTAAAGCCCAGGCGCAGGCCCAGCTTTTCTATGCAGGACCAGCGCGATTGGTTGGCCCACAGGCCGCTCGACCCGGCCACATACACCAACGAGCGCAGGTGAAAGCGCTTGAGCATGAGCAGGGCCCGCGCCAGGCCCACAGTCGGGTCGGGCACAATGCTGAGCACGCCCTCCACCGGCCGGTTGAGCACTACGGTGGGCAGCCGCCTGGCCACCCGACGAATGGACTCGGCCTTGAGCTGGTCACTGGCAATAATAATGCCGTCAGCCCGCCGGGAGAGCAGGTTGAGCAGACTCTCCGAGCG
Source organism: Bombiscardovia nodaiensis (assembly GCA_033127725.1). NCBI lineage: Bacteria > Bacillati > Actinomycetota > Actinomycetes > Bifidobacteriales > Bifidobacteriaceae > Bombiscardovia > Bombiscardovia nodaiensis. The sequence goes on along the minus strand of AP026798.1, from coordinate 389,424 downwards.
CGCAGCATTGGGTCCAGTTTCCAAGATGCAGACCGCACTGCCCGCGGCGAGCGCCTCGCTCTGTGCGCCCTTCAAAATCTGCGAAGAAATGCCGTCGGCCGTGTCTTGCGCCAGGAATGCCAGCATGCCGTGACGACCGTGGGCCTGGGTCTGCTGCTCTCCTTCCTGCGCTGCGGAAGCAGGCTCGTCGCTGCTGGGTCGGGGCTGGTAGCCGAGCTTTAGAGCCACTTGCCGGATGTGCTCTGCGGTCTGGACGTTCACGCGCCCGGGCTTGGCGAAGGTGCGAGAGACGGTGGACACGGCAACGCCCGCTTCACGCGCCACATCTGCCAGGAGCACACGGTCTGTGGCTGGTCGCACTTCGCCGACAGACCGGGGCTTCTGGGCTTGTGCTTTCACGCTATGTCCTCGCAATATCCTTGGCTCTGTCCTTGCTCTATCTTCGCTACGTCCGTGCCATATCCTTGCCACACTCTCGTCCATCGCTGGCGGAAGAGCACTGCGGGCTCCTCTGCCAAACGCGCGAAATACCTTTCTTTAGGCAATAATACAAGGCAGGGAGGGGCTGGATTCCTCTGACGGGCCGATAGCATTCACAGCGATGACCGAAAGCGTGTAGTTGCCCGCTTCGAGCCCGTCCAGGCTGGCAGCAGTTTGCCCGGCGCCCACCCGAAGGACCTGGCTCTTACCCTCGGTCAGGTTGCGCACAGTCAACACATAGGCCGTGATGGGCGTGCCGCCGTCTGCTGGAGCCTGCCAGGTCGCGCGCATGACTTGGCCGGACGAAGTGACGCCGGGCTTGTGGGGCTGGGCTGGGACTTGGGCCACAATAAGGCGCTCGGTGGGCGCGGAGGGCTTGGAAACGCGGCCGAACCCGTCGCTCGCCTCCAGCCAGGCCCGGTAGGTGCCTGCTGACAGCTGCGGGAATGAGCAGCGCCAACTGCGTTGCTTCCGGCCCTGCTCCTGGCCTGGTGACTCCGCTGTCGACATTGCTGACACTGCCTCAACCGCTGCCGGGGTCCAAGCCACATAGGTCTCCTTGTCGTCGCTTTCACGAGCCAACAGCACATTCCAACCCTCAAGAGCAGGGTCTAGCCCGTCTCCAGCGCTCCAGAATACGGTGACGGTACTGGTGTCCACATCGACCCGTGCCGTGGGCTGCGGGGGCTGCAAGAGCTCCGCCGTCAACTCCCCAGCTTCCTGAGATCCCAGCCGAATCTCGAAGGCCTGCGAATACTCGCTGTCGCCAATGGCATTGCTACTTTTCGCGCGAATCCGCCACGAACTATACGGAACCGCAGGCAGCAAGGCTTCTCGCTGGCTGCCGCTCACGAGAGCGCTCATGGTTCGGCCGCGGGCGTCGGCGAGTTCGAGCCTGGTGCCCGTCAGCGGCGATCGCCCGTCGCTGCCATTAGGCCAGGACACGCGCAGCTGGTGGCCCTCCTTCGAAGCAGTCAAGCTCCTTGGGGCTGCCGGAAGCGTGGGCAGGTGGTGGTCAGCATATGCCGCAATCTGCGTCAGTTGCAGGGCGTAAGCGTTGCCTTCATGGGGATTCGACCTCAGGCGGTCGGCCTCGACTCGCAAGAAACGGACCCCCTGAACCGGCTCACAGTCAAAGGCCTGGGGTTTGCCGTTGCTGGGCAGAGGGTAATCGTGGCAGCGAGCGACCTGAACCCACTTAGCGCCGTCTGCAGACAGGCTGATGGTGAAATCTAGCGGAAAACCCTGCCCCTGATTGGGGTCCGAGGCCTTGTGGCCCGCCGCGAACTCAAGCACCCCGCCCACACCCGCGCCTTTGCCGTGGAAAGCCTCGGAGACAGTGCCTCCCGGATTCTGCGCCCTGGGCACGAGGGCCACTTGCGTCACGGTCTGCGGCCGGAGAAACTCAAGCTGCACCCACTCGCGCCTGCTGACCTGATTGAGCGCACTCGACCAGCCGAAACGGTTGTAATCAGCGCCATACAACCCGTCGACTAGGGCGCCCGCAGTCCAGCCCGGCTGCCCGCTCAGCGAGGAGACAGACACCCGCGCGCCCGCTGCCAGGTTGAGCTTGTCCTCGCCTTCGGGCTGCTCGCCAGCCGTGAATCGCACCGTGAAAGTGGCCTGCTCGCCCGCTTCGCCCGTAATCGTTACCGCAGCCGCATAAGATCTGCCCGGTTCCAGGGCCGCCGTATTGAGCGTGTAGAAGATGTCTTGCTCGTGGCGGAGGTTGCCGCTGGTCTGCTCAAGCTGGAAGGCACCCGAAGCGTCGCACTCCACCCGGGCCGTCCAGCGTTCGCTCATGGCACCGCCGTCTTGCAGGAGGTGGATGCTGTGCTTGACTGTGCGCGAGTGCCAGCCAATGTTGCCCAGATCGCGCTCAGGCACCCGCACGCGCAGCTTGGGCCCGGCTGTCTGCCCAATCCAGCCCAGGAAGTTGTTCTCACGAAAGACCTCCTGCCCCTCCTTGCTCACAGCCAGGGCGAGAATGAGCTTGGCGCCCACGGCCTGCGGGTCCTCTGGCACACGGATGCTCACCGGCACCTCCACATGCCCGGCGTAGGATACGCTCAGCTCCTGCCTACCGGAGAACGTGGGGTGGGTGCTGCCGTCCGAAACCAGCTGGTAGCCCAACTCCCACTTGAGTCCTAGCTGGGTGCCGCGGGTTTCTTCATCGTTGTACACGATAATCGCGCGCAGGCTGGTGGAGCCCGGCTCGTAGACCCGGTGGGGCTGACCCAGGCGCGGTTCCTGGTCAAAATCCTTGTCGTAGGCGGCCACATCGGCGTAAGAGTTGGCGAAGTACTCAAAAGCCCCGCCCTCAACCCAGCGGTCGCTGCCCGCTTTCGTAGGGTCAAACTGGGGGCGCATGAGCATACGCGGGTTGAGCCCGTGCCCGGTGGCCGCCTGGTCGAGCTCAACGAATCGCTCAATGTTATCGTAGATGAACATAGACAGGCAGAAAGGCTTCCAATCCGCCATGCGCGTGGTGCGCACGCCCCTGGTCACCCGCCCGACTTCTCGGCCAAAATCGGCCCGGGAGATGGTGTCCGGGTTGCCGTTGAGCCGCCCGTGGTAGATGTCTCGAATCCCTCCTTCATCGTTATAAAGGGGAATCCCGGCCGTCGAGACCGAGAATTCCTCGCCCGCGCCCAGGGGCAGGTCGGAGTCGATGTGGTAGAGGGAGTAGATGTCCGGCGAAGAGGTCATGCCGGAGGGGTAGCCGCCGAAGTAGTGACGGGAATCCTCGTTCGTAATAGGCTTGTTGAAACCGTCGTTGATGACCAGCCGGGAGGGGTCTTCGCCAAGCGCGGCGGCTTCGAGCGGGGGAATGAGCTCGGTAGCATCGTTGGGATTCCAGGCCTCGTTCGTGGTGGACCACAGGACGATTGAGGGGTGGTTCCGGTAGGCGCGCACCCAGCGGCGGACCCACTCGCAGTAGTAGCCGATGGCCTCATCGCTGTAGTTCATATAGTAGGGCGGGTTCAGGGAAACGTTGGAGAGCGAGCCAGGGTTCCAGAAGGCGCTCTCCTCCTCAATCAGCATGCCGGTCTCATCCGCACGGGAATGCAAGGCATGAGAGGGGATGGAGCGGATATGGTTGCGCAAAATATTGGCGTTCGCGTGCTGGTAGGCGTCCACCCAGGCGGCGGCCATCGCGTCACTGGCGTGGTTGTCGTCCAAAATCAGGCCATACGCGTCGCCAATTTCGTTAATCAGGTCCCGATTACCCTGGTTGAGTAGGCAGAGGGAGTCGCCGCGCAGGCGGATGGGCAGGCCGTTGAGCAGATACCGGTCGCCCTCGCGCCAAAACTGCCGGAAGCCGAAGCGCTCGCTGGACCTGCTGACCGGCCCGGCGCCTTGACCGCTGCCCGGGCTGCTATCTGGGCTGCTGGCGAGCTCGGTACCTGAACTCTTGCTTGAGCTACTGTCGAGCTCGGCTTCGAGTTGGTAGAGGAAGGGGTCGCTGCGTGACCAGTAGCGCGCATCGGGCCAGCTGGCCGTGAGCCTGACGACCGTACTCGCCCCTGCCGGGAGCTCAACCTGCGCGGTCTCAAAGGACAGGGCTGCAGCTGAGGATGAGGAGGATGGAGAGGACGATAAGGATGGGACCTGATCTGAGCCTGAGTCAGAGCCTAAGCTAGAACCAGAACTAGAGCTGGCACCTAAACCAGCGCCGAAGCCGGAGTCCGAGCCTAAGCTTGAGCCTAAACCAGAGTTGAAATCCAAGTCAGAGCCAGAACCCTCCTCCGACTTGCCCTCCCAAGGACGCACCTGTGCGGTGAGTGTCAGGGCCCTCGCCTCCGGCGTGTGGTTGACCAAGGTGATGGCTGCGGTCAGCTCGTCGTCGCTGGGGTCCGCATTGCGCTTCAAATCAGGGATAATCTGGATGTCGTCAATGCGCAGTTTGGGGCGGCTCTCCACCCAAACATCGCCGCCAATGCCCACGCGCCCCACAATATTTTCGGTGCCAAAGGGGAAGAGCAGGCGGTCCGGCCCGTCTTCGGGGGCCAGCGCGTCTTCGGGCAGCTCCTTGACCGACCATACTTCAATCTCCAGCTGGTTGCTGCCTGCTCGGGCGGTACTGTTGATGTCCAAATCGTAGGGCAGGAGGGTCATCAGGTAGCCTTTGGTAGTCTGCGGACCCACCGATTGCCCGTTAACGCGCACCTGGCCCAGGCTGGCGAGCGCGCCCACATGCACGAAGAGGTCGTCGGCCAGGTCCGCCTCGCTCAGGTCGAAGCTACGCCGGTAGATGCCGTGGTAGAGGCTCTGACTCCACTCTTCGGGGTATCCCGTGGTGCACGGCAGGCTATCCCACCAGGTGGGCACGACGATGCTGTGCGCGCTGGGGCCGCCGTCCGGGTAAAAATCCCAGCGCCCATTGAGGTTGACCTTCATAGCATTCGCCTTCCTGTTGCCCTGTTGCCCGTCAGTTCATGCTTCGCTGACACCCCAGGCTACGCCAGTATCCCCTTTGCCATTTTTTGCCAAACCCTCCCCTACCCCACCAGGAAAACACAGAAATCCACCCCCGAACCCGCGCAAGAAATCACCCCGGTGTGGTTACCTTAACGTCAGAGAGCCATCCCCCTCCAACGCATAGGTGGCAGCAGGCTCCTAGGCCTCAGCGCCCTAGCAGGAGCAATCTACGCAACCCACCAGCTCACCCACCGCATCAGGCGCAGCCGCAAGCCCAGGCACTCCCAACCCACAGCCTAACCAAGCCCAACCGCCCCAGCACCCCCAAGTTGCCGGCCCGCTCCCCCATCAACCAGTAACTACCATATCGAAGCCAAAGGCAAGGAGCTGAGCCAAGTCCATAGGCTGCAGGGACGGGTGACTGGGGTATGGCGACAGCTTGGTTACGGTTGTGGTCGCCACGCGCCCTCCGGGCAAAAAAGAATACCGCCATAGTATGCATTCCACCCCGAAAGGCAGTAGAGGCAGTGGCGGCTTCTAACGCAATCGAGTGTACATGATAATGAAGCCGACACCGACCGCTAAACACAGCGCCCCGATCACTTAGGATTTTCGGCCACGCCGGGCATGCGAACCAAACCTCTGAATCTGTAAAAGGGACAAATCTGAGCTAGATATCAGTGGGCCACTCGCGGCCGAATCGGCCGGAGGTTAGCTCGGCGTGGGTGCAAATACGGCGCATAGTGAGGGCACGCTTGGGGCGAGCAGGACTGTACAGCACCAAGACATCGTCGCGCACATGAAACTCCATGCAGCCGTTGTACACCCCGCCAGTTTTGACTAACACGTGCGGTCCATAAGATTGAGAAACTGTTCCGGTCTCCTGTAGCTCATTGAAGATGATATCCATGAGCTCGTACGCACAACTGGGAAGTCTTCTGCTCAAACGTCTGAAATCGGATAGGTATTCACCTGAAAAACCGATTTCAAACACGAGCCTGTTCCTCTTCGAGGATGCTGGTCAGGAAAGCGTTGGTTTCTTGCGCGCTGCGGGATACAACTAGAGCATGATCCAACTCTTTGTCGGCCAGAATATGGACGTAATCGCTCACTAAATCGGTGGCAGTTTTGCCCAATTTGCTAGCGTACGCTTGTGCGCCGTGGGCATCAGCTGCGTCTACAGTCAGAGCATACGGCGTTTGCTTATTTGGACTGCTGCCGCCGTTTGCGCGTTGGTCAGGGGATTCCGCAAGCGCATTGTTGCCCTCACGATTGCGCACCAGCTCTTCGGGTTCACGCTCGCCCACAACTAGATTGTGCAGGTAAGAACTCAGCAGGGAAGGCACGGATATGCCCGAGCGCTCGGCAACGGCAGCCGTATTTGCCAGCTCATCCGCGTCCAAGATGAGATTCAAGGTTACAGTTTCGCTCTTGCGACTCATGCTTGCCCCTTTCGCTCGTACCTTTAGTCTAGCCGATGGCGAGGTTTTGGGATGCACCCCAACCGGAGACAGCGCATTCGTTGTGATCATTAGCTTCCACTTTCTACTTAAACTCCGCGAGCCCAAGCGCCCGCCTTTTGTTGTATCCCACGCTACGTGCTCGGAACGCGGCAGTTCAAGTTTTGCAAGCAATGTGGTCGAATGTGGGGGAATGGCGGTAGCGAGTGCAAAATGCGCCCTTGGAGCTTGAGTTCGGCGCGCTGCGAGGGGTGCGCGGGTATCAGGAAATTTTAAGATTTCGGTGGTAGGTTCTCTCTGAAGAAGGGTAACTGAACGAGCGCTTTCGCGAATGGGGAGCCGCAAAACGCAAGAATTTCAGGACTAGGGGAACTATCAGCAGGGGCAGCGCTATGCCGTCGCCTCAGCTCGGAGAGCGTTGTATTATGCGTGTAAGACATGCTATGAGTGCTGTGCTGGCGGTTTTGTGCCTGGCTGTCTTTGCCTGCGGGAGCAGCCTGGCAAAACCCACGACAGCCCACGCTAATCCGCCCGTCAATGCGCAGGGCTTCTGGCTGACCCCCGACATGGGCACCCCTTTGGGCGGCACAGATGTGACCATCGGCATACCCGACCGCTCAGGCCTCAAATTTACCAGTATGAGCGCCAACGACAACCATTTTATGGGCATCGGAGATGACGGGAACATCTACGACAACGCCAACTTCCCCAACAGCATCGGCACCCCCAAGAATTGAGCCAAGCGACGCCGCCAGCAGGTGTCAGATACGTACAAATCAGCGCCGCGGGCAGGGATCATTTCGTCTCCTACGGTCTGGGCAACAACGGCCGGGTATACTCCTGGGGCAGCGACAGCAACGGCGGCCTGGGCAACATCCATGTGGGTGGGGCAAGCACAGTCCCCGTTGAAGTGGGCCTGCCCTTGGGGGTCAGGATCACCAAAATCTACTCAGGCAATGGCGACAACGCTTTCGCGCTCGACACCAACGGCAACTGGTACACCTGGGGCGCCAACAACTGGGGCAAGGCCAACGGCTCTCCCCCGCCAATCAACGGCTGGACCCCCACCATGATCAACACTCCCGAGCGGCTCTACTCTCCTTCGAGCTACCCGCTGACAGCCATTGCCTCAGGTTTCGAGCACAGCCTAGGTCTTACGAGCGACGGCAAAGTGTACTCTTGGGGCAACAACGACGAAGGCCAGCTCGGATACGCCACCAACAGCATTGCCAACGTTCCACACCTAGTGGATTTGCCCTCGGGAATCAGTTTCACGGCAGTGAGCGCCCTGGAGGACAGCTCTCTCGCACTCAGCGCAAGCGGGCAGATATACGCCTGGGGTCGCATGGACTATGGCACCCCGGAACGCCAGTCGCCAGTGCCGGTCTACCTGCCCGGCGGAGTGAGCGCCACGAGCATCAGCGCCGGTTCTTCCTCCGCCTTAGCCATGGACAGCTCGGGAAACGTGTACAGCTGGGGCAGCAATCTCTATGCTTCGCGCGTTACTCTGCCGGCCGGAAGCAGGGCCGTCAGTATCGCCAGCGGAAACGCCATTTTGTGCGACAACGGCCACGCATACCGGCTGGTCAAAGGCGTCTTACAACAGATAGCGGTACCAATAGTCAGCCTCACCTCCGTCTCCTTTGGCGGCACCCCGGCAGCGGGCTTTGCACTCAAGAGCTCGGACGGCATGTGGCACGCCACAACCCCAGCGCACGCTTCAGGCACCGTCACGGTCTCTATTGGCTGGAAAGTCGGCGGTTCGCCCCAGCCTAACACCGCCCTACAGTTCACCTTCGCCGTAGTTCACAAGGTCACTTTCGACCCCGATGGCGGCAGCGGCAGCACCAGCCCAGGATTCGAGCAGCAGACCGTCAAAGAGGGAGAGCGAGCGGTCCAACCCAGCCCCAACCCCACGCGGCCCGGCTACATCTTCAACGGCTGGTACCTGGGCAACGACCCCTATAATTTCTCCTCTCCGGTCACCGCTGATCTGGCGCTCAAAGCCCATTGGAGCACCTTCTCCATGACGCCCGACAGCGGCCTGAGTACTGGCGGCACGCGCGTTGTCATCACCCCTCCCAACCCCAGCGATGGTGTGTCCACACCGCAGCTGACCATTACGAACGTACAATTCGGGGGTCAAAACGGCCTCAATTTGACTTACCACGGCACCGGCCCCGATGCAGGCAAGTGGACGGTCACCACGCCAGCGCACGCGGCGGGCCCTGTGAACGTCAACATTCAATGGACTTTGGACTCCACTCCCCAGAGCGACCACACTTTCCGCTTCACCTATTTCGACCAGAAACCCCTGCCCACAGCCGGTGCCATACCGCTCGAACACTTGAGCGGAGAGGGCCTGCTGGGCGCTAGCGGTGTGGGGGCGCTGGCTTATGCGGCCTACCAGCTGAGCAAGCGAGGCAAGAAGAGAGACTGAGCAGGTGGCATCCGTCAAGTTGGCGGCGATTGATATGCCATAGGCTTGATTGGGGCCGAGCGGGATTAGAATCAGAGCTGATGCCGTTGCGAGGAGTAAACCATGGAAAGTCCACAATCATCGTCTGATACAGACGCCGCCAGGGGCCAGGAGCATTGGGCCAATCCCCTACTTGACCCGCGAGATTTGCGTATGCCGCGCATTGCCGGGCCCAGTTCGCTGGTCATTTTCGGCGTAACCGGCGATTTGGCGAAGAAAAAACTATTGCCCGCCGTGTACGACCTGGCAAATCGTGGACTCTTGCCCGCGAGTTTTGGCCTGATTGGTTTCGGCCGCCGCGACTGGTCGGCCGACGAGTTCGCCGCCTTCGCCGAGGAAAACGTGCGCGCCCACTCTCGCACTCCCTTCAACGATGCCACCTGGAAGCAGCTCAAGGAGGGCATGCGCTTCGTCAAGGGCACCTTCGACGACGCCGAGGCCTTCCGCAAGCTCTCACAGACCGTCTCCGAGCTCGACCGCGACCGGGGCACCCGCGGCAATCATGCGTTCTACATGTCAATCCCGCCCAAGGCCTTCCCGGTGGTAGCCGAACAGCTGGCCGCCTCTGGCCTGTCCAAGTCGGCGCCCGGTGCCTGGAAGCGCGTGATTATTGAGAAGCCTTTCGGCCACGATCTTCAGTCCGCCAAGGAGCTGGACCGGGTGGTCGGCGAAGTCTTTGAGCCCAACTCCGTCTTCCGCATTGACCACTATCTGGGCAAGGAGACCGTGCAGAACATCTTGGCCCTGCGCTTTGCAAACACTATGTTTGAGCCAGTCTGGAACGCCAACTACGTCTCCCATGTGCAGATTACGATGGCCGAAGACATGGGCATCGGCGGCCGCGCTGGCTACTACGACGGCATCGGTGCTGCACGCGACGTGATCCAGAATCATCTGATTCAGCTCATGGCCCTGACCGCTATGGAAGAGCCAGTTTCCTTCGACGCCAGCGACCTGCGCGCCGAAAAGACGAAGGTGCTCTCCGCCGTGCGCGTGCCCAAGGATCTGGGCCTGCACACCGCTCGCGGGCAGTACGCGGCGGGCTGGCAGGGTTCGCAACCGGTCGTGGGCTACTTGGACGAAAAGGGCATCGACCCCAAGTCCACCACCGAAACTTACGCCGCAATCCGCCTGGATGTGGACACCCGCCGCTGGGCAGGCGTTCCCTTCTACCTGCGCACCGGCAAGCGCCTGGGCAAGCGCACCAGCGAGATTGCCGTAGTCTTCAAGCGCGCCCCCCACCTGCCCTTTGACGCCACCGCCACCCGCGAACTGGGTGCCAACGCGGTAGTGATTCGCGTGCAGCCAGACGAGGGCGTTACCCTGCGCTTCGGCGCGAAAACGCCCGGTTCAGCTATGGAAGTGCGCGACGTGAATATGGACTTCTCTTACGGACGCTCCTTCACCGAAGCCTCGCCGGAGGCCTACGAACGCCTAATTCTCGACGTGCTCCTGGGCGATCCACCCCTCTTCCCCACCACGCAGGAAGTGGAGCTCTCCTGGAAGATTCTCGACCCGATTGAAGAGTATTGGAGCACGCTGGGCCAGCCTGAGCCCTACCGTGCAGGCACCTGGGGTCCGGCGCAAGCTGACCGGATGCTAGCCGCTGACGGACACCATTGGAGGATGCCATGATTGTTGGAATGAGAAATACTACCACGGCCGCCATCTCCCACGAGATTGACGAAATGCATGTGGAGCGCGGCGAGGCGGCCATGGACCGCGTACTCACGCTGATTATCTCCACCCAGCGCTCGGGCCTAGAGCAGGCGCTGGAGACGGTGAACGCCGCCAGCCGCGAGCACCCCTGCCGGGTTATCGCCATTGTGACCGACGCTCAGCCCAGCAGCGACCAGAGCAGCGGCGAGGGCGAAGGCAAGAGCCAGGGCGCCCGCTACAAGGCCAATCTGGGCGCTGAACCCGAGTGCTACAAGGCCATTCCAGCCGGTGAGCAGGGCGACCACACACTGGACGCGCAGATTCGCTTCGGCGCGGACGCTGGCGCAGGTGAAGTCATCGTGCTCGCCCCCGTTGACGGCCTCCTGCAGCACCTGGATACGCTGGTTATCCCCCTGCTGGTGCCGGATGTGCCGGTGGTCACCTGGTGGCCCAGCCAGGCCCCGAGCGACCCCTCGGCCGACCCTCTGGGTTCCAAGTCCTCCAGCCGCATTACTGACGCACAGAACTCCGCCGACCCGGCCGCCACTTTCGAGGCCCTGCGCGAGCACTGCCAGCCGGCCGACATTGACCTGTCCTGGACCCGCATCACCATTTGGCGGGCTATGCTGGCTTCGATTATCGCCCAGCCGCCCCACCTGCCGGTCCAGTCGGTCACCGTGAGCGGCCAGGCCGACTACCTGCCGCTGGAGCTCCTGGCCTCCTGGCTGGCCCTGAAACTCCAGGTGCCCGTCCGCGTGCAGCGCGAGCCTCAGGCGCAGGCCATCACCGGCGTGTATTTTGAGCGCGAAGACGGCACCCTAAGCATGGAGCGCTTGGAGGGCGACCACGCCGTCATCCGCCAGCCCGGGCAGAGCGACCAGACCGTCTCCCTCCCCCTGCGCTCGGCCGTAGACTGCCTGAGCGAGCAGCTGGGCCGCCTGGACCCGGACGAGGTCTATGCTGAGGTAGTGAGCAAAGGCTGGGGCATGGTCTCCCATCAATAAGACCACAGCTGAGTAGCCAATCAATGAGGAGTTGAGTGGGCCGGTGAATCCTGCGGTAAGCAGCCAGCGGCCCACCGTATGAAGGAGTCCCGATGTCACAACGTCAGGTGATCACGTATCCAAGCGCCGACCTGCTGAGCCAGGCCACTGCAGCACGTATCCTGCTTGAGCTGGGCGACCGCCTGGCCCAGCAGCCGCGCGTCGATATTGCGCTGACCGGTGGCCGCGATGCTAACGATATTTATGAGTGCGTCAAGAATAGTCCTCTGGCGCAGAGCGTGGACTGGAAGCGGGTTCACTTGTGGTGGAGCGATGAGCGCTTCGTTTCCTTTGAAGACAGCGACCGTAACGCCGGTCAGGCTCGCCGCGCTTGGTTCGGCGGGCTGATTGACCAGGGGCTGCTGCCGGAGTCCAACGTGCACGAGATGCCCGTCGATCCGCGCACTCCCGAGCAAGTGGCGGGCGCCAGCGACCAAGACAACGAGAAGGCGCTCACTGCCGCCGCTCAGGAGTATGAGCACGAATTAATACACGAGCTGGGCGAGCATCCCTCCTTTGACGCGGCCGTATTCGGCGTTGGCCCCGACGGCCACTTCGCCTCCCTCTTCCCCGACCATGGCGAGGCCGAAATCGACAATCCCGACATTTCGGTCGTCGGCGTGAACCACTCCCCCAAGCCACCGGCCATGCGCCTGAGCCTGACCGTGCCCTGCATTCGCAACGCCCACAAGGTCTGGCTCTTCGCCTCCACTCCGGAAAAGGCGAACGCCGTCCACAGAGCTCTAGCTGGCCGCAACAACCCACATGTGCCCTCATCCTTCGCCGAAGGCCGCGAAGAGACACTGTGGCTTATAGACCGCGACGCTGCCGCCCTCCTCTAAGGGACTGAAGGGCTGATAATCTGACGAGCTAAACACTGGAAGAAGGGCCATGAGCGAAACCGCCGCACCGAGCTCAGGCAGGCACCTGCCGCAGGGCTATTTTACAGGCACAACGCCCATTCTTGTGGTCATGGGCGTCTCCGGCTGCGGCAAAACGACCCTCAGCCAGCTTCTCGCCAAGCGCCTGGGCTGGGAGCTGGCTGAGGGCGACGACTTCCACTCTCAGGCCAACATCAACAAAATGTCCCATGGCATCCCGCTGACTGACCAAGACCGCTGGCCCTGGCTGGACCGCATTCGTTCCTGGATTGACGACCACAAGCAAGCAGGCAAACCGGCCATCGTGACCTGCTCAGCCCTGAAGCGCTCCTACCGCAGCAAGCTGACCGTACCCGGCCTGGCATTCGTCTACCTTGAGGGCGACTACAACACCATCCTCGCCCGCATGCAAGCCCGCAAAGGCCACTACATGAAGCCCGACATGCTCCGCTCCCAATTCGACACCCTAGAACCCCCCACCCCGCCCGAGCCCTACATAGATGTCGATATTTCGAGCAGCACAAGCCCCGAAAGCACCTGCGCCACAGCCCTGGAGCTTTTGGGGCTCAGTAAGTAATCCGCCCACCCACTTTGGCGGCTTGAAACGCCCGTTCAACCAACCTACCTCAGTAGCACACACATACAAAAGAGTCCGAAGACTATCAATCTTCGGACTCTTTTGTAAGCACTACCAGCCGGGCTCAGTCCTGCTTGACTTCGGACTTATCTGCGGCCCAAAGGGTGTGGAAGATGCCGGGCTCGTCGACGCGGCCATAGGTGTGAGCGCCGAAGAGATCGCGCTGGCCCTGAATCAGAGCGGCAGGCAGGCGCTTAGAGCGCAGGGCATCGTAGTAGGCCAGAGAGCTAGAGAAGACCGGAACCGGTATGCCAGCCGCTACTGCACTAGCTACCACGCGGCGCCAAGAATCCTGAGCACCTTCTACAGCCTTCTTGAAGAAGGGGTCGAAGAGGAGGGAGCCGAACTGTTCGCCAGAGTCGTAAGCGTCGGAAATCCGGTTCAAGAACTTGGCACGAATAATGCAGCCACCGCGCCAAATGCGAGCAATTGCGCCCAAATCGAGCTTCCAGTTGTAGACCTTAGCGCCTTCCTCCATCTCGTTGAAGCCCTGGGCGTAGGCCACAATCTTTGAAGCGTAGAGGGCCTGGCGCACGTCTTCTATGAAGGCCTTGCGCTCTGCGGGGTCGGCAGCGGATGCCGAGAAAGCACCTTCAACCTTAGGCCCCCCTAGACCCTTGACTTGTGCTTCCTGACGCAGCTCAACCGTGGAGGAGAGTCCGCGGGCAAAGACTGCCTCACCGATGCCGGTGACGGGCACACCCAGTTCCAGAGCCGTCTGCACGGTCCAAGTGCCGGTGCCCTTCATGCCAGCCTGATCCTTCACGATGTCGATAAAAGGCTTGCCAGTCTTGGCATCGGTGTGGTGCAGCACTTCGGAAGTAATCTGCACTAGGTAGGAGTTCAAATCGCCCTTATCCCAGTCCTCAAAGACTTCGGCAATCTCCTCAGGAGTCAGGCCCAAGCCGCGGCGCATCAAGTCGTAGGACTCAGCAATGAGCTGCATGTCGGCGTATTCGATGCCGTTATGAACCATCTTGACAAAGTGGCCAGCGCCGTCGGAGCCTATATGAGTCACGCAAGGCTCGCCCTCAGCTACGGCAGCAATCGACTTCAAAATCGGCCCCAAGGTCTGCCAGGACTCGTCGGTGCCACCAGGCATCATCGAAGGCCCAAGCAGAGCGCCCTCTTCGCCGCCGGAAACACCGCAGCCCACATAGTGCAAGCCGCGAGCGCGAATGGCCTTCTCGCGCTTAATGGTGTCCTTAAAGTAAGCGTTGCCTGCGTCGACGATGATGTCTCCAGGCTCCATCAAATCAGCCAGAGCGTTAATCATCTCGTCGGTCGGCTCACCAGCCTTGACCATGATGATAGCGGTGCGCGGCTTGGTTAGAGAGCCCACGAACTCTTCCAAAGTCTGTGCGGGCACAAACTTTCCCTCGGACCCGTGCTCGGAGATGAGGGTCTGGGTACGCAAATAGTGGCGGTTAAAAACGGCCACAGTGTTGCCGTGACGGGCCAGGTTGCGCGAGAGGCTGGCGCCCATTGCTGCCAGGCCAACTACGCCGATGTTCGCTACTGCTTGAGTCATGAAATCACCTTTCCGAAGGCTATGCGGGCACGCGAAAACGAAGCTCGCCCAATGCTTCCAGTTTATGGCCCATCCATGACCAAAACAGGGCCTGGGGCAGGACTCAAGCGCGCCTACCACAGACCCTGTTCTCCACTAGCGCAAGACTATGCTAGCTTCTCATTTTTTTTTCTCACTTCTTTTCTTGCTCTGTTTCCCGGCCGCATGCTCAACCTTTTCAGTGGCGGCCGATACAGCGGAGACAGCTTTCTCACTCTGCTGCTTGACTTTCTGTCCAACGTCCTGCGCGGCCCGCTGAGCGCCTTCCTGGACCTGCTGAGCCTTGAGCCCAGCCTCCTGCTCAACCTGCTGCAGGCCCGACTTCTTGCCAACCTTCGCCTTTTTCGATTTCTTGGGCTTGGGCAGAGCCACGCGGTTCAGGCGCGGCACCGACCTGGTCGTCACGAAGAGCGGCTGCACCTCCACCAGTGGGTTGTAGGGCGCCAAGCCGAACCACTTGACCGGGTTGCCGGCCATGTGGCGAATGGCGTATTTAACCGTTAGAGAAATAGCACCGCGGGTCGTAATCTTCGACTCAGGCATCAGGGCCTTGTGAATCAGCACGTACGTAATGGTGCCGATTTGCGGATCCTCGTCCACCTTCGGGTAGGTGGAGGTCTGCTTGGGCAGCTCGCCGGAGTCAATCAGCTCGTGCATAATCTGGTGCAAGTAAGTGGCCACATTCTGGTCCACCTTGAAGCCCAGGCGCATACGCACGCGGAAGAGATAGTTGGTGCCAAAGTTCTCCACCGAATACTCGCGGGTAAAGGGGGTGTCCGTCGTCTGCACGGAGACAGCCCACCAGGCGCGCGCCCGCTTGGGGTGGTCGGCGAAGATGGAGAAGAAGATGTCCGTATCCAGGCGGCGCATCTCGTTGTCGGAGGTCAGGTAAACCAAGTTGTCAGCAAAGTAGGGGATGCGGAAGTCGTTGTGGAGCATCTCCAGGGCTGGCAGGCACTCCTTGGGCGTCATGTGCCGCCGCTGAGAGCGCTCGACCTTGGTGCCTTCCTTCCAGGTGTACATGATGAAGAGGATGGCCGCCGTGAGCAGCATGGTGAACCAGCCGCCGTGCATGAACTTGGCCATCGACGCCAGGAAGAAGAGGGTCTGGATAGCCAGGAAGACGATGGCGAAGACGACCGCAAACACACGCTTATGGTCGTACCAAATGTAGACCATGAGCAGAATAGTGGTCGTGATCATAGTGATGGTCAGCGCCAGGCCGTACGCAGCGGAAATGTGCTCGGAATCCTTGAAAATCAACAGCACCGCAGAGGTAGCCACGCACAGCACCCAGTTAATCGTAGGAATGTAGAGCTGGCCACGGGTTCGGGCCGGGTAGCGCACCTGCAGGTGGGGCATCCAGTTGAGGCCGGTGGCCTCGGAGACCATGGTGAATGCGCCCGTAATCAGGGCCTGGGAGGCAATCACGCCTGCCGTGACCGAGAGGATAACGGCCGGATAGCGCACCGTGGTGGGCATCATCTGGAAGAAGGGGTTCATGTCGGTGGCCCCGCGCAGGTCAGGATTGTTGGTATTGCGCAGGAGCCAAGCGCCCTGACCGAAGTAATTGAAGACCAGAGCCACGTTGATGAAGGGCCAGGTGGCGTAAATATTGCCGCGCCCAACGTGGCCCATGTCGGAGTAGAGGGCCTCAGCACCGGTGGTGGAGAGGAAGACCGTGCCCATAATGGCCAGGCCGACCGGATTCTGCGGGCTGAAGAGGAATTCAATGCCATAGACCGGATTCAGGGCCGCGAAAATCGACCAATCGCCCTGAATGCTGAAAATACCAATGAGCGCCAAGAAGGCAAACCAGACCATGACGACCGTGCCGAAAACGCGGCCGATGCGCTCGGTACCGCGAGACTGCACAGCAAAAAGTACCAAGATAATGACCAAAGTAATGATCATCGTCAGATTTGGTGACTCCTTGAAGACCGGCGTCAGCACAGGGATAGTGCGCAGACCTTCAACGGCTGAGGAGATGGAGACGGCGGGGGTGAGGACGGAGTCAGCTAAGAAGGCCGCGCCGCCCAGCATGGCAGGAATGGCCAGCCAACGCCCATACTTGCGCACCAGGGTGTAAAGGGCAAAAATGCCGCCCTCGCCCTTGTTGTCGATGCGCATGGCCACCAGCACGTACTTGACGGTGGTGATCAGCGTGAGCGACCAGAAAACCAGCGAGAGCATGCCGAGCACGGCGGGCCGGTTCACATTCTGGATGCCACCCTGGCCGGACACGAACGTCTGCAAGGTGTAGAGCGGTGAGGTACCAATATCGCCGTAAACCACGCCCAGGGCCACGATAGACATGCCCAGCGTCACCTTGTCGGGAGAGGCCTGCACCTTGCGCCACCAGCGGCCCAGAGGGCTACGAGCGGGCTTTTTTTTGCGCTTAGCCTGCCTCAGTGCCTCCCTGCGGGCGCGCTTGAGCTCAAGCTCTTCCTCTTGGGTGCGGGACTTTTTGGAAAGCTTTGGAGCCTTGGTGATGGACTCTGTGGGCAAAATCGACTCGGTCGAAGTTGCCACGCCTTCCTGCGCCGCCGATTCCTGCTCAGCGGCTGCCCCTGCCAGCGACGCCGGTTCTTGCCTTTGGGCTGAACTTTCAGGCGTTACGCCAGTTCTTTTCAAGGCTTTGGCACCTGTTGACTCACTCGATAAGTGAGGAGCGTCATCAGCCTTACTGAGACCTTCTTCTTCAGAAGTCTCGCGCTGCTCGTTTGACATACAGCCCTCCATCGGCCGCCCATCGGGCCTACTCTCTAAACCTTCTCAAACAACACACGATACTTACCTACTGGGCATGAACCCACGCTGGGGTGAATGCACACGCGACGACTACCGTAGCACTTTTTCACCGAATATACGCAATCGAAGGCCATAAGTTGCTGCGACTACATGCCGTACACAGCCTGCGTAGTCCGTCTCGTAGCCTGAGCCACTTGCTCTAAGGGCAGATCTAGGGCATCGGCCATGGCACGCAAAGTGTAAGGAATCA
The DNA here is from genome assembly GCA_033127725.1 of Bombiscardovia nodaiensis. Classification (NCBI taxonomy): domain Bacteria; kingdom Bacillati; phylum Actinomycetota; class Actinomycetes; order Bifidobacteriales; family Bifidobacteriaceae; genus Bombiscardovia; species Bombiscardovia nodaiensis. Next base: position 371,792 of record AP026798.1, on the reverse strand, counting down.
TATAGGGCGCGTTCGGGCGTCCCCGGTAAGGCATGGGCGTCAAATACGGGGCATCGGTCTCCACCATTATGTGGTCCAAGCCTACGATGGCGAGCGCCTGACGAATCCCCTCGTTGCCCTTGAACGAAACCGTGCCCGAGAACGAGAGATACCAGCCGTGCTCGGCGGCAACCTGCGCCATGGCAGCGTCTCCCGAATAGGAGTGAAAGACTGTGCGCTCGGGCGCTCCGTCGGCCAGCAGCGTGTCGATCACCTGCTGGTGGGCATCGCGATCATGAATCTGTAAGGGAAGATTGAGCTCTTTGGCCAGGGCAATGTGGTCGCGGAAGGCCTGCCGCTGAATCTGCTCAGCCGCTGCTCCGGTGCGGAAGAGGTCCATGCCCGTCTCGCCAATCGCCAGCACTTGCTCGGGGTGGGCTTTAGCCAGAGCCGCCACCCGCGCAAAAGCCTCCTCGTAGGGTGTCTCATGCCAGGGCTGATAGTGCACCGGCAGACCATCTGGACCCGGCACGCCCCGGTGCCCGTGGAGCACCGCCTCGTTGGGATGGATGGCCAGAGCCGCCCAGACCACGCCCGGATGGTCTTGGGCCATCTCTACGGCCCGCTCCAAGTTGGGTAGCTCGCAGCCCACATCCACGAACCCAGTCACGCCCACGGCCCGCGCCTGCTCGATCATCTGGTCCACGCTGTAAACCGGCACAGGCTCCTGCCCCCGCTCGCGTGCCTGCTGGTCCATTTCCTGCGCAAAGGGCACCACAGAAGCCAAATGCGTGTGATTGTCGACCACCTGCGTGCCCGCTGGCAGCGCAGTAGGTGCCGGCGCCCAATCCCGCTTGCGATGATGCTTACTCATACTGTCCTAGTTTAGGAGCGGGGGAGCCTAATTTAGGGTGGCCTGCCGATAGAATCGCTTCGGTAGGTAATCACTGGACTGTGAGCGCTACCATTCTTGATATACGTAGGCAACGTGGGAAGGTGACCGTAGGCATTATGGCTGGCAGCGAAGCGAGCGCATACCTCTTCGTGCATTTCACTGGTGACGAGGGCAGCGACAGGGACGAGCAGATTTATTTTGCGCTCAGTCAAGACGGGCAGGAATGGCGAGATTTGCGCGCTCAAGGCGACCCGGTGCTCAGCTGGCAGGGCGGTGAAGGCGGCGTGCGCGACCCATTCGTTGCCTGCGGCCCCGACGGTATCTTCCACATCATCGCCACCGACCTCTCCATCTACCACAGGGGCGGTTGGAGCGAAGGCAAAGCCAGCGTCAACGGCTCAACCGGTCTGGTTATTTGGGACTCCCCTGATCTTGTGGAGTGGAGCCAGCCTCGCATGGTGGACGTTGCCTCGTCTATCCCCGGAGCTGGTATGGCTTGGGCGCCGGAAGCCTGCTGGGATGGAGACCGCCAGCAGTGGATCGTATTTTGGGCCACGCGAGCCCAGCGCCGCGAGCCTGGCAATCCCCTTGCCAACGAGCTGGGCGACGACACCAACATGTATTACGCCCTCTCCCCCGATTTACGCACCTTTAGCGAGCCGGTAAAATGGATTGATCGCAGCAGCAGCGTCATCGACACCACCATGCTTCAGACGGCTGACGGCTGGTGGTACCGCGCCTCCAAGGACTCGGAAATCACCCTGGAACGCACCCGCAACCCTTACGCCGCCTCCTATGAAGTGACGCGCACGAGCGACCCCAACCAGTGGTCCTACCTGGGGACCTTGACCGACATTCTAGGCAACGGCCGCTACTCCAGCCACTATTTGGAAGGCCCCGAGCTCTTCGTCTACAACGCTGCCGATGCCGCTCTGCCTGATGGCCGGCCCATGCCCTTCGGCCTGATGTGCGACCAATACGCCGAAGCCCGCGGCTACCTGGCCTTCCGCTGCGCCGACTTAGCTTCCCACGACCCCAAGGACTGGGCCCTGGCTGGCGACATCAACTTCGGCCAGCTCAAGAAGCGCCACGGCTCCATCCTCCCCATCACCCAAGCCCAGTACGAGGCCCTGAACCGATCCTTTTCCAGAAACTGAACTAGACCTAACCGGACGTACCTCTACTAGAACTTGAGGAAGTTAACGAATTGCTGGGGATAGTCCTTACCGGAGTTCACGTTTGAGAAGGCCAAGATTGCTCCTTCGGGCAGACCAGACTTGGCCTTCCAAGTGGCTGCCCTGGACAGGTCCAGGCCTTGGGCCGCCTTGCTGTCAGTTGTAGGCTTGCCCTGGGCATCGACGAGAGCTCCGGCCGCCTCCACCTGCGCGAGCTGGCTCTTAGTCAGGCTCTCTGCCGGTTTAGACACGTAGCCGCGCTTGCAGGCAATTGAGAAAGTCTCGCGAGGGGCAATAATCATGTTGATTTGCCCGGCCGAAATCATCGTCAACGCCTTGGCGGAGTCGTCCATGGCCGCCTTGCTGTCGAGCGCCATCGAAGCGTCAACGTCAATCAGGCGCCCGTCTTTCAGCCCCTCTTGCTTGACGAAGTCCTTCTGCAAGCTGGCCAGCTGGTCAGCGTATCGGCTCATATTGAAGGCCTGCACGGTGAGCACGGGGGTCGGCGGCTTCGTCAGCCAGGTCACCACTAGGCTGGCCACAATCACAATCGCCACCAGAACACCGATGGTGCCGAGCAGAAAATGCTGGTAGAAGAAGGACCACCGCTGGCCCGCAGGCAGCTGCCGGAAGGTGCTCCACTTGGACTGCTGAGTGTAGACATTGCTCTGGGCCAGGGACTCCACAGCCTCCTCTTGGCTCTGGCTCAGTCCCACGCGCTCATCCGCCATACACTCCCACCTCTCCTACCACTGCAAGCTCAGCCCTAGCAACCTGCCATCAGAGCAAACCTGCCAGCCCGTGGTCTCTACCCTCCCGAGCGAAGACAGGGAGCACGTCCACCGGGCACTCCACGGACACAACCGAACCTCCAGCATAGCGCTTACCAGAGCCCAGATCAGTCCAAGAGACACGCTCGTCGCCCGGCAAGTACACGCTGCGCTGGGTAATTCCCGCCTGCGTGACTGGCGCGACGAGGAGGTCAGGACCGAAGAGGTATTCGTCTGCTATGTCGCCGCACCTGCTGTCCTCAGGGAACTCGTAAAAGAGACCGCGCACCAGCGGATCTCCGCACTCGTGAGCTCGCTGGAAGAGCTCGGTCAAGTATGGGTGCAAGGCAGTGCGCACGCGAATAAACTTGCGGAAAACGTCTTCCACCTGCTGGTCGTAGGACCAGGGCTCGTTGTCTCCGCCGGAAGCCAGGCGCTCGGTGCCGTCCGCGGCGTGAATATACTCCCTCGTTGAGCCGTCGGAGCGCTTCTGGAAGCGGTCGCCGTGATTGCGCATCACCGGCGAGAAGCAGGAAAACGCGCACCAGCGCATGAGCAGCTCCCGGAAGAGCGGCGAGTCCACATCGCCGTCGTGGAAGCCACCCATGTCGGTGGTGAACCAGGGAATGCCGGCCATACCCATTTGAATCGCGCACACGATTTGCGCCCGAAAGTCCTCGAAGCTCGAACCCACATCACCCGACCAGACCAGGGAACCGTAGCGCTGGGAGCCGGCCCAGGCACAACGGGTCAAATTCACAATGTCACCCTCGCGGCCTTGAGCCAGCTGCCCATCGAAGAAGAGCTTGTTGTAGGCGGCAGGATACACGTTGCTCACCTGCTGCCCCGGGCCTTCAAAGTAGCGGTAGTTGCTAAAGTCATAGGTGCCGTACTCCGGCTCCGCTTCATCCAGCCAAAAACCGTCAACGCCCATATCTACGTAGTGCTGCTTGCACTGCTGCCAGACGAATTCGCGAGTCGCAGGGTTGGTGGCGTCCAAAAATTGGCTGGGCTCCACAAACATCATGCCCACGTCTATGCCATTGTCGGCCTGGACCAACAGGTTGTTGGCGTGCATCGTGGCGTAGTTTTCGGACTGGAGGGAGATCTGCGGCCAGATTGAGACCATCACTTTGATTCCCATCTGGTGCAGCTCGTCGCACATGGCCTTAGGATCGGGCCAGAATTCGTCTTCGAAGCGGAAGTCCCCCATGTGCGGCCAGTGGAAGAAGTCAATAATAATCACCGAAATGGGAATGTTGCGGCGCTTAAACTCGCGGGCCACATTCAGCACCTGCTCCTGGTTCCAATAGCGCAATTTGCACTGCCAAAAGCCCAGGCCCCAGTCCGGCATTTGCGGCGCATAGCCCGTGGCATTGGCGTACTGGCGCACAATCTGAGCCGGAGTGTTACCAGCGGTCACCCAATAGTCAATCTGCGGGGTTGACTGGGCGGTCCACTGGGTGCGGTTCTTAGCAAACACTGCCGTGCCGATAGCGGGATTATTCCACAGGAAGCCATACCCAGCAGAGGAGACCACGAAGGGAACCGACGCCTGGGAATTGCGGTGGGCCAGCTCGAAGGTGCAGCCTTTTAAGTTGAGGAACTGCTGCTGGTACTCCCCCATGCCGTAGAGCCGCTCGTCTTGCGGGGCCACAAACGAAGCGGCAGCACTCAGCTGGCCGCCGCCGACTGGATGGTAGGAACGCGCCTTGAGGGCCAGGGAGCCACCCGCCGGCTCCTCCCGGAAGAGCTCCGTGCCGTCCGGGCGAGTAAAGACGAGCGAGCAGCGGCTCTGCATCCCGCCCGCGCCCGCGTTGAAAAATTGCTCGATGGACAGCCGCACGACCAGCTCGCCGCAGGTCACAGTGGCTCCGAAACCGTCGGAATCGAGCGAAATATGGCTCTGCGCCGCATCCCTCACCTCGTTCAGCGGCAGCAGACCCCAATGCGTATCGGCAATATGTTGGTTTCTGCTCGCTCTCACGCGCACAGCATTCCTGCCCCAAGGCTCCACCCTGAGCGTCTCGCCGTCGCCGCACCACAGTAGCGCTTGCCCGTCTGTTCTGAATGTTGTCAACACTGCTTGCGGCATGTTTTCTCCTTTTTGAGCTGCTGCAATGACCAACCAGTCCTTTGGTTAAATCATATAACTTAGCTGGAGGAAAATGCCCGACTTTGCGAGCTTTGCACAATTTTCTGTATCACAAAACGAAGCGGCTGCACCCAGACAAATCGGGTACAGCCGCTTTACCTTCCGCCGATGTAGCTTATGACAGCCATCACAGCGGTGCAATGTGTGGAGCTTGGAGAAGGAAGGTTAGAAGCTCCAGGTTTTCCTTACTTGATACCTGTCATGGCAATGCCTTGCACGAAGCTCTTCTGAATGAAGAAGAAGATAATCAGCAGAGGCAGAGCCGAGATCAGAGCGCCAGCCATCACCACACCATAGGGCGTGACCGACGAACCGTGGCCCGTCAGCATGGCTAGGCCGGCAGTGATAGTTCGCGTCTCAGGCTTGGAGGTCATAATCAATGGCCAGAGCAAGTCGTTCCAGTTGCCCATGAAGTTGAACATGGCCACCACCAGGACGGCCGACTTAGCGTTGGGCAGGACGATCTGCAAGAAGATGCGGAACTCGCCTGCGCCGTCGATGCGGGCCGCGTTATCCAAATCTTTCGGCAGCGAGATGAAGAACTGCCTCAGAAGGAAGATACCGCCCACATCCGCCAAGCGCGGAATAATGATGCCCCAGTAGGAGTTGACCAGGTTCATGGAAGCCAGCAGCTTGTAAACCGGAATCAAGAGTGCCATGGAAGGAATCATCATTGTGGCGATCAAGATGCCGAGCAGGAAGCCGCGGCCCTTGAAATCAATGCGCGAAAGGCCGTAAGCAGCTAGCGCGTCGAAGAACACCGAGAAAATCGTCACCGCTCCGGCGAAAATGACAGTGTTCAGCATTTGCTTACCGATAGGCATCCTCTGGAAGAGCGAGATGTAGTTGTCGAAGGTGAAGGACGAGGGAATTACCTTCGGCGGCCAAGTCTGCGTCTGCTTGTTGGGCGTGAAGGACGTAATCAGAACGATAAGCAGGGGAAAGATGATCAAAATGGTCATCGCGATCAGCAGGACGTACGTCAGCACCCTGGCAATCATTGAGCGAGTGTGAGCCCGCCTCTTGAGCTTATCGCCCCTGAGCTTTTCTTGATCCAATTGGGAAACCGTGTTGGCAGAAGCTGCGTGACTCATCCGATTTCCTCCTTCTCATGCTTGTTGTTACTGACCAGCTGCACAATGCCCAAGATGAGCGTCATAATCAGCAGAATGTACGACAGAGCCGAAGCGTAACCTAGCTTGCCGTTGCCGAAAGCCTCCGTGTAAATGCGGTAGACGATCGTCTCCGTAGAACGGTCCGGGCCGCCCGAAGTCAGGATGAAGACCTGATCGAAGACCTGGAAGGAGCCGATCAAACCAAAGATGACCACATAGTTGAAGGTTGGACGCAGACCGGGCAGCGTGATGTGCAAGAAGCGCTGCCAAGCATTGGCACCGTCCAGGGAAGCCGCCTCGTACAGCTCTGCAGAAATGCCCTGCAAACCCGCCAAGAAGATGACCATAAAGTAGCCGAAATTCTTCCAGACGGTAATCAGAATGATCGTGGCCAGGGCGGTGGACTTCGTGCCCAGCAAATCAAGATGCTGGATGCCGAAGTACTGGTTGGCCCAGTATGGGATCAGACCCAGCGAAGGCGAGAGCAGGAAGCTCCAGGCAATCGAAGCCACGGTGAGCGAGATAATAAACGGCATGAACAGGCAGGTGCGGAAGAATCCGACTCCCTTGATGTCCTTGCGGTTGAGCAAGAGGGCGAATGCCAGAGCTACGATCACAACCAGCGGCGCGTAGACCACGGCGTAGATGACCGTGTTGCGGAAGTCAATCCAGAAATCGGCGTTCGTGAAGAGCTTCTGATAGTTCTGGAGGCCTACGAAGTGCCCGCTGCGGTTGATGCGATCGGTAGTTAATGAAGTGAAAAAGGTCTTGACAGTGGGATAAAAGACGAAAACTGCCAGCACGATGAGGGCCGGTGCCACAAATGCCAGACCAGTGCGAATGTTACGCCGCGACAGGGTCTTCTTGTTTTCCTTGATCTCCTGCCCGGCGCCCTGCGCGGATGGAATCTTAAGTGATGTGGACATGTAAATCTCCAATGCGGGCCGAGATAAAACTCGACCAATGAATCGCCTCGGGTCTAGGGGCTCCGCTCCAACCTGGCCAGTAACCAGATTGGAGCGAAGTCATCAGAACGAATCCTGGCGAAAACTAGCTAGGATCAGTCCTCAGCCTTGTACTCGTCCAGGTAGCCCTGAATCTTCTTAGCAGACTTGGTCAGGTCAGCCTGAATGTCGTCGCCAGTACGAGCTGTGTTCTGAGTCAGAGAGTCAACCGTGGCAGAGATGTCGCCGAAGCCGCCCTTCAAACCGGCGATGCCGATGTAGGACTTGTCGGTGTTCTCGGCGACCTTAGCAATCAGAGGACGCTTGGAGAGCTCTTCGGTGGTGACAGTCTTGTTGTTCGGCGGGTAAGCCGAGCCGAGGGACCACATAACCTGGTTGTCGTGGTTGTTGTAGTACTTAAAGAAGTCGTAAATACCCTTCTTCTTGGCGTCGTCCTTCACCTGCGAGGTGACCCACCAGTACAGACCGGTGGAACCAGTGTTGGAGCCCTTCTTGCCGTCGGTGTAGGTGTAGGTGCCTTCGCCAGCTGGAACTGGGAAGAGGTCGTGCTTGATACCCTTGTCGGTAGCAGCCTGATCCTCCCAAGGTCCAACGATTACCATGGCGGACTGGCCGGACTCGAAGGATTCACGAGCGGCGGTGTCGTCCATGCCAGCCTTGGAATAACCGGCCTTGTAGAAGTCGCGCATCTTCTCTAGGAAGGCCTTGTTTGCAGGCGAGTCCAGGGTAATTTTGCCCTTGGTGTCGTAGATGCCGGTGCCGTTGCCCTTGAGGAAGGGTGCCCAGCCAGCGTCGGAGAGCGCCATGCCGTACTGCTTCTTGGCCGGATCGGTCAGCTTCTTAGCGGTGTCGAGCAGCTGATCCCAAGTCTTGGGATAGTCGTTCTCGCTCAGGCCAGCAGCCTTCCACATATCGGTGTTGTACCACACAGTGGTAGGAGCGTAGCCCATTGGTACTGCGCACTGCTGCTTCTTGCCGTCGATGGTGAACTCAGTCTGAGCCGTCACGTTGGGCAGATAGTCCTTGGTGCCGTTGGAGGCATCGTCGTAGAAGTCCTGCACGCACTGGAAGGTGCCGTCAATGGACCAACCTTGGCCATTGTCAGCACCGGTGGTGACGAAATCAGGGCCGTCGCCGGAAGTGACCTTGGTGACCATGGTCTCACCGATGGTGCTCCAGGGCTGGAGCTGTGCATCGATGTGATACTTCTTCTGAGAAGCGTTGAAGTTGTCAACGATCTTCTTCAGCGTCTTGCCGTCTGCCTCGGAGAAGCCGTGCCACATCGTAATGTTGGTCACGCCATCCTTGCCCTTGGAGCCGGAGCTGGAGCCATTTGAGCTACCGCAGCCCGAGAGCCCGACAGTGCCGAGTGTGGCCAGAGCCACGGCAGCGACAGCTGCTTTCTTGAATACCTTCATCATGTTCCTTTCCTCTTGAGAAAGATTTCTCAACGCTTTAGCGATGTATCGGGGTACAAACCTGGCACCCGAACCATTCGCTTTGTCGGCAACATCTGGTTATGCTTCCTCACACGTCCACGCCGCCAACTGTTTACAGCCGCGAAACATGTTTGCAACGTTGCAAACCCAATATTACCAAGTTCTCTAACGATGTACAAGTTTGGACACTTTTATTTTTTATACATCACTCGTGCGAGCCGTCAGGCGGCAGAATATCGCGCGTCGCGGGTGTCCAACGGTCATCTGGTTCGGGCACGCCGAAGCTTGGACCTTGCTCACTCCAAGTCACCAGGCCAACACGAGCGTGTCGGTTGGGGTCAAAGAGCGGGTCTCCCTCAATCTGCGTGTAATTGCGCGCATGGTAAATCATGAGGTCTTGGCTGCCGTCTTCGGAAACCGTGAACGAGTTGTGCCCAGGTCCGTACTGGTGGTTGGCTTCACTGGTCTTAAATACCGGCTGCGCGCTCTTGGTCCAAGATGCCGGATCCAAGAGATCAGAGCCTTGCTTGGCTGTCAACATACCTACAGCGTAGGGAACCCCAGTGCCGGAAGCGGAGTAGGTCAAGTAAATCATGCCATCGTGGCGCAGCACAGCCGGGCCTTCGTTGACCTTGAAATCAATGCATTCCCAGTCATACTCAGGCTTAGAAAGCATGACAGGCTCGCTCTCCAGAGTCCAAGGATTCTTCATCTTGGCGATGTAGAGGTTGGAGTTGCCCTCAATAGCAGGGTCTTTTTGCGCCCAAATCAGGTACTGAATTCCATCGATTACCTCGGTGGTGGCATCGAGCGAGAAGGAGTCGACAGGCGTATGAATTTGGCCCTTTTCTACCCAGTTGTCTGACAGGGGGTCGTCGTCGGTGTTCTCCAAAACGTACATACGGTGAGTAGGCAGGTCTTGAGAACCAAAATCTTCCTGAGCCGCAGCGAAATAGATATACCAAGCGTTGCCCACGCGGTGCAACTCAGGAGCCCAGATGTACCTACTCATGGGGCCAGACTCATGCTTGCGCCAAATGGTCTTTTCTTCCGCCTGCTGCAAGTCATCAATACGGTCAGCCTTGCGCAGAATAATACGGTCATACTTAGGGTGCGAGCCGGTGAAGTAGTATGAGCCTTGCTCTTGTACTACCCATGGATCTGCCCGCTGAAGCACAATCGGATTGTGGTATTGCGTCATATTCCATTCCTGTCAAGTCATCATTGAAGAACATATAACTTACAACGTTATAATATACACCGTCCCACCAGACGAAATGCTCAAGACTCAGTTTATGTAATCGTTATAAACGAATAGACAGCCAATTCAGAACCCCACACAGACACAGAGCAGGATAAAACCCGCCCAGAAACTGCGCTTAGAGCGAGACTTGGCCGTCGGGTAGGGGGCGGGTGGACTTGCGCACTACGAGGGTGGACGTGACTTTGCGGAAAACGTGCGCACCTGGCTGAGTGCCCAAGGGCTGTACGCCGTCAATCCGATCCTTCAAAATCCGAACCGACAGACGGGCTACCGCTTCCAAGCCCGGAGAAATGGAGGTGAGCGACGGAGACAGATACTGGGAATCCTCAGAGTTGTCGAAGCCAATGACCGATATGTCGTCAGGAACCTTGTAGCCACGCATTTGAATGGCGTGCAGGGCACCAGAAGCGAGCATGTCGTTTAGGGCCACGACCCCATCCGGCACTACCCCAGAGTCCAAGAGCTCGTTCATGGCGTTCACGCCGTCAATACGGTGCCACATGCGCGAGGGCACGGCCAGACGCGGGTCGAAAGGAATACCGGCCTCGTCCAGGGCCTCCCTGTAGCCATTCAAACGCAAGGCAGCAGAACCCAGCTCCTCGCCAGGATGAATGCCAATGACCGCAATTTTGCGGCAGCCAGAGTTAATCAGATAGGTAGTGGCGTGCTTGGCGCCTTCCACATTCTCCGTAGCCACATGGTCGGCATCCTGGGTGAAGATGCGCTCACCCAGCAGCACCAGCGGGTAGGGCACGTCCAACTCCTTGACATCTTCCATCCCCAGCTCCAGGGGGCTGTAAATCAAGCCGTCAATCATGGAATGTTGGGAGCCGTGCAGGGCCTCCAACTCACCCTCGCGCGAGTAGAGGGTGGGCTCCACCAGGACGCGCAGGCCCAGCTTTTTCGCCTCCTCTATCACGAGCGAAGACAGCTGTGCAAAGTAGGGCAAGGCCAGGTCGGGGATGGCGAGCGCAATCATGCCGGTGTGCCCCAGGCGCAAGTTTCGGGCCGGCACATTGACCACGTAGCCCAACTTGCTAATCGCTGCGTTCACCTTCTGCCGGGTGGCTGAGGAGACGAACTCATAGTCGTTAACTACGTTGGAAACGGTCTTCACCGACACTCCAGCCTCTTTTGCCACGTCTTTCATCGTTGGCATTGGGCTGTGTGCGCTTCCGACTTCAGAAGCCTTGGCCATTAGATGCTCACCTCCACAAGGACCTGCGCGTTCGCGGGATCAAGTTCTTCACTGCTCTGCATATCGAGAACAGGTACCCCCTCCCGGGACCAATGCACACGTCGCACTTGCGCATCCCGGCCACCGTACTCCCCTCCACTATATTCAGCGTTGTGGAAAACGTATATTTGGTTGCCATCTTCATCATGGCTCCACATGCCGTGGCCGGTGCCCAGTTGCCAGGATCCGTTGTAGATACCCGACTTTTGCAGGGGGTAGTCCAACTTGACCCAAGAAGCGGGATTACTTAAGTCTACGCCCTGGCCGGCGGGGGCGGTCACCAGGCCGGTCGTGTAGTCAATGCCCACCAGGGAGCCGGAGTAAATCAGGAAAATACGGCCGCCGTGCACCAGCGCGTTGGGGCCTTCGGCAATCATGTTGTCCCAGGCGAACTCGGGGACCACAATCTGGCGCGGCTGGCTGGTCATGCGGTCTGGGCGGGCGGGGTCAAAGCTTGCAATCCAGATTGAGCCCACCTGCTGCCAGGCGTAATACCAACGATCAGAGTCTTCAAAGACCGTCATATCCAGGCTAATACGCTGCACTGGGTTCAAGGCACTGCCGTCGGCGCAGACGATGGGGCGGGGCTGCTCCCAATTGGCGGGCTCGCGCGGGTCCAGGTCTTGGCCGCTCTCATCTTGCTTGAGCTGCATAATGTGGCAGGAGCCGGTCCACATGTCCGGCTTGCCGGCGCGGTCGTTGGGGCTTCCATCGGGATTGGTGGGCTCTCCATCGAAGCAAGGCATGAATAAGATGGACAGACGCCCGCCAATAATGTGAAGCTCGGGAGCCCAGAAGCAGCCGGTCATCGGCCGACCTTCGCTGTTGAGGTCTCCACGCCGGAGTAGGTCAATTTCCTGCTCGCGCCCGCCCGCTGCATCGCTTAAAGCACCGATAGACTCAACCACGCGCAGGGGCATATGCGTTCGCCCGCCGCGCGGGTCTATGCAATTGCCGTTTTCATCGTCGGTAGCGATGAAGAGGAAGAGCCGCTGCCCCCGCCAATCGAAGGGGAAGACCGAGGGATCGGCACGCTCCTGGGCGAACGGCACCGGATACACCTGCTGGCGGACCGTACCCTGCAAGAGGCGCTTGGAACCAGGCCGGAACTGCCCGCTCGCTAGGTCAGCTTCCAGAGCCGCAACTTGAGCGGCATCGAAGTCTACTCCCCGCTGGCCCTGCGAACCGTCACTGTAGGTCAGTTGAACTTTGGCAGCTGCCAGTTGCGCCCGCAAATCTGCGCTGTCACCTGCTTTCAGTCGGATGGGTTGGCCAGCGGCTGCAGTGTTGTAGATGCGGCCAAAGCGCTCTTCTAGGGCCTGCGCTTCGCTGCCGCTGACCGCAAGCTCGTTGCAGGGTACAACGTCGGCAATGGGATAGTCAGCTGCCGCAAGCTTTTGGTCGGGATCCATAGCAGCTAGCGTAGAGTTCATTGGCAGGAGAGCGAGCGAGGATCCCGCCGCTGCCGCGATGTCCGGCGTACTGACACACTGCGCACTGCCCTGTTCATCGTTGAAAAAGACCAGATAGCGCCCAGCAGGCTCATCCCAGACCACACGCGGACGCCGCACCCCTTGGGCTCCGCTGACCCGCACCTGCCCCAGACGGTCATACGAAAGTAAATCTGTAGAGAGCGCCAGCAGGAAGGAGTCCCGCTCGGAGCCGTCGGACTGGCCCTCGCGGTCGGTGCGCGTAGCTACTAGGCCAAAAGAGCCGTCAGCCATGCGGAAGAGCCAAGGATCGGTCAGGCTTTTGAGGGCTATATCTACGCCAGGCATGACGGCACCCCAAGCCACAGCAGCCGAAGCAGAGGCCTTGTGCGAGCTGGCATGGTCGTGGTTGGCTAGACCGGGGTTGCTGACCTGCTGGCCGCTGGGCTCACTGGGAAAGTGCCGGGCAGCAGTGCAGGCAGCTCTAGCCTCGTCCGGCACGCCCACGACCGGCACGCCAGCCGCGAAGAAAATGCCGTAATTTTCGTTGAGCGGTTTCCAGGAGCCGTCGAGCGGCGAGCGCAGGGCCAGGTGCATACTCAGCGCTATGTCAGCGTTGTTGGCCTCCTCGCGCCTGGTGGGCCGCCGCGTGTAGCACAAGAGGGAACGTTCCTGGCTCCTCGAAGAAAGTTTGCTGCTTTGCTGCCCGGCCATACGTCCGTTCCTTTCGCTCGCCTTTGACACTCGCGAGCAATGCTTACTCGCCCAAATTTTTCTAACGATATAAACTATACAGTGATACTCAAGCGTCATCTAGCAGAAAACGCCGGACTGGGAGGTTTTTCTCCCGCAATTGACAACGATGTATATGCTGCGAGTGACCCCAAGGCTCAGCAGTGAGCCAGAAAGAGAGGATATCTTGTCTTCACCAAACAAGAAACCGCTACGCACAGGTCTGGTCGCCCTAGCGGCAAGCGTTGCCTTACTACTGACGGGAGCACTGGCAGCCTGCGGCAGCACCAACTCTAGCGACTCCAGCAGCAAGCACACGGCTTCGACCGCTTCGAACACCTCCTCCGAGCCCAAGCGCGTCTCCGTCCACGACCCGTCCATAGTCAAGTCCGGCAAGGAATACTACGTATTCGGCTCCCACCGCGCCTACGCCAAGTCTTCCGACATGGTCAACTGGACGCCATTTACCAACAATTTGAGCACCGACTACGAAAAAATCTTTGCAGACATCTGGAAGGATTGGCCCAAGCAGTCCTCCAACCCAGATGTCAAAGGCAATATGTGGGCGCCCGACGTGATCTACAACAAGGCCCTCAAGAAGTGGACCATGTACTTGAGCTTGAACGGGGCCGAATGCCGCTCCGTTATCGTGATGCTCACCGCAGACAAGGTCGATGGCGATTGGACTTACGTAGGCCCCGTGGTCTACTCCGGCTTCAATCGCGGCAACTTCTCCTCCACCGACGTAGGCAAAGTCTTGGGCGAAGACGCCGATCTCTCCCGCTACCAGTCCACCACCGACACCGGTATCAACGCCATCGACCCCTCAGTCAAATACGATGAAAATGGCGACTTGTGGATGACCTTCGGCTCCTGGTTTGGCGGCATTTGGATGATTAAGCTCGACGCCAAGACCGGCTTGCGCGACTACGCCACCACCTACCCCACCCAGGCCAACGCCTCCGACGGCTACTACGGCCACAAGTTAGCTGGCGGCTTCGGCAACTCCGGTGAGGGCTCCTACCTGATTCGCGCCAATGACTACTGGTATCTCTTCCTCTCCTACGGCCACCTGGAGCAAAAGGGTGGCTACCAAATTCGCATGTTCCGTTCCAAGTCCATCACCGGCCCCTACCTGGACGAAGCAGGCCACGCCGCCGTTTCCGCCTCGTCTGCTGCCAACAATTGGACCGACACTACCGGTGTAAAGCTCCTCTCCTCCTACCAGTGGTCGGGCAACAAGAAGAACGATATCGAAGTCTCCCAGGGCCACAATTCCGCACTTGTAGACACGGACGGCAGCATTTACCTCGTTTACCACACGCGCTTTAGCGATAAGGGCGAAGAGCACCAGATTCGCGTGCGCCAGCTCATGCCCACTGCCGACGACTGGCTGGTTGCCGCTCCCTACGAGTACCGAGGCACCAAGGCCGACCCCAAGGGCTACAAGGCCGCTCAGGAGACTGGCAAGTATGAGCTGCTCACTCACGAGCAGGACAAGTACTTCAAGGGCCCGCGCAAGGTGACGGAGAAGAATTCCACCGATTACCGGGGCGTCAACAAACCCCAAAAGATTGAGCTTAAGGCCGACGGCTCCATCACTGGCGACGTGACCGGTAGCTGGAAGGCCAGCGAGGGCAGTAACCAGGTGAGCATGGAGATTAAGAATGGTGACCACCCGGGCAGCTACCAGGGCGCCTTTGCCAAGCTCCCGCGCGAGAGTGACGGCAAGCAGGTCATGACCTTCTCTGCCATCGGCTCCAACCTCTGCATCTGGGGCTCCCAGTACTGAGCCAGTAGACCGGCCAGCTGGTCGACTGGCCAACCGGCGGCAGACTAGTGCGGAACTGCGCCCGAACTTGGCGAAGCAGATCCGCACTAGCCCGGGGTCTGCAAAAGGTTCTGGACCCACAACTGTTGACAATTTATAACGATAAATAAATAAGCATATCGCGGTGAGCACTGTCTACCGCGCCAGGATTTACCTGCAGCAATCGCACAGATGCAGGCCATACCGAGGGACAGAAAGAGGCAGGGAAAACGATGGAAGAGCACGCAGCAGCCGAAGACGGCAAGGCCTATATTCACGATCCCGCCATAGCTAAAGAGGGCGGGCGCTACTATATTTTCGGCACCCACCGCCGCTTCGCTTCCAGCCCGGACCTGCTCCACTGGGAACCCCTGGAAAACAACATCACGCGCGACTTTGAGCACATATTCGCCGACCTTTGGCAGGCCTGGCCCAAGCAGGAAGCTAATCCCGATATCGCCGGCAATATGTGGGCACCGGACGTGATTTGGAACCCGCTCATGGGCAAGTGGTGCATGTACATGAGCGTGAACGGTGAACGCTACCGCTCGCTCATCGCCCTCCTGACTGCCGACCACCTGGACGGCGATTGGACCCTGGTGGGGCCGGTCGTCTACTCAGGCTTCGGCCCGGAGAACGTGGAGCGCACCGACGTGCCGCTCGTACTCGGCCCGGGAGCCGACTTAGAGCGCTACCGGGAGCTGACCGACACCCGCATCAACGCCATCGACGCAGGCGTAAACTTTGACGAGCGAGGCCAGCTGTGGATGAACTTTGGCTCCTGGTTTGGCGGCTGCTGGATGATTCGCCTCGACCCCGCTACCGGCCTGCGCGACTACGGGCAAAGTTACGCGAACGTACCCGATGTGTCCGACGCTTACTACGGGGTCAAACTCGCCGGCGGCTATTGGAATTCAGGGGAAGGCACCTACTTGCTCCACTACGGGGACTGGTGGTATCTCTTCCTCTCCTACGGCTGGCTGGGGCGCACTGGCGGCTACCAAATCCGCGAATTCCGCTCCAGATCCATCACCGGCCCCTACCTGGACCAGGCTGGGAACCCGGCCGTTTCGACTGGGAAAGTGGAGGCCAACTGGACCTCTTCCACCGGCATCCGCCTACTCTCCACCTACCGCTGGTCTGCCGGGCCCCAGGAAGCGGACGGCGTCGAAATCTCCCAGGGGCACAACTCCGCTTTCGTTGACAATGACGGCAGCATATTCATCGTTTACCACACCCGTTTCGCTGGCTTGGGCGAGGACGACTACCAGACCGAAATCCGCCAGCTCCTCCCCACCACCGACGGCTGGCTGACCGTCGCTCCCTTCCTCTACCAAGGCGTGCGAGCCGGGGCAGAGGGCGAGCGCGGCGAAATAACCGGCACTCAGGTAGCCGGAGACTGGGAGGTCATTATCCACCGCCCGAACACCTTCTTCGACGACGGCCGCGATGAAGCAAAAGGCCAGGCAGGAGTAAGCCTCGATACCGCAAAGGGCGTCAACCTTCCCCTCATCGCCCATGTCAAGGCCGATGGCAGCTTTTCCCTCGGAACCCCTCAAGGCCCGCAAACTGGTAGCTGGCAGTTGGAGCGACGTCCGTCCCAACTGCCCTGTCTGAGCATCACGCTGGGTACGACGAGCTACCGAGGCCGCCTGCTGACACTGCCCGACGATGCCAGCGTAAAAGCACGGCTGAGCCTAACCGCTATCGGCAACAATCAATCCATCTGGGCAACTAGCTTAGATTAATTAAGCCAGCACATCACTCCTGACACTCAGCCGGAGCTTAGAGACGCCGAGAGTGCGAGAATGACTTCCCTTTCTTTTCAGACACGAACCTCAAGCCGAGCACCGTCATGGCCGCTAGAGCGAGCAACATCGCTGCCAGACCGATGGTGAGCCCAAGCGTCTTACCTCCAGCTGGCGGCATTTGGAAACGGGCATGATTGTCATAGTCAACTCGACAGGTGACATCGGATCCAATTGCAATGCCCGTAACCGTAGCATTGCCCTCAAATGCTGAGACGGCAGTGGGGAAAGGAGCGTTGTCGGTAGTGCCATGGCAGTCGATAGTAGATATGCTGTACTCACCGCCAAGTTGAGACTTGTCGGTAGTGTCAGTAATTTTCACACCAGGGTTACCTGCCGCTGCTTGAGTAACCGAGTGAACAGTCGGCGAAGTAACGGCTGTGCCAACTTGACTCACTCGAAGTGAATCCGTATTGTGCGACGGATTGTCTGCTGCCAAATGCCCCTCGTCGATGTTCGTCAAGGCAAAAGTGAAGGGAGCTGCCGGCACAGCGCCGTTATTCACGCGCACCTGCAGACGGACCAAAGTATTTGCCGTATAGACCGAGTAATCTTCCACCTCACCCGGAACCGTCCACGGCTGGGTGTTGTTGGAGGCTGCGCCCGCCAAATGCCGGGCAAAAATACCGCTCGTATCGTCAACAGTCGGAGTAACGGTTTTCGGCGTAACGATAGCGCGAATTTGCTTGCGTTTCATACTGCCCGAAGACATCGGCAGGTCAATACTGACGGTGTTGTCGCCCGTCGTCGTGTCCGCAGCTACGGGACCGGAAGGCTCTGACCCGTCTGTGTTGGTGTGCCACACGCTCACTTTCGAATCAGGAGAGAGCCTACCTCCTACATTGACATTCAAATCGTACGAATGCCCGCGCGCCAAAGCGGCACCCTGCAAGGGCGAGAGGGACCCATCCTTTAATCTGATCATTACGCCGTCATCTGTAACGTGCGCATTGGCAGAGGGGTCATTCGTTCCATCGTTGTAGAAACCCAAGGTAGAACCCAGTCTCAAGTCGTTCTGGTCAGCAGACTGGAGTACGGGACCCTTTTGAGCAATGGTGGACTTGAAAGGAGGCATACTAGCATCGCCGTAACTGCCCCTCGTGCTGAATCCAAAATCGAGGACCGGCACCACCGCGCTAGTTTGTATAGTGACGATGCCATAGAAAGGCCATTCGCCTTCTACACCCACTCCTCCCAGAGCCTCAGGATTTTTATCGATATAAGGTGCTTCGAGCGTGCCCAAACACGCACCAGCGGACCGTCCCAAACTGTTAACGATATCGCCAGTACGGCAGCGTACAGTAGCAAGGTTCGTCTTTTCCTGCACACCCGTACCCGCACTGCCAGAAGTAGACGCGCCCCACGTTTGATGAGCCGCTACCGCACTGCCATCCGGCTGAATGACGCCGGGTTGGGTTACACGTATGGAGTACTGCCCGTTTTCCGAGACGATGAAGGAATACGTTCCCTTTGCCGATGAAGTAGTGGAGCCTATCAGCTGTTTATTCTCGTCGTAAAGCACCAGGCGCTGACCTGCCAGAGCTTGAGCATGTTCTGGCTTCGCGCCATCGGCAGTAGACGTGCCCCCACCGTCTACGTCGTTGTACAGGGTGCCTTGAATAACCTCCAGCTCTTGAGCTGAGGCCATATCAAACGACTCATAGTTCACAGCAGGAATATAGGTCGAACTATTGTTCCGCCCCAGCGCATTATCACTTGAACCCATGATTTTGCCCAAGCCAGAGAGTGGGTCAATACGAACCAAGCGCGACTGCCTGCTACTGGTTCCCGGTATGATCTCGCCAGGACCGGGCCGCGTGCCTATCGTTGTACCAATTAAGAACTTACCGTTTCGAATGCCCACACCCCACATGCTGCCAGCACCGTCCCAACTCTCCCCTAGCTGCGAGCGCACCTTAGTCACCGTCGTGTATCGCCAGGGACTTGCCTTGCTGCCGTCTGGAATATTGCCGTCATTGTCTGCAGATGGAACAATCTTCACGATACCGGCGTTGTAGCTCGTACCCTGAGCAGGGACAGCATCACCGCCATAGTATAAATACATATTGCCCAGGGCATCCATACCCATATCAGCACTGGCGGTTGTGGAACCCGTCATAACAGCTTGTGCACTGCCATTCGGATTGATTGGGCCCGTACTGGTATCACCGACATCGCGCCGCAGCATCCACCGATCCAACGAGGGTGTTGTCATGCCGTCAGACCAGTCGCCTGGCTGCACAAGATGCGAGAGCGAATAATTACCGGTCACCGGATCCCAAATGCAGTACTGCGATGGTGAATACGTGGGGCCTAAGGAAGTCAGACTCATGTTGTCAATCTCGGTGCCAGGATGCGAAGATGTATATAAGTAGCCTGTTGCCTGGCTCACCTCTCCACCGGTCGACCACAGATCACCGTCCCCAGGGCCGTGTACCCACCCTCTTACCGGATCAGTGTTATTGCCTGGAGTGGGCATGATGCCCATATACACGTCCGTTATGGAATCGTCCGTAGGCCCGCTCGTGGCCCGCATGACAGCAATATATCCGCTCGGAATTGGACTGATGTAGGACTGATTATTGCCGCTATTATCGCACCAAAAATACACGGTGAGCGGCTTTTCGCCGTCGGGTCCAGCTGGCGGATCGCCGTACACACCTATGGCATGGCTCGAAAACATAGCGTTACCGGTGATGTTGCGCGGACCAGCGTTGACAGTGCGCTGAAATTCCATCGTTGGACGAGTTTTGTAGGTGTCTCCCGACCAGCCATAACTCTCGTTGAGAATAGTGGAAACGCTACCGGCAGCATTGCCCACACCGCTACTTGCCCAAGTAGTCCAATAAATATTATCGTGGCTGATTGGACGGAGCCAATGCGCTTGAATATCTGGAATTTTGATCCACCCTGGATCCAGCCAACCGTTTGTATCGCTCCTATGGGCCAGGCCCGGCTTGTCATTTGCACCCCGCGCAAAGTTGCCAACAGGCGATTGAGCCTCTACCTCAGCAGCATATCCTCGCGGGTGGGAGACTAGTACAGCCACCGTTGACATAGCCACAATGGTCAGTGCGGCCAGGGCAGGTTGAAGAACCTTGGCACCCAACCTGCGCATATGTATATGATTTATATTCATGTATGCACCAAAAAATCATCTCTATAAGCAAAACTTTCCGTTTTCGCGCAGAGTTTCTTTTTAGTCTTACAACTACTCGCCTGGCAGCGCCTCTACTTATTCCCCAACGGGTGCCACACAGCGACCGCAGCAAAACGGAGCTGATACTCCCCAACGTGCAACAAGTCTGGCGATGCGTCTTAGCACACCCAGACCTCATTGACTCTCATTTGTCGATACATCCAAGGCTAGAGGTTATTGACTCGTAAGTCAACAATATCGCAGTAAGCAAAACTGCCTGAAATAAGCGAACGGAACCTTGTAAAACCGAAGAAATCACAAACCGGTGCTCAATCCGCAATAGGTACGCCATGTGCAGGAGCTCGGATACTGCTAGCGCTCCTTATGTGCTTCTAGGCTCTTCAACCGCTCACTCCTCAGCACGGCTCCCGAGCACCACCACAGCGGAAGCGTATTCGGCTTCGTGGGTGAGAGAGATGAACCAGCGTGGGGGCCCCTGCAAGGGCAGCGAATCTCGCAAGCAAGCGTCAACCTCGGCTGCAAGGTAGATGCCGGGCCGTGAACGCGAATCGTCGAGAATCTCAACCTGCGACCAGGGGAAATTGTCAATCGTGTAGGGGGCAGCTTGCGAGCCAAGCGCAGCGGACCAGGCCTTGAGCGCGGCTTCCTTGCCGGCCCAACGGGCAGCTAAATGAAGGGCCTCGGAATCTCCCTTGAGCTGGGCGCGGGCCGCTGACTGCTTGAGCTCGCGGGCAGAAAAGAGCGAACGCATCCGAGAGCCAGGCAGGGCCAGCTGCCGGGAAAACGTTGGAATGTGGACCAAATCGTGTCCCAAGCCCAGCAGTCGGCCAATCCCCTGCCCGCCTTCATCGTCGCTCGCCATACTCATATCTCCACATTACAGGTCAGCCCGGCCCGCTGCTGATGCGCGCCTTCGCCTCCTACACGCCCACAGCAGCCGTCAGCAGCAAATTCAGGCCGATCAGAAGACCACAGGCGAGCTGCAAGTGACGACAGCGCCCGAACCCGTGGCCTCCTTATGGTCCTTCTGCACGCCGTCAACCAGCACATCACAGGTCACTATCTGGTCCTTGGTATCAGCGTCGTTCATTGAAATCTCGGCGCTCACAGTCTCCGTATACATCTCTTTGCCCTGATTATCAGTCAAATCCTTGCTCCATTGGCTGCTAAACGTATCCTGGCTAGCCGATCCAGCAGGGCCGTAAGTCACCGTGCCATTGCCCGAACCGCCGGTAACTGACGCCTTAAGCGTGACGGTGCGCTTCTTGTTGCCACTGTCAGCCTTGCTGCTCCCGCTATCCTGCTGACGCGCAGTTTGTGAACTTGTGCTGCCCGAGTTCTTGCTGGCCGAATCAAAAGCCTTGGAAGCACTCTGCTGCATGAGCAAAGTAATGATAATGGCTAGGGCCGAAAGCACGAGGCCAGCAATCGCCAGGCCCTTGCCCTTTTTGTGCCCCTTACGGCCGGAAGCGTGCCAGCCGAAGCCACCCAGAATGACTCCAATCACAGCCAAAACAGCAGCGAAGTTGTTGATAATAGGGATGAACGAGAGCACGATGGCAATGATGCCCAGTACCAGAGCAGAGATAGCCATGGCACTCATCGAACGCTGATTTTCAGGCAGGCCGCCCTGGTGCCCACCGGCGCCGCGCCGCTTGTTGCCCGAGCCGCCAGGTCCGCTCGCAAGCCCGCTGACTCCACTATTTCCAGCACTACCAGCACCGCCAGCACCGCCAGCACCGCCAGCGTTCTGCCGCCAAAATTCTTCGTCGTTAGGGCCAGTCGCCCCATCTGGACCACCTTCAAAAGCACTCATTGGTACTCCTTCTTCTCTCGATGCTCACTCTCACGTCGGCAGGTCGGGCACCCTCACACTGCGGCTTCCAACCGATTCCTCAAGCTGCTCGCTACCGGACTCCGGCACACTCATGCCGAGCCTTGCCGACCCTGCGCTCCGCAGCTGACCTCCAGCCTAAGCTGGGCAACTATCGCCCGCTAGTGTCCGAAAGGGAGCAATATGATGCCCGATGGGGCAAGTCTGGCGGCCGTATTCTTCCCCGTTGACCAGTGACAGAAAGCTGCGCCTTGTTCTATCCTTGAGATGTGTGGGAGCAGGCGCATTTGGATTCGCAGGAGTCCGCTGGTGAGCCAACCATCGCTAGAGCGCACACCTGCCCGCCCTGGGCAGCGAAGAGAGCAAATACCGGCAGCGGAAGCGTGCAGAAACGTACAGAAGCGTACAGAAAGAAGGACAGCGACTTGAAAGAGGGGCAAAGAGGCCAGTTCCAGTGGCTGACGAGCGACCCCGAGGACGTCGTCCCCGTCCGCACCAGAGCGCTGTGCACCTGGCTCATGGTCATCACAGCTTCCCTCACGGCCATGATAGAAGTCGCGTTTTTGGGCGGGCGATATATGAATAAGGACAATGATTTCCTGTCGCTGTGGTTCACAATCGGCCTTCTCGCCTCGCTCGTGCTCCCCTTCCTCATCTTGCGGCGACGGTCCGACCACCCCTATATCTCCTGCCTTCTGGCCTGTCTCGCCACCCTCGCCCTGCCCTTCGACTCCCTGCTCTGCCTGATGAGCCTGACCTCAATGCTGGCCCGGCGCAAGCGCCTAGACAAGCTCATCCCCTGCTCCCTGCTCAGCTGTTTGGTCTCGTATCTGGCGATTGTGCGCGATCTGAGCCAGCCCCGTAAATACTCTTTTCTCATATTGTTTGCCCCCCACACTCAGCAGGCGAACGCTCCGCTGGTTGGCTTCCTGCTGATGGTGTTGGGAGCTGCAATAGCCATCAGTAGCGGCATTTACATCCGCCTGCAAGCTACCACCCGGCTGGCCACAGAGCACGCCCACGCGCAGGAGGAGCGCAGCCAGCAGCTCCAAACTCATTTGAGCAACCAGCAAGTGGCAGATGCCATAGCCGTGGAGGCCCACGATACCCTGGCGCACAGCCTCTCACTGATTGGTTTGAACGCCAGCGCGCTCAAGGTGGAAGCCGACAAGCTGAGCCAGGAAACTGGGCAGGTCGGGCAGGGCGGGCATAGCGCGGCCCACGACATTGCCCAGAGAGCCGAGGACATTCGGCAGCAGGCAGCCGGTGCCTTGGACGAAACGCACTCAGTTATTGACATGCTTCGCCACCCCGATGAAGTCTTGAAGGAGATGCAGCCCGACCCACAGACTGCACTGACGCGGCCAGCGCTCGATGATATTGTCCAGCAGTCACGCGCCTCCGGCATGAAGGTGGACACCTGGATTGACGTGCAGGATCTCAGCCAGCTCGACCCGCGCATCGGCAAAATCGCCTATCGCTGCATCCAAGAAGGACTCACCAACGCCCGTCGGCACGCCCCCGGCCAGCCCGTTTCGCTGGAGGTGAGCGCGCAACCCAGCACGAATGTGCACGTTCACATCAGTAATCCCCTACCGCAGAGCTTGGCCAGCGCCCCGGCCGCCGAGCCCCCAGAAGTCGCAGAGCAGCCCACTCCTATCGCCCCTGGAGGCAATGGGCTCAAAGGTTTGACTGCCAGGGCTGCCTCTTGCGGCGGCCACTGTGCCTTCGGAGTGGACCAGCGCGGCGTGTTCAACTTAGATCTCGTCTTGCCATTTCTTACCGCTGACCAGCAGGTGGACAGTTAAGCAGAGCGAGTAGGGACAGCAAGAGCAGGACGGTACGGGCGGCCCCGCTGCAACACCACTCCCCCCAGTTTGCCTTCGAGGCCAACCCGCCCGCTACCATAGGAGCTATGGATTACACGAGTCAGCCAGGCACGGACCAAGGCACGGCCCAAGACACAGGCCAGGGCACAGGTGCGGCCATCACGGTGAGCGTCGTAGACGACGATCCTATGATCTGCCAGGCTATGGAACTCATTATCAACAACTACTCGCAGGGCGCAGTGCGTGTGGTTTCCACTGCCGGTAATGCAGTCGCTGCCCTCAAACACGCCCGCCAGGAAGAGCCGGACGTGGTGCTCATGGACTTAGCCATGCCCGGTTGCAATGGCATCGAAGCCACAGCCCAGCTCCGCCGCCTCCCCCACCCGCCGCATGTGTTGGTCTTGACCTCGCTGAGCCCGTCCACCACCGTTGAGCAAGCCGTGGAAGCAGGGGCAGAAGGCTTTATCTCCAAGACCGACCCGCCTAGGGAAATCGTTGATCGGATTGTCGGTGCCTGCGCCGGCGACCCGCAGTTCAACCCAGCCAGTCAGCGTCAGCTCATCAGCACACTGGCCAAGAATCGACCCGAAACCAGGCGGGAGCAGGCCCGACAGCTCTTGAGCCAGTTGAGCGAACGCGAGCGCCAGGCCACACTCCTAGCCGCGGAAGGCATGACCAACCAGGAAATCGCCGAGCACATGTATGTGAGCGAGCGCACAGTCAAAGCCCACCTCTCCTCGGCCTGCGAGAAGCTGACCATGAGCCGGGTGCAGCTGGCCCGTTTAGTAGAGCGCGCCGACCTCAGTGGCAGGGAAGACGAAAATTAAATAGCCCCGAAGCACCTGCTAGCACTGTTCACACTTTGAGAACATTTCAGATTTTTCTCAGTTCACAGAACTATAATTGATGGTGTCTGTGATTTTCGCCGAAAATCAGTGGTTGGGGAACTGCTGATTCCAAAAGCAAAATATACAACGACAGAACAAATGTTTGCTTTCGTGCCTGGAGGGGTCAAGCTATGCGTACTATGCGTGTTTTACGCACTCTCAGAGCTATAGGCGTTGCCATTGTCATCATCGCTGCGAACTCACTCGCCGCACCATCCGCCCACGCCGCAGGCCTCACCCGCGGTAGCTGCACCCCCTACTATTCCACTTACGCCCAGTGCTTCCCCGACCCAGCCTTGGCCGCGTATATGGCTGCCGAGCGCGGCGACTCTGTCAACAGCGGCTATGTGCTGCCCTTCTGCGCAACCGACCCAGGCTCCGGCGGCTGCGGCCTCGACATTGAGAATAAAGGCGTTCGCAGCCTTGAGGGCATTGACAACATCCCGAAATTAGGCGTGATTTGGGGCAGTGGCAACAAGATAGTCAATCTGAGCGGCGCCCACAGCGACACCCTGTACGAGCTTAACCTCGGGTCTAATGAGATCAACGATATTAGCGACCTGAACGTGGGCAATTTCCCGAACCTGCGAGAGATTAATTTAGCCAACAACCACATTAAAGATATCAGCCCGCTCACTTCCATGTTCAGAAACCCGCCCGACCTGCTCAATGGCTTCGGTGTCATCGCCTACGGTCAGACCATCACCCTGCCGGACATCCCTGCGCCCACCACAGGCTTGCCCTACACGCTCGGCCCGGTCTACGGCGTCCACCAGGACCGGGTGAGCACTGGCTACCTGCCGAGCTCCGAGGGCACCTTCCGATCCAACTCGATTTCCGGCTCCCCTTCCGGCGGCAGAAATAATTGGAACGGCGAATGGGCTTGGGACAACCCCCTGCCCGGCAACTACACCTTCTCCTTCAGCCAGAACCCGTACAGGGACAACCCGTACGGTGCCAACCATCCGGCCATCGAAATCAACTATTCGGGCACCATCAAGCAAAAATTGACCGGTCTCATCGCACAGTTCGACTCGAACGGCGGAACCCCCGTGCCCTCGGCCTCCGTGCAGCCTGGCGGCCTGATTCCCCGGCCACGGACCGACCCCACCAAGGGTGACTCTCGCTTCGACGGCTGGTACACCGCGGCGACCGGCGGAAGCCTATGGGACTTCCCCAACACGCGCATCTACGCCAACACCACCCTGTACGCCCACTGGACCGACCCCTTCAAGGTGACATTTAACCCACAGAACGGGCAAGCTGCGACTGTAAAGACTGTCCGCCCCGGCAGCGCCATTGCAGCCCTGAGCCCTCAGCCCACGCTCTCCGGCAAGGGATTCGCCGGTTGGTACACCCAGCCCACCGGAGGCAGCCCATGGGACTTCACCAAACCGGTGACGGGCGACATGACGCTCTACGGCCACTGGGCTGACTTCATGACCATGCCCACCTCCGGCAGCGAACCGCTCCAGCAGGGCATCGGCATCCTAGCCGTCGCCCTCTCCTGTATCGGCGGCCTAGCCCTCCTAACCTACAAGCGCCTCACCCGTTCCAAGTGAGCCGACCGTTTCAGAGTTTTTCTACTATAAAAGGAAAACTCCGTTTTACTAATACTTCTTCTTCCATACAAGAAAAACTTTGTAAAAGCGAGTATAATTCCTTGTATGGAAGAAACTGACAAGCAGCTGGTTGATCGCCCTCTCTACGTGGACCGCATCATGGAGTTCGCCGATACGGACTTGATTAAGGTGCTAACCGGGCTGCGCCGTAGTGGCAAGTCGGACCTGCTCGAACTCGTACGCCGCCGCCTAATTGCGCAAGGTCGGAGCCGCGAGCAGTTCATCTCCCTCAATTTTGAAGACTACGCCCTAAGCCCCTTACGCGATGCCAGCAAGCTCTACGCGCACTTGGAAGAGCGCATCGCCAAGATTTCCGGCAAGCCCTATATCTTCCTCGACGAAATCCAGGAAGTGCCCGGCTTTGAAAAGCTCGTAAACTCCCTGCGCGTCGCCCACCAAGCCGACGTCTACATTACCGGTTCCAACTCCTCCCTACTCTCCGGCGAGCTCGCCACCTACTTAGCTGGGCGCTACGTGCAATTCACCGTTTACCCCTTCGGATTCGCAGAATTCCGCGCAGCCCGCCAATCCCTAGGCGCCGATGACTCCTTCAAGGCCTTCTTGCAGATGGGCGGCATGCCATTCGCTGCCAGCGGCAATCTGAGCGAGGAAAGCCAGCGCACCTACCTTACTGACATCTACCATTCAGTCGTTTTGAAAGACATCGTGCAGCGCTACCGTATCCGCGATATCGCCTTGCTGGAGCGCATTGTCCGCTTCGCACTCAGCAACGTGGGCAATGTCATTTCGGCCAACTCCGTCGCCTCATATTTGAAGTCCGAGCGCATCGAGCTCAGCAGCCAGACCGTGCTCAACTACTTGAGCTACTGCCAGCAGTCCTTCCTCTTGGAGCGCCTGGACCGGGTTGACATCATCGGCAAAAAACAGCTCAAAACCCTGCAAAAATACTACGTGGCCGACCTCGGACTGCGGCAGGCAATCCTCGGCGACGGGCAGACGCAGATTCAAGGGCTGCTGGAGAACGTGGTCGCGCTCGAAGGCCTGCGCCGCGGCTACCAAGTGAACGTGGGCACCGCAGGCAGCCAAGAAGTCGATTTCATCTTCCGCAAAGGCGAGCGCAAACACTACATCCAAGTCGCCTACCTGCTAGACTCCCCCGAAACCGCCGCCCGCGAATTCGGCGCCTTCGCCCCAATCCGCGACTCCTACCCCAAAACCGTCCTCACCCTAGACCCCATCCTCCAACCCCGCAACGGCATCTCCCACCGCCACCTAGAAGAATTCCTCCTCGATAAAGATTGGTAATTCCTCGAACTTTTACTCCACCAACCGGCCTAGGTCGGAGAGGGTTAGGACTTGGCCGTGGCGGGTGGGGAAGGATTCGGGGCCGCCGTAAACTAGGACGCGCTGCTCGGGGGGACGCCCATGAGGTCGCCCAGGGAGTCGATGGTGGCGAAAGCGTGGGGATTATAGGTGGCGGAGGCCTTGACCTCTACTAGGTAGCGGATTTGGCCGCCGTGCTCGATAACGAGGTCGATTTCTTTGCGGTTGGAGTCACGCCAATAGTAGAGCTGGGGCCGCTTGCCCTGATTGTAGTAGTGCTTGAGCAGCTCGGAAACCACCAAATTCTCGAACAAGTGGCCGCGCAGAGGCTGGTTGAGCAGTAGGTCTTCGCTGGAGGTCAGGCCAAGCAAATGGCAAGCTAGACCCGTGTCGTAAAAGTAGAGCTTGGGCGTTTTGACTAGGCGCTTGCCAAAATTGCGATAGTAGGGCTGCAAGCGAAAGGCAACGAACGACGCTTCGAGCAGGGAGAGCCAATCCGACGCCGTGGCAGGGCTAATTCGAGCTTCGACCGCCAATGCAGAATCAGCGAAAAGCTCACCGATTCGGGTGGCACACAGACTCAGGTAGCGCTCAAAGTCAGCGATTTTTCTTACTCCCAGGTCGTCTCGTATATCGCGCTCCAAGTATGTCTGAATGTACGCCTGGAAGAAATCGCTAGACGGCACGCCGCTGCCATATAAACGCGGGTAGCCACCCTTGAACATGTAATCGTCGACTGAGACGGGCGCTTGGCTAGACTGGCTTGCTTCGGCGTAGGAGAAGGGCAGCAGGTGCGCAATCCCCACTCGCCCAGCTAAGGACTGCGAAATCGTCTTAAGCAACAGAAAATTCTGCGAACCCGTCAGCACAAACTGACCTGGCTCGTTAGTTTCATCTACGATTTCTTGCAAGTAGGAAAACAACGATGGCACGCGCTGGGCTTCGTCGAAGATGACATGACTGCGGTAGCGGGCAAAAAAAGCGCGCGGATCATCGAGCGCCAACTGGCGGACATCCGGATTTTCTAGCGACACATACTCGAAGTTGCTAAACAACTGGCGAGTCAACGTCGTTTTCCCGCTCTGCCTCGGCCCGGTTAAGCTCACCACCGGAAACCACTGCATATACTGAGACAGAACCGGCCCAATAACCCTTGAAGCAAAAGCCATCTCAGCCCCTTACTTACAATTCAACATAAGCCCTACTAATAATTTAGCATAACTCCTATTTACAATTTAACATAACCTCTACTTACAATTTGACATAACTCTGACTGGTGATTTTGTATACAAGCAAGTCGCCAGCCGCCTCGTTTAGCCCCACCCAAATCTCTTCCGCCCAGCCTGCTTCCGCCCTGTCAGCCCCGAAGCCAAGCTAGCTGCCAATCCGCGCCAGAACGCGGCTTTCGGCCAGCTTGTTGACGCTGACACCCTGCTCAGCAGCCTCCAAGGCCAGCATCCGATGCTCTTCCGGCGTCAAGCGCAAGGTAAAGTGCCCCGAATAGTGGCGTTCCATGATTGGCACCGGCAGAGCCTCGCCCCGCTCCTCCATGTCGTCAATCGCCTCGTCCACGATCATTCTAAGCCCACGCAGGGCTCCCTCCGGCGTGCTTGCAATCCAGGAGAACGAAGGCATCTCGGCCACCGTCGCCGCAAACTTGCCGTTCTCTTCATCCCACTGCACCCGGTAGGTATACCTATCCTGCGTCTTCGTCATCTCTCGCCTCGCAATCTGTCAATGGCCGCTAGAACCCGCCGAACCTGGTAAGCGTTCGTGCCCCGCCGCTCATTATGGAACCTTAGCGGCGGAGTACTTGCCCTATGAACGCAATACGCTGCCCAGGGATCCTTCCGCATATTTGCACTCATGCGCTGCGCAGCACGTCCTTCATCGCTTGTGCGCCGCCAGCATGATGTACCGGCGATGCCTCGGCCTCCTGCATATCGCGGTCAAAACCCGAAACCCCGGCCTGCAACTCTTCCTCGACTATGCTGTCAAAAAAGGCGCGCGTCTGCTCGGGAGTACGCAAAACGAAGCCATCATCAGAGCTGTCCTCGTCGTTCAAATTATGCATATACACTTGCTGCAGCTCAGCCTGCGTCAGGCCCCAACGCTGAACGCTCGTCTCACCGTGTTCCAAGTCGGGAGAATCCAGCGGAACAGTAGAATCCGCCCTCGCATCGGCCGCGACCATAAGAGCCCCCTTCCCAAGAACTATCCCACAATTCTACCCAATACCGCCCCAAACCATTGCACGCAGATACCCCTTGAGCCGTCCTCAACTCTGCACGAGAGCTTACTCTTCCCTGCAGGAACCGCGTCAGATAACGAAGCTGGCAGAAGCGTGAAGCAACAGCATAAGCATGGCATAAGCGACTCTGAATAGCCGATAGCGATTTGATAGCAAAAGTAGTTCGAATAGTTTGCAAATGATATATAGTTGATAGCATGGCTACTACTACTATTCGCATGAATGACGAGCTCAAGGCGCGGGCGAGCGCAGTCTTGGAGTCGATGGGGTTGAACTTTAACACGTTTGTCAACATGGCCAGCGTGCAGCTAGTCAACCAAAAGCGCATCCCTTTTGACATCATCGAACCTGGCAGCACCGCCCCCGCCGTGGGCCACACCGCAGCCAACGGCATCCGATTCGAAGGCACCAGCGACGACGGCTACCCCATAGTTTCCATCCCCAGCAGCCTGGTCTACGAACCCCGCCGCAGCAAGGACGGCACAGCAGTACTGCCCAAAGAATGGAAGGACGATGAATAATTCGCGCTCCCCCCCCCCATTCACCTGGAGCCGCTGCCCGAGACCTTGGGTAACTTTGAAATATATAGGATGCGAGTGCGCTTTGAAGAGGACTCCTCAAAGTCTAGAAACCACTACGTAGCAAGCATTGTTATAGCTGCCGATAACAAAACTGGCATAGCAGTAAAACTGACCAGTAACCCCACTTGGAACGAGCCCAGCGACGTGCAGCTGCTCGACTACAAAGAAGCAGGACTGGCCCATCTCACCACAGCCCGATGCGCGCAACTTATTCGTTTCCAGCGCTCCGACCTGCAAGGATTCGTGGGGCGGCTATCCTCGGCCGACGCTTGGAGAATTCGAAGCGGACTAGACGCCGTGCCAGCAGGTGGGCATAGCTGGCTATAGAGCCTTCGCAGCATCACAACAGCAGCGAATATATGCGCTATCTACATTGGTGTGATTGGCAGCAGACGCGGGCTTTGCCCGGGCGATGGTAGACTAGTGAGCAAAGTAGGGCTTTTAAGGCCCTGTGCGCGCTGGGTTGGGGAATCTGAAGCGCGAATACAATACGAGAAGAACTAGCGTGAATGCGCATGGTTCCGGGTGAATAAGGGGTAACAGATGCGTCGGGTACGCAACATCAGCGCCATGGTTCTAGCGCTAGCCTTAACTGTCCTGGGGGGGGGGTCCGCTAGTTTAACGCGGCCCACACTAGCCCACGCCGACCAATCAACACCCATAACACCACCAGCACCACCCGCCTGCAACATCGCAAGCGACCCCATCAGCCAATGCTTCAGCCCCAGCCTCGGCCAAGCCCTCGCCAATTACTACACATCAGGCAACACCAACACACCACTACCCAGTTACACCATCACCACCAACAGCCTGTATCTTCAAAACGCTGGTATCACCGACCTCAACGGCATCCAACGATTCACCAACCTCACCAACCTCACCCTCAGCAACAACGCTTACTCAGGCTCTCCAACCACACCGAATTCGCTCACTGACCTCACCCCGCTGAGCGCACTCACTAATCTCACCAGTTTCGCCGCCTCTAGCGCTAATATCCACAGCCTCAATGGCTTGCAAAACCTCACTCAACTCTCAACACTCAACCTCGATAATCAAAGTGACACCAATAGGAACACGTTCACAGATCTCAGCCCGCTCACCAACCTCACCAGCCTACGAACCATCAGCATCAACAACTACTCTTATATCGGCCCTATGCAGCCTGGCCAGATTCAAAACCTCCAACCACTATCAGGACTCACCAACCTCACCAACCTCAGTCTTACAGGCAACCAAATCAGCAACATCAGCCCGTTGAACTCTCTCAGCAAACTTACCTATCTGACACTAGACAACAACAAAATCAGCAGCCTAGCCCCCTTGCAAAACCTCATAACACTGCAAATACTCAGTGTTAATAACATAGCTGGTTTTGGTATAAACAATAGCAGTAGCAATAAC
Organism: Bombiscardovia nodaiensis; assembly: GCA_033127725.1. NCBI lineage: Bacteria > Bacillati > Actinomycetota > Actinomycetes > Bifidobacteriales > Bifidobacteriaceae > Bombiscardovia > Bombiscardovia nodaiensis. The sequence goes on along the minus strand of AP026798.1, from coordinate 340,169 downwards.
GTAAACAGAATTACTGACTTATCACCATTGTCTGAACTCACCAACCTCCAATCCTTATCCATTGGAAACGGTGGCATCGGATACGATAAAGCAGTATATGGCTACGACCCGAACAAGCCAGGAAATCAAATAAGCAATCTCACTCCCCTACAGAATCTCACTAAACTCACCAATCTCAATCTTTATGGCAATCGCGTTATCAGCGATCTCACTCCACTAGCTAATTTAAGTAATCTCACAGCATTAAGCATCTTTACCAATAACATCAGCAGCATCGCGCCACTGCAACACTTAACCAAACTAACTCTCCTGTACGCCGACGGCAACCACCTCGGAGATGACGCTTATCAATATATCAAGGACATGCCTCAGCTCAATACATTTGGTATCGGAGATCAAATCACAGATATCAGCCCACTCACCAATCTCAACATACAATCACTGTATATAGTTGGCAATCATAACATTAGCGACATGAGACTCTTAGCGCGCAACATCGGCAAATTCCCATCCCTAAGAAATCTCTATCTCACAGACAATAACATTGACAACGCTGGCCTAAACACCATCATACAAGAAGGTGATTTCAGTAATCTTAACAGTATAGGATTTGATTACAATCAGATAACAGACATCACACCAATCTTCCAAAATCAGGCAAAACTCAGCCACCTTACTCGTCTCCAAGTAAGCGGTCAGTTTATTCGCCTGCCCGATAAACCCGACTACGACGAGCACAGCCCCATGAGTTTAGGACCTACAACAGTTAACAACACAGTAAACCCGCACCAAATCGCATTAGAAGACACCTCAAAACCATCCACACCCACCACTGGTAAAAGTTTCGACGCTACTACCGGAATCATAACGTGGGGCAAGACCATGCCCGGAGACCACCAATACAACTTCAACTACCAAAACACCATCGTCACCAGCCCAACAACCAACCTAACCATCGCTTACTCCGGCACCATCGCACAACGAGTACCCGGCATCATTGTCAGTTTCGACCCCAACGGAGGCAGCCCAACACCAGATGACCAAGCCCACCACCAAAATGACAAAGTCACACCACCAGTACAAGTCAACAAACCCAACTGGTACCTCGACGGCTGGTACAACCCCAACACCGGAACCAAATGGGACTTCGACAACGACACTGTTACCGCAGACATCACCCTCAAAGCCCACTGGAAAGCCTTCGTTCCCATGACCATGCCCACAGCCGGAGCTATTCCGTTGGCTCGGTTGGGTGGAATTACCATACTGAGCAGTAGCGCGGGGGCTTTGGCTTTGTTCTTGCTCTTGCCGCAGCGGCGGCGCGGGGAACATGCCCGGCAGAGTTATAGCTTTGGGCGGGGCAAGGAGTGAGGTATCGCCTAATTCATGCTACCCGTTGCCTATTTCCTAATGTGCTCGCATTTTAGCATGCTGGAAAAGTGAAAAAAGTTGGACTGTGTCCAACTCGCTGAGGCCATCTTCTAGCTTGCTAGGGATGGCCTCAGTGCTAAGTCGACGGGTTGCATCGATGACTATTTTTGCCCGATACTTGAACAGGTAACACAATAAGAGGCCGCCTGAGCCAACATCTAGGATGCAGCTCAGGCGGCCTTGTAATTACTTACAACAATGGAACGGTTGCTTTGCCATTCACACCTCGAAGTAGCCGGAGGGGGATAGGCGGGCGTTGGGGTTAAGGAGCATGGACTTTTCGACTTCGTGGGCGCTGTAGGCGGGGGTGTCTTCGTGGAAGCGGCGGTTGTCGATGGGCTCGTAGAGGGCGGCCCGGCCCATGCGGCCTTCTTGCAGACGGCGCTGACCGGCGGCTAGGCGGGCGTTGGCGCGAGTCCTCCACTCCTCCAGGGCCGCGGAGCCTGCGCTCTTGGCTACTGCCGCCTCGAAAGCACCAGGGTTGACGATAGCACCGATGCCGGAGACGTGGCCGAAACCGAGCGAAGTCACCAAACCGGCCTTAACCGTGCCAACATGGAGGGGCTGCTCCAGCCAGACCATGTGGTCGTCTCGGCGCAGGGCTGGGTCCACGCAGTCCAGGGCCGCGTTGGCCGGAATCACGCCAGAGCGAAAGAGCTGGGTCAAGCCGTTCACCTGGAAGATGCAAGCACCACCCTTGGCGTGGCCGGTCAGCGTCTTCTGGGAGATGACGTAGAGGGGGTTGCCCTCAGCGCGGCCAATAGCGCGGGCCAAGCTGTTGTGGAGCTCGGATTCGTTGGGATCATTGGCATTGGTAGACGTATCATGCTTGGAAACCACGGCAATCTCGTCTGGCGCAACGCCGAGAGCGGCCAGCGAGCGCACCAAGTCCGAATCCTTGCCTCCCATGCCAGCAGCCAGCGCTCCCAGGCCCGGAGCGGGGATGGAGGTGTGGGCACCGTCGGCGAAGGAGTGAATATATCCCACTACTCCCGCCACGGGCAGACCCATCTTGAGTGCGATGTCGCCGCGTGTCAAGAGAATCGTGCCGCCGCCCTGAGACTCCAGGAAGCCGCCGCGACGCCTGTCGTTGGCCCGGGAGAAGAAGCGCGGGGCGATACCCTTGGCATACATCTCGGCCGAGTTGGCCGTGGCGTTCATGTTGCCGAAGCCGATGACCGATTCCACGCCGATGTCGTCGATAGCGCCGGTGACCACGAAGTCAGCCTTGCCCAGGGCAATCTTGTCGGCGCCCTCTTCCAGCGAAACCGCTGCCGTGGCGCAGGCTGAGACCGGCTGAACCATGTTGCCATAGCCGCCGATGTAGGACTGCATCACGTGAGCCGCTACCACGTTGGGCAGGGCCTCTTGGAGGATGTCGGTCGGGATTTCGCGGCCCAAGTAGCGGTCCAGGTAGAGCTTGCGCATGGAGGCCATACCGCCGAAACCGGTGCCCTGAGTGGACGCCACCTTGGAGGGATGCACGGCTTGCAGAATCTCGGCCGGCGTGATGCCCGCAGACAGGTAAGCGTCAACGGTCGTTACGATATTCCACAGGGCAATCGGGTCTACATCGCCAACCATCGAAGCGGGAATGCCCCACTTGACCGGGTCGAAGCCCTTGGGGAATTGACCGCCAACTGTGCGGGACATGGTTGCCCGGCGGGGCACGCGAATCTTGGAACCGGCCTGGCGGGTGACATTCCACTCGCCCGATTCCTCATCTTGCGCCACGCTCGTGTGGTCAGGGTCGAGCTTGACATACTCCTGAGCCATGTCGGCGCTCGGAACGGAGAAAGTCACATCGTGATCGAGGAAGACGTCGACTTCCTCCTCATCGGTGCCGTCCTTGTAATCCGAGCCCATGCCCTCCTCGAAGGGGCGAATGCCGGAACGGGCCACCACCTCGGCCTGGTAGCGCTCGGCTATGTCTTCCTCGGGAACCAGATTGCCGTCGGCATCGTACCAGCCGGGCTTGGGCGAATCCTGCCACTCGATAAGCCCCATATTCCAAGCCAATTCGAGCACGGCAGCCGCGGAAAGGTCCACTTCACCGCTGGAATCGATGCCCAACTCGGCTTCGAAACGGGTGCGGCCGGAACCCCACGGCCCCATCTCGCCAATGGAGACAATCACAATCTGGTCTTCGGGGCGGGTGGTGACACCTTCCCAGAGCGCCAAATCTACCTTGGGCTGGGCGGGCACATGCGGGGTGGGCAGGGCCTTCAGGAGGCGCTCGCTGGAGGCCGTATGCTGGGCCGCTGCGCTCTCTGCCGTACCTACTGCCGCGCCCTGTGCTCCACCTTCCACCGAAACGCCAGAAGCCTGAGCCCCGGAAACCTGGGCATTCTCGGCCTCAGCGTCCTGGGCCGCCTGTGCCTTGAGCGCGCGCAGGTCGATAGGAGCCGAGCCCAAGCCGCCGGTCAAATCAGCAGAAATCGGAGCTTTCGCCGCCTGAGAGCGGGCCTGAGCAGAGCACAAGTCCAGAAGCTGGCCAGCCATCTCCTCGGTGGAGTAGGTCCGCACGCCTTGGCGCTCAACGGCTTTGACGAGCGGATCGTTGCCACCCATGAGGCCAGTGCCGCGCACCCAACCAATCAGCGGGTGAGCGAAGGTGACCCTGCCGGACCAGTCCGTCTCGCTTTGCGCGCGGTTGACGATAGCGTCCATTGCGGCCTTAATCTCGCCGTATGCGCCGTCGCCGCCGAAGGTACCGCGGTTGGGCGAGCCGGGTAGGACTACGTGGAGCTTGTGGTCCACGTCGGTGTCTGCGCTAATCTGGCTGAAGCCTGCAATCATGCGCTCCAAGCCCCAGAGCATGAGCCGGGCCTGAGACTCGAAGAGCCTGCCCGAATCAGCCATCGTGCCGTGCATGGGAGGCGCTGCGAAGGGCAGCAAAATACTGGGCTCCAGGGCCGGTTTCAGGATAGTGGTGGAGGCACCGGTGGTCTTCTTTTGTACCGAACCGACCCAATCTACCAGCGCGTCAACATCGCGGAAGCTCGACAGATTCGCAGGCACAATCCACAACTTGGCACCGGCTACGGCATGCTGACGGTAGAGGCCCTTAGCCCACTGGACGGTCTTCTGGTTGAAGGTGTGGAAGACAGCCACAACGGTTGCGCCGCCCTCCAGGAGCCCTGCAACCAAGGAGCCAGCGATGGAATGAGCCGAAACGCCAGTCACCACAGCCACGTCGGAGGCAAAGCGGGAGGCGGACTGACTGCTCGCAGCGGATTGTCCAGCCTCGGCAGCGATGCGGGCGTAGGTTTGAGCCAGTTCGGCCTTGCCCTCCGCTTGAGCCTTGCGTTCGTACCAGAGAGCTTGCGCTTTCACATCTGCCCCGGCCCCAAGGAAGTGAGCGGACTTGCTGGCCTCGCTCCCCTCAAAGTAGATGCGGGCCAAGTCCTCGCGGGCGGTGGCCCAACGGTCGTCGAAGAGCACAGCCCGGCGCTCGTCGAACTCGGGCTCCACCTGCTGGGGCCAGTCCGAGCCCAACTCAGCGTCGACCGCAGCCACGACCGCAGCATCTTCATCGGAGCCAGGAACCGAGACGGGCGGCTTCAGGCCGAGCTGGTCCAAAACATAGCGGGCAGTAGAGGCCAGCAGGCCCTGCGAACCGGTGACCTTGGCCGCGAAAGCATCGAGAGCCGCCGAATCGACCACCGAACCGCCAGCGGCTCCACCTGCGCTCGGCAGCGCTACAGAAACGCCATGCGCTTGGGCCACATTTTGCACAGCCTGGTCAATCAGAGCCTTGGCTGCGGCAGCGGAGGAGACCGGCTGCGTAGGCAGCTGAGCGAGGTCGCCACCGCGAGCGGAAGCACCTTCGCGGGTGCCCAAAACTAGCTCGGCAACTACAGCTGCAACCCAACCGGGCCCGAGGAGCCAGTCATTGCTGACGCGATCTTCCACCTGCTTGAGCTTCATACCGGCAGGGCCGAAGAGGGCCTTGATGCGGTCGCGGACGATGTCAGACAATACAGGACCGAAGGGCTTGTAGGTCGGGGCTACCTTGTTGACCAGAGCGCCCAAGTCGACCATCGAAGCCTCGGCAGCACCGTCGACCGAAGCCACGCCCAGCTCGGAGGAGATGTCCATCAAGAGCTGATTGCGGCGGGAAGATACGCCGTTGGTGAGGGTGTCGGTGGTGTCGGTTGCGCCGATTTGGTCGGTTCGCAGCTTGGCAGAGTAGGCCAAAAGCGCAGCGATAGCGTCCGATGCTTTGAAGGGGATATCTGCTACATCAGCGCCCGAAGCAGCACCGGCTGCGGGAGCAGGAGCGGCAGCAACCGGGGCCTGAGCAGCGGCAGGAGCGGACTCTTGCGCGGTTTGGGCAGATTGAGCAGACTGGGCAGACTGCGCTGAATCGGCAGCAGACTCGGTAGCAGCAGCACTATCTGCCTGCTGACCGGAGCCGGCCGCCTGCGCAGGCTCGTCATCTTCAATAGCAGCGATGGGGTCAGAATCAGTAAGATAGACCCGCGCTTCGTCGCGGCCCAAGTTGTAGACGCTCACCTGCCGCTCGCGGAAGTCGGGCAGAAGCAAGGTCTTCGCAGCCATGTTGGCCAAAGTAGGCGAATGACCCAAACCAACCTCGACCAGCTGCTCAACGCCCAATCCGCCCTGCTCGCGCGAGCCAAACATGAGCGCCTGCGTTTCAATCCAGCGCACCGGAGAAGCGAACTGCCAAGACAGGAGTTCCGTCAAGAGCAAGCGCCCCAACTTCTGGTCATCAGCCGCATACGAATCCCACAGGGCCGGGTCGTCCAGCGCAGCCTTGATGCGCTCAGAGGGCACCACTTCGAGAATGGAGGCCGCAAATTCGCGGGTCATCTCGAAGGGGCGAGCTACCAGATTAGGAATATAGCGCCCTTCTAAGCGGGAGTAGTCGATGTATTCGGGCAGCAAGGCATCGAGCGTATCGCGGAATTCGGGCACGCCCTTGCGCAAGCGCGAGGAGTGGAAGGGCACGTCGATACCGGGCACATACATGAAGGCTGGCTTGCCGCCCGCTTCCTTGGCCCGGCGGTTGGAATCGCGCTTGAGGAACTCCAGGCCTGCGATAGTTCCGGCAACCGCATACTGCTGGCCCGCCAGATTATAGTTGACAATTTCAAGGAATTCGCCGCACTCGGCAGCCACAGAAGCCACATAATCCCTGACTTCAGCGTCGCCCAGCCCAAACTGGTTGGGGCGCAGAGCTCCCATCCGATAGTTGGAACGGCCCTGCTCGTCGCGCTCAATCAGCGAATGCATGGTGGAGCCGCGGTGGAAGACCAATTCCAAGACCGTCTCCAGAGACATGACCCCTGCAAAAGAGCTGAGCGCGTTGTACTCGCCCAAGGAGTGACCGGCGAAGTAGGCGGGCCAGATGTCGGAGCCAGACTCGCGCAGGCGGGAGGTCTGAGCGAAGGCCACCGTTGCCAAGGCCACCTGAGTGAACTGCGTTAAGTTGAGCAGGCCTTCGGGGTGGTGGTAGGTAACGCCCTTAGCCGTGAGTGTCTTGGGGTTATCGCGTACGACTGCCAGTATGGAGAAGCCCAGCTTGGCGCGGGTGAGCGCGTCGGCTCGTTCCCAAGTGTCGCGGGCGGCGGCAGACTTGGCACGCTCGTCTAAGACCATACCCTGCTGCTGAATGCCCTGGCCTGGGTACACATAGGCAGCGCGGGGGGCGCGGGCGATAGCACTTCCGCGCGAAACCAGCTGGCCGTCAATGCGGCAGGTGACTTCGAGCACCAGACCGCCGTGACGGACCTTGCCTACTCGCTCAACAGAAATCTCGACCTGGTCCCCCAGCTGGACCATGCCATACATGTTGTAGGTCCAACCGGCAATCTCGTAGTGGACGCCCTTTTCATCGCTGGCCTGAGCCGCGTGCTGGGCCGTGGCGGAGAGCCACATGCCGTGCACCAGCGGGGCCTTGAGGCCGGAGACCGCAGCACCACGAGCGGAGGTGTGAATGGGGTTGAAATCGCCAGAAGTACGGGCGAAAGCGGTCATATTTGCCGGAGCCGTGACCGAGACCTTGCGCAGGAGACGGCGGGGAGTGTCGACGCGCTCGGCCTCGATACCGCCGAAATCGGGGGCAGGAGTAGGCAGCTGGTCACAGTAGGCGCGGCCGCGAATGGCGAAACGCTCCACTTCGTTGGCCAAAACCGTGCCATCTTGCGTTTCGTGGCGCACATGAATCGTGACCACGCGGCCGGAGGCGGACTCCCGGTAGTTCTCGGCCCAAGAAGTGAGCGCAACTCGCTCGCCCGTGTGCCTCAGCAGCTCCTCGTCACAGACCTCCAGCTCAATCGAGTGATCCAGGTGAACGGCGTTCAGGAGGCCCTCAATAATGGGGAAGCCCTCCACATAGACCGAGCCCAGGGCCGCATAAATTGCAGGCCAGGCCGGGCCCACCAGGGCGTCGGGGGCGATGGCTGAGGGGGTCAAGCTCGCAGGAAGTGCGGCACCAGTGACGGCCTCGTGGTCGAAGCCCAAGTTGGCGGAGAGCGTGTAAGAAGAATGCGCTAAGCCGAATGGATAGTTGACTTTGTCATCCATTTGCTCGATGGCTGGCATGGCCTCCAGCTTGTCGCCGGTAATAGCGGTGTTGCCGATGCCAGCAGTCGCCCCCAGCATATTGTACACATCTCGCGGCAAGCGCTGGCGGTCCACCACCGGGAAGGAGCCCGGCGTGCTCGGGTCGAGCGTGAGCGGCACGACGATATGGCGGACCGCGTGCTTGCTGACGCCGCCGTCGGGATCGCTGTCCCAGAAGGTGTCCAAGTGAATATCGAGATCGTAGCGTTCTAAGCCCTGGTCTGAGCCCTGGTCTGAACCGACAGCGCGAATCTCGTAATTACGGTCCCCCATTTCGGTGCCGTAGGCAGGATTGTCCATCAAATGGCCCACCCAGGAGATATGCGGGCTGCGGCGGATGAACTCCTCAGCCGTGCGCGCGCAAGCCAGCTGGGAGTAAGCCTCAACGGGAGCACTCCCCGACTCTTGCGCCACCCGATTGAGGGCCGCCTGCTCGAACCTGCCCAAAATCGAAGCCACTGGCTCGTCTACGGTCGTGATGCCCGCCACCGAGATGGGCCCAGGAATAGCGCGGACAGCATCGGCCGGATAGCGCGGATCCTCGGACTGCCAGAGCTGATCCTGCCCCCACCAGCGCAGGAGGTCGTTGTCAATCACCGGCACGAACGGCATGGGCTTGGGGTATTCGCGCACCAAAACGGGGAACCAAGCCACATCCGCCGGGACCACCTTGATTTCGCCAGCCTGCGGGTAAGCCTGCGCCAAGCACTGCAGGGCTTGCTCGGGCTCGCGCACATCCTCGCGGTCTGCAAAGATGGACTGGAATTCGCCCGACTCCTTGCTGCACACGCGGGCCTCAATCCGGCGCAGCAAGTGCAGGAAGCGGTCAATATAGGTGTCGTCCGCCCAGGGGCAGGCCAACTGGGCAAAGCGCTGGGCCCACTGGAAGTATGTCATCTCCGCTAGGTCGCCAAAGTAGGGCTTGGCGGTCTTGCCCAGGGCCTCGATAATCTCGGATCGGCGTGATTCCAGCTCCTCCGGGTGCTTCATGACCCGCACCAGGAGCCGGCCGCAGACAGCCGACGAGTTCTCCAGCTCGTAAATATCAGCGTGCAAGTGGCTCAAGCCCGAGCCCACGCCGCCCACCGAACGCCCCGAAGGCACCCAGCGCTCACCAATCGGAGCAAAGGGGTCAGGGTCAGGCTGGCTCATGTCGATGCCGGGAGTGGCCACCAGGGCCCGCTTGACCTCCGGGCTGGTACCCGCCTCCTTAGCCGTCATCGCCGCAGTGCCAATCATCACCGCATCCACGGGCATGTCCGGCAGGCCGTAAGCGCGCGACCAGGAGCCGCAGATATAGTCCGCCGCCCGCTCGGGGGTGCCGATACCGCCGCCCGCCACCAAAATAATATTGCTGCACTGCCGCACCTGCCCGTAAGTAGACGAAAGCAGGTCATCCAGGGACTCCCAGGAGTGGTGGCCGCCAGCCGCTCCACCCTCCACCTGCATCAGAATGGGCTTGGGGGCCACTTTCTTGGCAATGGCCACCACCTGGCGAATCTGGTCCACCGTACCGGGCTTGAAGGCCACGTAAGGGAAGCCGTCCGCGTTGAGCTGGGATATGAGCTCTTGGGCCTCGTCCAGCTCAGGGATGCCTGCGGAGACCACCACGCCGTCGATTGGGGCACCGGACTCGCGCTTTTTCGAGACGATGCGCTGGGAGCCGAACTGCAGGTTCCACAGGTAGCGGTCCATAAACATGGCATTGAACTCGACCGTGCGGCCCTCGTCCAGCTCGCTGACCAGCGCCTTCATGTGCCGGTCAAACACTTCTGCCGTCACCTGGCCGCCACCAGCCAACTCGGCCCAGTAGCCCGCATTGGCAGCCGCCGCAACGATTTGCGGCTCTACTGTGGTCGGTGTCATGCCCGCCAGGAGCACCGGAGGTTTGCCGGTCAGGCGGGAGAAAGCCGTCGAAATCTTCTGACCAGCGGGAGTGCGCAGGAGGGATGGCTTGAAATCAGCCCAATTTTGACTGCGCTCGGGCTCGCCTTCCAGGGTGGAGAGGGCGGCGCGCTGGGCCTGGCTGCTGGCCTCCACTACTCCCACCCCACTGCCCTGGGTCACGTTCGCCGCCAGCTTGCCCAGCGTCTCCCCCGGCCCCAGGTCCACCAGCCAGAGCTGACTGGGGTTGCAATGCTGCATCAGTTCCTTGACCTGACCGGCCCAGTCAGCCGGATTCAGCAATACCTCTTGGGCCAAGGTCCGAGCCTGGTCGGTGTCCAAACCGCAGCGAGCGGCCCAGCCGGTGGCCTCCTCCGCAGCGTCGGCCATGAGCGGGGAATGGAAGGGCAGCGTCACGTCCAAGTACTCCAAAACGGGCGCAAAGGGCGTACCGCCGCGCACCTTGCTCTCACGCAGCTGGGCCTGGCGCTTGGACTCTTTGCCACATTCCGTAGCGAAAGCCGCCAAATCCTCCGGATAGCCCGAAAGAACAAACTGGCGCTGAGCATTGGTGACCGCGATGCTGATGGGCCCCTTGACCGAGGGCAGGCGGTCAATCAGAATCTGGACCTGCTGGCGGGTCGCCCCCCGCACCGAGAGCATGGGCGTAGCCTCGCCCCGGGAGTGGATGCCGAGCCTGCGGGCCTGGCGGGTGCCCGCGCTGCCGATGAGCATGGCAATGGCGAGAATCTGGTCAATCTGGCGGCTGGCCGCCTCCAGGAAGCCAGCGGCTTGGATGGCCTGAGCCATGTGAACGCCGATAATGCCCTGGGAGTGGCCCAAAAGCGCCTTGGGCTGCACCTGGGCCAGCGAATACCCCAGCTGGTCCATGTCAATCAGAGCGCCCAGCTGGGCCAGGGCGATGCCTGGCACTGAGACGGAAGCGTCGGCGGCGGCACCAAGTTTGGCGGCATTGGACCGGTAGCTGAAGAGGTCGAGCTCGCGGCCGTTGGTGGCCAGCAGGTCGGCGGACACCGCGGTCAAGAGGCGGGAAGCGGACTCAGCGTGCTCCCTCAAGAGCCCTTCGATTGTGGGATCCTGCGCCTGGTCGGCCAGGGCTGCGGGCCAGGGCGTGGACTGACCGGCGAACATGAGCGCGTGGGGTTCCTGGTCTACTAGGCGCTGAATAAAGAATGCATTTGTCATAGTATTGTCTTCCTCAAATTGGCGATGTTCTGGTCGAAAGTATTCTTGCGATTGCGTTTTGTGGCTGCTCATAGGGGCTGATTTCCGTGGTGTTTGTCAACTAATCGCTGCCGGCGCTTGAAGGCTAGCGTGCGCAGGGCACCAGCGACAGCCTCCCGGGTCTGCTCGGGGTCAATCATGGCGTCAATCTCGCCCATCTCCTGGGAAAGATTCGCGTTGACCGTCGTAACCTCATAGTCGGCCACCAGCTGCGCGCGCAAGGCCTCAACATCCTCGCCCGACTCCTTGGCCTTCTGCAGGTCCCGCCGGTGGATAATGTTGACCGCCCCCTGAGCGCCCAACACGGCAATTTGCGAGCTGGGCCAGGCAAAGTTCATGTCGGCGCCGATGGACTTGGAACCCATCACAATGTAGGAACCGCCGAAAGCCTTGCGCAAAACCACCGTCACCAGCGGCACCTGCGCGTTGGCATAGGCGTAAATCACCTTGGCCCCGCGGCGGATAATGCCCGCGTGCTCCTGGTCTGCACCGGGTTTGTAGCCAGGGGTGTCCACCAGCGTAATGACCGGCAGGTTGAACGCATCGCACAGGCGCACGAACCGGGCCACTTTTTCAGAGGAATCCACGTCCAAGCTGCCCGCGTTGACCAGCGGCTGATTGGCCACCAGCCCCACCGGATGCCCCTCCAGGCAGGCGAATCCCACCACGGCCGAGGGCGCGAAGAGCTCCTGGACTTGCACGAATTCGCCGTAGTCCACAAGGGCGCGAATCACGTCGAGCACATCGTAAGGCTGGCGGTCGTTCTCGGGTATGATAGTGGCCAGACGCTTGGCTGCCTGGCGCTCGGCGTGGCCGGAAGCGTAGGCGTAGACCGGTGCCGATTCGTTGGCATTGGCAGGCAAATAAGCCAAAACCGTGCGCGCGTAGTCAATCGCATCCGCCTCGTCCGCACCCAGGTAGTGGGCCACGCCAGAAGTGGAGGCGTGTACCTGGCCACCGCCCAACTCGTCCATGCTGATGACCTCGCCAGTCGCCGCCTTGACCACGTCCGGCCCGGTGACGAACATATTCGAGTTCTCCCGGGTCATGATAATCAGGTCGGTCAGGGCCGGGCAGTAGACGGCTCCGCCCGCACAAGGGCCCAAAATCAAGGAAATCTGCGGCACGAAGCCCGAAGCCTGACAGGTTTTGCGGAAGATGTGCCCGTACTGGGTCAGGGCCGCCACGCCCTCCTGAATGCGAGCACCGCCCGAGTCAATCAGGGCCACAATCGGCACGCCAATCTCCATAGCCAGGTCCATCAGCCGGCAGATTTTTCGCCCTTCTGCCTGACCAAGCGTGCCGCCGCGCACCGAAAAATCCTGCGCATAGACGGCCACCTTGCGCCCATAGACCAGTCCGAATCCAGTGATGACCGCCGAGCCTGCCTTGCCGCCTGCGATGTCACCTCCGGCAAAACGGCCAATTTCCTCGAAACTATCCGAATCGAAGAGTAAGTCCAGGCGTTCCCGGGCCGTGTGCTTGCCCTTGGCGTGCTGACGGTCGCGCGCCCGCTCTTCCGCCGCTTTCGCCAGACTCGCTGCCTGGGCTATGGCCTGCCTCACTGGCTGCCGGGTTGGAGGCTCGTGGGCAGCGGTTGCTGGCTTGGGCACGCTGGCGGCCACTTTCGTGCCTGTAGGCTCTTGCAATGTGTCTTGCCTCATGCTTGTCCTCCTTCTGGACTCTCGGAGCTCGCCAGTTCTGCTGCGTCTGCCGGTTCTGAGGACATTGAAGGCTTCGAAGTCACTGCCCCCGCCGAAAGATCGACCGGGGGCACTGCGGGCGCCGCGTCTGCCGGAGTTTCAGCGCTGACACCGTCCCGCTCCGACTCAGGGTCGTCACCGCCGCCCAAATCCAGCTCCACCAGGGTCTGCCCGGGGTCCACGCCCTCGGCAACGCTCACATCGACCCGCTGGACCTTGCCCCGGGCGGGCGCGTACACGTAGTTCTCCATTTTCATGGACTCCAGCACCACGAGCAGGTCGCCCTTCTCGACTTTCTGCCCCTGCGCCACCTGGATGCGCGTCACCACGGCCTGCATGGTGGCCACAATCACGCCCGAACGCTCGGCATCTTGCGGGTCGGCCCGCTGCCGCCTGTCTTTCATGCCCTGCCCGCGC